>DATHOT010000183.1:0-12205 GCA_035484655.1 Bryobacteraceae bacterium | reverse complement strand
CCGCCCGATGGCGTCCAGCGCGGAAGCGTGATGGACATGCCGGTATCCGTGGGCGATCCTCTTTCGCCCGGCTGGGCCTCCGAGCCCGGTTCCAAGCGGCTCTCGATGGCGGAATCCAAGATCCTGATGAAAATTCCCGTGATGCCGATCTCCTATGCCGACGCCACGCCACTGCTCGAAAATCTGGGTGGACCGGTCGCGCCCGAGGCCTGGCGAGGCGCCTTAGGATTTACGTATCACATCGGACCCGGTCCGGCCACCGCTCACTTCAAGCTCGACTTTGATAACTCCACCCGGCCTTTGCACGATGTGATCGCCACCATCCCCGGCAGCACTTATCCCGATGAATGGGTCATCTACGGCAATCATCACGATGGCTGGGTGAACGGCGCGCACGATCCCATCAGCGGCGCGGCATCGTTGCTCGAAACCGCGAGAACGCTGGGGGCCCTGCGTAAACAAGGCTGGCAACCCAAGCGCACCATCGTGCTGGCGCTCTGGGACGGCGAAGAGTACGGTTTGCTCGGATCTACAGAATGGGCCGAGAAGCACCAGGATGAGCTGGCTCGCAAAGGAGTCGTGTACATCAATTCCGATTCCAATGCCAAGGGAACGCTGGGCGCTTCCGGATCGCATACGCTGGAGTTTTTCACCAGCGAGATATTGCGCGATCTCAAAGATCCACAGAGCGGCAAGAGCCTGCTGGAGGTCGCTCGAACGCGCCGTGGCCGGGGCGAAGCTCCCGCTGCCGAGGAGCCGCTGCCGCCCGGATTTCATTTGGGCGCGTTGGGGGCTGGCTCCGACTATGTGGCCTTTATCGATCACCTGGGCGTGGCCAGCCTGAATTTCGGCTTCGGTAGTCCCAACCTGGGCGGCGTGTACCACTCCATTTACGACGACCCGGCCTGGTTCGAGCGCTTCGGCGATCCGGGTTTTGTTTACGGCGCGGCGCTGTCGCAGGTGACCACCACCACGCTTTTGCGGCTGGCTGATGCACCGCTGCTGCCGTTCGAGTTCGGAGAGTTCGCGAGCACAGTGCGCCGCTACGTGGATGAGATTAAAAAACAGGCCGGCACGAAAGTTGATCTCCAGCCGGTGTTGGATCAGCTGGCCAAGACCGACGCGGATGCCAAGGCTTACGAAGCGGCCAGCAGCGGCGAAACTTTACAGGCGGATGCGGGCAAGCTCGCAAGAGTGAATGAGGCGCTCATCGAGACCGAACGTTCGCTCACGCTGCCCAAAGGTTTGCCTGCCCGGGATTGGTACCGGCACCAGATCTATGCGCCCGGACTGTATACCGGCTACGGAGTAAAGACGCTGCCCGGTATTCGAGAAGCGGTGGAGGGGGCGCGCTGGGAAGAAGCCAACCGCGAAGTGCAGGATGTCGTGCAAGTTCTCCAGCAAATGAACCAACGGATTGAAGGGGCGACGCGGCTCCTAGCCAGCCCTTAGAATCCCGATCGAGCATTCAGGCCCGATTTCGCTCACGGATGGTTTTGGCTAGAAACAATTCAGCCGCTGTGTCTTCCTGCTCCTTGTTGCCGGCAGCCCGCCACTCAGTCAATGCTTTTTGGCGCAATCGCTCGATCAGTTCGAACTGGCGGCGGGTTTCCAGGACCTTGTTGCGCTGCTCGACGATCCGGGCTTCGCATTCCCGCTCTTGATTTTCGAGATTGCGGACCCGGCCACGGCCGTACAACCGAAAGGAATCCAAGTTTTCCAGTTCGGGCCCTGGGATAGACGGCTGCGCGAGCACTTGCCGCACCGTTTGAGCCATCTCCCCTTGGATCCGTCCTTTTGCGGAGACCAGCTTTTGCTTCTCCGCCAGGATCTGACGGAGCGTCAGTTCCTCGATGCCGGCCCGTTCCAGCCGCCAGCGCCGCGCCGTCTCGAGGGGGAAGTGGAATCGCTTCATTGAGCCGCCTTGGCCAGCTCCCGCAACCGCGACATAGTCTCCTCGAAAGGACTGTGTGCGCCGGAATCCTGTTTCAGAAATTCCATGAGCTGCGGCTGCACCCGGATGGCCGCGTCCAGCTGCGGATTCGCGCCGCTGGCATAAGCGCCCAGGTTGATCAAGTCTTCGGAGCGCTGGTGCGTCGCCATGGCCTCACGGATTTTAACCGCCGCCGCGCGTTGATCGGCAGTGTATAGCCTGGGTGCGAGCCGGCTCACCGACTGCAGTATGTCGATGGCCGGGTAGTGACCGGCGGCGCCCAGTTGCCGCGAAAGTACGATATGGCCGTCCAAGATGGCGCGCACTGCATCGCAGATCGGTTCATTGAAATCGTCCCCTTCCACCAGCACCGTAAAAAAGCCTGTGATGGATCCCGTGCGAAAACGCCCGGCGCGCTCGAAGATTTTGGGGAGCAGGTTGAAAACCGACGGCGTATAGCCCTTCTGGCTGGGCGGCTCGCCGGCGGCGAGGCCAATCTCGCGCTGAGCCATCGCCAGGCGCGTGACTGAGTCCATCACCAGCAGCACGCTTTTGCCTTGATCGCGAAAGTATTCGGCTACAGCCAACGCCACGAAGGCGGCGCGAATCCGCAGAGGCGCAGGCCGGTCGGAGGTGGACACCACCAGGACGGAGCGCTTGAGGCCGTCGGGCCCGAGTTCATGCTCGATAAAATCGCGGACCTCACGGTTGCGCTCGCCGATCAGAGCGATCACGCTGACATCGGCGGAACTGTAGCGCGACATGCAGCCCAGCAGCGTGCTCTTGCCTACGCCGCTGCCTCCGAAGATTCCGATCCTTTGGCCTTTGCCGCATGTCAGCAGGCTATCGATGGCGCGGATGCCGGTTTCGAGCGGCTCGCCGATGGGCTCCCGGTCCAGCGGGCCAGGCGCGGGAGCATAGAGATCGTAGGGCTCCTTGGCGCCCACCGGTCCCAGGCCGTCCAGAGGTTTACCGAATCCGTCAATCACGCGGCCCAGCAGCTCCGGCCCCACTTCCATCCGGGCATCGTCTTTGCGGCCGGTGATGGCATCGCCCAGGCGCAATCCATCCGTTTCTTCGAGCGGCATCGACAGCACGCGGCCATCGCGAAATCCAATGACCTGGGTGCGAATCAGGCGCCCATTTTGGGTGGTAATCTCGCAAAAATCGCCCACGCCGGCGGCCGGACCGTTTGATTCCACCAGCAGCCCAACCAACTCCGTGATTGTTCCAGTCCAGCGGCAGGTCTCGATGCCGGTGAGTTTTTGATGATAGGCCGAAAAATTCATTTACGCCCTCCGCACCAGGTCCGCAAACCCGCGTTCGACTTCCGCCAATTGGGTCTCCACTGAGGCGTCCAGCGAGCCACGGCTCGAATCGAGAATTAACGCGCCCCGCTCCAAGGCAGGATCGGCGATCAGTTCGACACGTTGGGGCAGGCCCATTTGGTCAAGATGTTGTTGCACCAGCGGGATGTCTTCCGGACGAACGCGCACGCGGTGCACTTCCCGGACCTCAATTTTCTCGAGCGCCGCCTTCAGCACGCCGAGCAGCGCCTCGGGCGCCACCGTAAGTTCGCGATGAAGAATTCGCCGCGCGATGGCCAGGGCCAGCGCAATGACTTCTTCTTCGGCTTCATGACGAAAACGTTGGCGCATTCCGGATACTTCTTCGATGGTCCGCGCCAACCGGACGGACATGGCCTCGAGCTGCGCTCCGAGTTCCTTCCGCGCCGCCTCCTGACCCTCTTGAAAGCCTTGTTGATAGGCTCCCCGCAAATGCTGCTGTAGCGAGCTACCGGGGTGCGCTACCGGCCCGCTCGGCGCTGGAGTATAGGCGGCTCGCGGGAAGGTGCTGACTTCGATCGGAGATCCGTCGAGCGAGGGAACGCGCCGCCAAGCGACCGGCTCCGTGGAAACTTCGCCGCCGCGGTGCAGCTTAGACGACATACTGCTCTCCCACCGTGCCCTTCAGGCTGATGGTGCCCTCGGCCTCGAGTTGCCGGACCACCGCGATAATTTGCTGCTGGGCCGCTTCCACTTCTTTGATCTTTACCGGTCCCAGAGCATCCATGTCCTCCTTGAGCATCTCGGCGCCGCGCTGCGACATGCCCTGCAAAAAGTGAGTTCTCAGTTGTTCGCTGGTACCCTTCAGCGCCACGGTCAGGATCTTGCGGTCTACCTTGCCGAGCACCTCCTTAATGGCTTCCTGTGTTACCAGCAGCAGGTCTTCGAAGACGAACATGAGATGCCGGATCGTTTCCACCAGGTTAGGATTGTTTTGCTCGATGGCTTCCAGGATCTCTTTGCTGGTGGCCGAATCCAGGCGGTTGAACATTTCCGAAACTGCTCGTACGCCGCCGTAGGATTCGCGGCTCAACTCGCCCAGGGACTTGAGCTTTTGGCCGATGATGGCGGCGATCTTGGAGATGATTTCGGGCGAAATTTGGTCGAGATTGGCCATTCGCAGCGCTACGTCGGCGCGAAGTTCGGGCGGCAATGAAATCAACAGGCCGGCAGCTTGCGAGGCGTTCAAATGGGAAAGGATAAGGGCGATGGTCTGAGGATGTTCGTTGTGGATGAACTTGGCGAGCTGCTGTGGATCGGCCTTCTGCAGGGTGTCGAAGCTGGCGGTCTCAGAGCCCAGCGTTTTTACCAGCCGGTCGACCATTCTCTTGGCGTGTTCGGGGCCAAAGGCATTCACCAACATTTTCTTGGCGTAGTCGATTCCGCCCTTCAGAACATATTCCCGCGCCACCGACATCTGGTAGAATTCTTCCAGAATTTCTTCGGCCTGGTCGTTGCTGATGGAGACCACGCGCGCGACCTCGCGGCCGAGCAGCTGCACCTCGTCCTCGTCCATTTGTTTTAGGATTTCGCCGCTAATCTGGTCTCCCAAGATGACTAGGAGTATCGCGGCCTTCCGGATCCCCGGAATGTCGGAGGTGGTGGACGCGGTTTCCAGGTTTTGAATCATCGCGCCGCTGTCTCTTTACGCTTGCACATGCCCTGGCTCTTCACTTCGCTCACCGGCCTGATTCTTGGCTTCGCTCATCCATACCCTAGTCCTTCGCTTCGCTCATCCATGCCCTCAGAACATGGGCCATCGGAGTCGTGTCTTTCTTGGCCTGTTCCCCAATGTGCTTGGTCAGCACCTCTGCCTTCTTGGTTACCGGCGGTAACTTCAGAGCGTTCAACGCGTCGTTTTCCTGCTTCTGACGGAGCGCCGCCTGTTCGGCCAGTGTAGCCTCTATCTGCCTTCCGAGATCCATCGGACCGCCGGTGCTGCCTGCGGCTAGTTGGCCATCCAGATCCACACCCCGGCGCCCTCCCGATCGCGCGTACTTTATCGCCACGATGACTAATCCGAGCAACACCAGCACACCGATGCCGGCTCCGATCATGACATATTTATTTTTGAGCAGTTGATCGAGCGGCGTCGCCGGGACCACCGGCGCCGCCTTGGGCGCGAGCGAAACCGCCTCGGGATTCAAGGTGGACTCAAAGGGTAGACTTTCCACTACCAATTGGTCCCCGCGCTCGGCCGAGAACCGATCACACCCGCCACCAGGTCGTGTATGCTCTTCAGCTTCGCGGGCGTGGGCGGCTGGACGATCCGTTTAGCTTTATCACCGGTCCCTTCCCAGCGCACGTCGGAATCAACCAGCAGCGCCACCGACATATGTTTTATGGTTCCTTCCGGCACCCGCACGTGGCGCACTGTATGACTGGACTGGTAGGTGATGTTTTCGGTGCGCCGGGTGACCCCATTGCTCCCCGTGACGGGCTTTGAAGTCGGGCGCGGCAGGCTCGAAGCGGCGCCTGGCACGCCCGCCGCAACCGAGCCGCCGCTGATGTCTTCGGTCTTCTGGGAAGTCACCATAACGGACTTGCCGGGATCGAAGTTTTCGTCGCTCTGCTCGGTGCTCGTGAAGTCGCATTCCACTGCCGCCGTGGCCCGAAACTTGTCGACACCCAACAGCGGTTCCAGCGCGGTATTGATCTTCGCGAGCAAATCGCGCTCGATCTGCTGCCGGTAGTCGAGGGCGGCGCCGGACGGTCCCGGATCGTTCGCGCTCGAAGCTCTCCGGGCACGATTCAGCAGATTCCCGCGCATGTCCACCACCGAGACCGCCTCGGGAGCCAACCCATCCACGGCGCTGGCGGTAAGCTGGCAGATGGCCGCCACATTCTGCGGGGTCAGTTGCGAGCCTGGCCGCAGATTCACCAGGACACTGGCCTTGGCCGGCTGGCGCGATTCCAGAAAGACTGACTCCTTGGCCAGCGTGACGTGCACGCGCGCCTGCTCCACCGCCGCTAGCGACATCACCGAGCGCTCCAGCTCCCCCTCCAGAGCCCGATGGTAGTTGACCTGTTCGGCGAAGTCGCTGGCGCCGAAATTGGTTTTGTCGAATAGCTCGTATCCGATTCGGCCGCTCTTGGGAATTCCGGCGGCTGCCAGCTGCAGGCGCAGCTCGGCGACCTTGGCGGAGGGAACCAGGACCGACGTTCCACTGTCCGAGATCCGGAATTCCGTGCCGCTCTCCCGCACCTTGGCTAAGACCGCTGCGGCGTCTTCAGCCGACAGAGAACTGTACAGCGCGCGGAAGTCGCGTTCCTGGTTCCAGCGCGACAGAGAGACCAAACCAGCAATCACACCGCCGGCAACCAGAACGATGGAAAGGATCTGCTTCCAGGTCAAGCTGTCGAAAAGTCGTTTCATTTTATGGGCTCTTACATTTGGCGCGGAATACTTACATTTGCATCTGCATCACTGCCTGATAGGCTGAGATCACCTTGTTGCGGACCTGCAGAAAAAGATCAAAGGAGATTTCCGCCTGCTGGGTCGCCAGAGCAACCTTGTGAACCTCTTCGTCTTCCCCGGAGAGAAATTTACTGATGGCGGTATCCGAATTCTGCTGGAATTGCTCTACCCGGCCAACTGCATCCGACAGCGCGGACTGGAATGCGCCGGACGAGCCGGTGGAAGGGCTTAGGAGCGTAATCTGCGGTATCGCGGCGGGTGCCCGGATGGGTGTGATGGGTGCAGACATCGCAGTCTTAGCTCAACAGAGAGATTGAGCGCATAATCATGTCCTTGACCGCCGTCATGGCTGCGATGTTTCCCTCGTAGCCTCGCTGAGCGCTCAGCAAATCCACCATTTCCTCGGCAGGATTAATTCGCGGAAACGCAACATAGCCGTCTTTATCCGCGTCCGGATGACCGGGGATATAGCGCTTATCAGGTTCTGCGGTGTCTTCGATGACATCCGAGACCTGGACCCCGTTGATGCCCTCGCCCATTTCCGTCTGAAACACAGCCCCAAAGGCCGAGACCTGCGGAGCACTGGTGAACACGGCGTCTTTCCGGCGATATGCACCGCCCTCCGGAGTTCGAGTGGTCTCTGCGTTCGCCAGGTTCTCCACCACCAGTTCCGCGCGCGTGCGCTGCGCCGCCATACCCGAGGCGCTAACCGAAAGGGCCGATAATAGGCTCATGGTCCGGTCTTGCCCTCCTGAATCGCGTTGTTGATCGTTTTCAATTGGGACTTCATCAGATTGGTCGCCACATTGAAGCGCAAGGCGTTCTCGGAGAGCAACCGGGCCTCGCGATCCATGTTCACGTTGTTGCCATCGCTTTTGACCACCAGGTCCTGGGGTTCAACCACGTTGGGTTGGGCATCCTGGGCGAGGCTGATGAACTCGAACTGAAAACTGATATCCTTGGTCTTATACCCTGGGGTATCCGCGTTCGCTATATTAGAAGCCACGAGCTTCTGTCGAGTACTCAAAAGGTCCATGTAGTGCTCAATTTGATTTGTGACGCGGTCGATCACGTGGACCGTAAGAGCAAACGGAACGCCAAAGGCGAACCGAGCGCCAAAAGGGGGTGTGGCATTAGTTCTCATTGGATTAGTTGGATAAGAGAGGCAAGAACCTGGCTCACGGCAGAACATTGCCGTTCCAGACGCTGGTTTGGCGTTCCAAAATTGGATGGAATTCCGATTTGGAAATCCGGCATGCGCCTTGCTCCACATGGGTTTGGCACGAACAAAGAGGTCTTTTTGGAACTAGCCAGTAGAAGGATCTAAGGGATTTCGCTATGCCGGTTTAAGCATTACCTGAAATTGATCCCGTACCAGTACCCCTGTAGAATCGGGAAGCAGGTGGTCGATAAATAACATTATGAGCGAAGGTTTTGCGACAATCGAGAATAACAACGAAGTTCGTCCGAATCTCTTGGAGGCTAGGAAGGGCGTGATCCGAGTCCTTATCGCCGATGACCACCCGATTGTCCGGGATGGTTTGAAGAAGCTTCTCACCTTGGAAGAAGACGTCCAGGTGGTGGGAGAGGCCTGCGACGGCTGCGAGGTGCTGGACAAAGTCCAGGAACTCGATCCGGACGTTCTGCTGCTGGATCTACGGATGCCCAACCTGGACGGGCTTTCGGCGCTGCAGGCGCTCCAGCAAACCAACAAACGTACCCGGGTCATCATCCTCACAGCGTCGGAGGACAAGAATGAATTCGTGCAAGCCATGAAGCTGGGCTGCTCCGGCATCGTGCTGAAACAGACCGCCCCGGAACTGATCATCAAGAGTATCCGCAAGGTTCACGGCGGCGAGATCTGGCTGGACTCCCATACTACGGCCGCTGTAATGCGTCAGTTCGCCGCGCCGGGGGAGATCGGCGCTTCCGGCTCCGGCAAATCGCGCGAGCGGTCTCCATTGAGCCAGCGCGAGCGGGAAATCGTTCAGTTAGTCGCTCAGGGCTACAAGAACAAAGAAATGGCCGAAAAGATGTTTATCAGCGAACAGACGGTCAAAAACCATCTGCACAACATCTTTGACAAGCTGGGCGTGTCCGATCGCTTAGAACTGGCCTTGTACGCGATTCACAAAGGTCTTCATTTGAACGCAGAACGCTAGCCTCCTCAGCGGGTTGGCGTCCCAACCAACCCGCTATTTCCGGCCCACCTTTAGTAGTTTCCCTACGGCGGCTCCTAAGGCTATTTCTCTACCTGATTTGATACTTTTGCTGCATTGCTGCCCATGCGTACTGGGATTAAAGTCCTATTACGGAGCGTATTTTCTGATGCGACTGATGCTTTTGACCGCGCTATTCTCTTTCGGGCTCGCCGGGTCGTTGTCGGCGCAAGCACCGCAAATGAACAACGTCCAGCCGGACGGCGGAAAAATCGGTTCGGTTTTGCGGGTCCATGGTATTTTCCTGGGCAAAGCCAAGGTGGATGAGGTCTACCTAACCGATCACACCTTTGACATGAAGGTGAAGGTGCTGGACCAGCAGGAGGACGTGATTGAGTTCCGCATTCCGCCTTCGGTGAAACCGGGTAGGCTGCAGCTTCTGGTAAAAACCACCGGCAAACAACCGCTGCTGCTAGAGCAGCCCGTCTACATCACGGTGCAAGAGCCCAAGGAGACTACCGAGATCGCGGCGGCGTCCAAGTGACGCTGGGCCATCTTAACGCCCGCTAATTCTCCGACGGTTTCTCGATCCGTTCGACGGCGAACATCTCTACGGGGCCTTTTTGCGAATCGAGCCGCAATCCCAGCTGTTCCTCTAACGCAGCGAACAGCGAAGGCCCCAATGGATCCGCCGCCGGTGCTCCAAAACCCTCCGGCACTCCTAGCGCCTGGAACATCGCGACCTGATTTTCGTCCGGTTGCCATTCGAGCTTCAAATCGTACGTCCCCGTCAGTCCGGTCTTATCTACAACAGTTCTACCGAGAAAGCTCGAAAGCTCAGAGACAAGCAGCGTCATATTACCCCCTTGAGCTGTCAACCGGCCCCGGCGAATCATTGTAAACCGGGCCCGTCCGCCCCGTCCGGCCAGATCGGGACGCTTACTGAGATCTATGATGTTCGGGTCCGATTCGCTGGCGTCCTTGAATTTCGGCCCATTCTTGGCGACCACCAATGCATAGACCGGCAGCTCCCTGGTCTCGCGCCGTATAACGAGCTGGAATCGTTCGGCCAAGAGCGCTTGCAGCATCAGGTTTGGCTTGTCAGCGTTCTCGGAACCCTCCGGCTTGGCGGTGATATCGAAGAGATCCGAGCCCATCCATCCCGGTGCTCCTGAAATTTGGAAATCCTTAATGCGATAAGCCCACTCCATCAGCCTTTTCACCGAGAAGTTCCTTGCAACGAATCGCCCCCCCGGCTCGATGTTGAGAAACGGACGGCGATCCGCCGAATTACTCGGTCTGATGGATGCCACCTCGAACCTGGGCGGGGACTGGGCGCTGGTAATGGCTGCAAGCAGGAACACCAGGATAAGGCGCTTCATGGTCCCTCCAGTTCTCTAAGACAGACGCCGGACGGGTCCTTTTCGTCTACATCGAATTTGATGGCGCTATCATGAAAGTTATGTCCACCGTTTCAGCGGCCCAGCCCGGCACCCTCGAGCAGATTCAAGCGCTGGAGAGCCAATATCTAGTCCAGAATTACGCCCGCTATCCGCTTATTCTGCATCGCGGCAAGGGCTGTTACGTCTATGACTCGTTGGGCAAGCGTTA
Organism: Bryobacteraceae bacterium; assembly: GCA_035484655.1. GTDB lineage: Bacteria > Acidobacteriota > Terriglobia > Bryobacterales > Bryobacteraceae > Palsa-89. The sequence goes on along the minus strand of DATHOT010000183.1, from coordinate 1,738 downwards.
TCTTGACCTTCTGGCGGGCATCGGGGTCAACGCCCTGGGACACTCGCACCCGCGGCTGGTAAGAACAATCCGCGAGCAGGCCGCTCTAATCCTGCATACCTCCAATCTCTACTACCACGAGTACCAGGGCCCATTAGCCGAGCGGCTGGCAAAGATCAGCGGTCTCCAGCGCACATTCTTCTGCAACTCTGGCGCCGAGTCGATGGAAGGCGCTTTGAAAATGATCCGCGCGCATGGCCGCAAGATCCATCCCGATAAGTACGAAGTAGTGGCGCTGCACAATTCGTTTCACGGAAGAACCTTCGGCGCCCTCTCGATTACCGGTCAGGAAAAATACCGCAAAGATTTCGAGCCTCTCGTGCCCGGCGCAAGATTCGTGCCGGCCAATGACATCACCGCTCTCGAGCAGGTGGTGAACGAACGGACCGCCGGCATCGTCATGGAGTGGATTCAAGGCGAAGGCGGTATCTTTCCGATGACCACCGAGTATGCCCGCAAGGCCCGCGAGCTGGCTGACCGCTATGATGCGCTGCTCGCGTTCGACGAGATTCAGTGCGGCGTCGGACGTCCTGGAAAATACTTCGCTTATCAATTGGCGGACCCGATCGTACTGCCCGACATCATGGTGGCTGCCAAGCCGCTGGCCTGCGGCATCCCGTTGGGCGTGATCGTCGCCAACGACAAAGCAGCTCAGGGGCTGGGGGCCGGAATGCACGGGTCGACTTTTGGCGGCGGACCTCTGGCCTGCCGTGTCGCCATCGAATTCCTCGACATCCTGGAAGGCCTGCTGCCCCATATTGAACAGGCCGGCAACTATTTCCGTATGAAGCTCGAAGAGTTGCAGAAACATCATTCATTCATCAAGGAAGTTCGCGGCCAAGGCCTGATGGTCGGCGTCGAGCTGAGTATACCCGGCAAGCAACTCGTCCTGGATGCGATGGAGCAAGGCCTGCTCATGAACTGCACGCACGAGACGGTGTTGCGGTTTCTGCCGCCCTATATCATCACCGAGAAAGAGATCGATCGCGGCGTCAGTATTCTTAAGCGGGTCTTCAAGAAGGCCGCCAAGCAAGCCAAAGCAAATTGAGCATCGAGCAATGGAACGAGCGCTACCGCGTCGGCGAGCAACTTTTTACCGAGCCGTCGCCGCTGGTAACTCGCTTCAGCCGTGAGCTAAAACCGGGCTGTGCCCTTGACCTGGCTTGCGGGCCTGGGCGCAATTCGTTGTACCTGGCCGAACAAGGCTGGCGCGTACAAGCTCTGGACGGCTCATCGCTCGCGATCGAGATCTTGCGCGAGCGGGCGCGGGAACGAAAGCTCGTCATCGACGCTCAAGTGGCTGATCTGGAGCGTGGCGAATTTGAAATCAAGCCGGGCGCTTACCACTTGATCTGCGACTGTTACTATCTCCAGCGCAGCCTGATTCCGAAGATGAAATCAGGCCTCAAACCCGGCGGCATCATCGTCGCCATCGTGCATCTCGCGGATGCGGATCAACCGCAGGGAACGCCCACGCGCGCCCGGCCCGGAGAACTGCGAGCGTACTTTCAAGATTGGACAATCCGGCATGAGTACGAGGGAAAATCACGAGAATTGTGCCACCAGCGGCCAGTAGCGGAAATGGTCGCGCAAAAGCCGGCAGTGTCGGACTAGCGCCGGTTGTTCGACGCCGCCGGCTGGAGCGCAGGTTGCCCGTTCGATGCCGGCGGAGCGGCTGGCGGCGGTGGAGCTACCGACG
>DATHOT010000182.1:0-2016 GCA_035484655.1 Bryobacteraceae bacterium | reverse complement strand
TCCGGGCTGTTCTCGCGCGCGCTGACCAGCCCCGACGGCAAGATCCGGATTCCGATCAACGAGGACGCCGGCGAAAGCGGCCAGATCGAGGAATATCTCAGCGTCTATCGCGGCGAGGGCATCCAGCACATCGCCTGCGGCGCAAAAGACATCTACCGCACCGTCGAGCGCCTGCGCGAGGCCGGCCTGCCGTTCATGCCATCGCCGCCCGACACCTATTTCGAGAAGATCGACGCCCGCCTGCCGAAGCACGGCGAAGACGTCGCGCGCCTTGAGCGCGACGGCATCCTGATCGACGGCGAGGGCGTGGTCGATGGCGGCCACACCAAGGTGCTGCTGCAGATCTTTTCCGCCAACGCCATCGGGCCGATCTTCTTCGAGTTCATCCAGCGCAAGGGCGACGACGGTTTCGGCGAAGGCAATTTCAAGGCGCTGTTCGAATCGATCGAGGAAGACCAGATCCGCCGCGGCGTGCTGAAGGTGGACAACGCGGCGTAGCTATCGTCGTCCCGGCCTTGAGCCGGGACCCATAACCCCAAATCTTCGTGTGGCGCGAAGCCGGAGCACCAATCCCTTCCGCGGCCAGCTTTGGTGATTCGGTGGGCCGCCAGTAGGCAATCTATGGCGGAAGTCGCGGTCCAAATCCGTCAGGTCAGCTTTTGACCGTTCCACCCGGACATCGGCGACACCCAAAGATATTTCACTTGGCGGTTCCCGACGCCTTCCATTGCGTCTTTATCTTTGCAATTGCAGAGTTTAAGCTGCGCTTTGGGTGGGGGTATTTTTCATGCGCATCCGCTGGCGAGTGGTCGCTGTTGCGTTGACCTGCTTTTTGATGACTTCAGTCGCGCTCTATGCCGACGAACCTGAGATCGACGTGTTCGCGTCAATGGCCGGCAAGTGCAGCACGCTGAAAGTCGCGGAACGCGATTTCGCGTGCACATCGGTGGCCTTCTCCCACAGCCCCGGGGGCCGATCGGGTTTCACCGTCCCTCTCAACGATTCAGATGATGACAGTCACATCATCACGTTTTCGGGTGAAAACGGCAAGCGAGCGCAAGATAATCTGTACGAACTGCCGATCGACCGGATGCTGTTGAAATCCAAGGACAGGCCCAGGGCTGATGGGCTGCCGATTCCGGCCGTCGAGCCATCGACCGGCACCTGCAAGCAGATTGGAAATTTAGCGGCACAACATGTGTCCAGCATCACTTGCACGGCTACCGATGGAAAGGGCAGGAAATATGAACTCCTGTTCGAGTCGGATGGCTCACCGATCAAGGTGATGGCGATCAGGGCAGCCGATCCGGATGTGGAAGAGGAGCGCCCTGCCCAGGTACTTTCCGCGCATATGGTGCAGCTCAAATGCCGGCAAATGGCTGAAGTTCAGCGTATCCTGCCCAGAGACCGCACAGATTTCATTCTCAAATGCATGGATGAATAACGGGTGAGGGTAACTTGCCGCTGATCTTCCATGCCAGTTCGACTCCGGGGACCGGGAAGTCACTCCCGACAACGTCCTCTCCGCCTGGCGCCGCTTCGGCGCACGTATTGGGGTAAAGCCATGCGATTACCGTCAGCTCGTTGGGCTTTGCTCGGCTTGGCGCTGGTTCTGTTGGCTGGCTACGGTCTCAATCGCGGGATTCTGGTCGGATCCAGGATAGAAACCGCCAAACTGAGCGACGACTATCCGGTGCCATTTTACAAGAAACACTGTCACTATCTGTTCTTCACCGGTGTCCAGCAGGTATGGACAAGCTCCGAATCCACCAAAGAAGCGGCGGAAAAAAGCTCTTGTGCGGCGCTCAAAAGGGAACCCGTTATTCACCGCCGGCATAAACCTTCCGATTTCTAGCGCGGGATAGTTTGTAGGGTGGGCAAAGCCAACGCGTCGCGCGAATGCGCGTCCGATGGCGTGCCCACCATCTTGAGTCAGGTCATGCTGAGTCGGTGGGCACGGCGCAGATGCGCCTTTGCCCACCCTACGGCTTCAACTACTTCCCGCCCCGCCACTCG
>DATHOT010000181.1:0-28384 GCA_035484655.1 Bryobacteraceae bacterium | reverse complement strand
AAATCCCGCGCCACATCGCGCACCTGTTTGTGTTCCACATCGACTGCGTAATTCATCGCCCGCATCGCGTTGTCGGAGATCTTTCCCGATAGTTCCGAAAGCGTCTTGCGAAGATCGGAGTTCGCGGCCAGGGTGTCGGATCGGACCACGATGCAAGCTTGATAAGGCGGAAACGCCTGCTTGTCATCTTTCAAAACTTTCACGTCCAGCTTATTCAGCAATCCGTCGGTGCTGTTGGCCGCCACCATGCTCACCTGTTTCTGAGTGAGTGCGGTATAAACCAGCCCGAGGTCCATGCTTTTTGCGGCGGCGTTCCACCTGATCGGATAAGTGGTAGCCAACAACGGATAGCCGTCGGGGCGCGTCAGAAACTCATAACCGGCGCCGAGTGTAAACCCAGCCGGATCGGCGGCCGCATCACTCAAGGTTTCCAGATGTCGCGAACGGGCGTCGTCGCCGCGTACGGTCATGGCGAAAGTGCTGGAGAAGCCCAGCGGATCCAGCCAGTCCGCTCCCATCCCGGTGGCGTACTCGGTTCGTACACGGTCCAGAACCACCACCGGATCGTTAACGCCGCTGCGCTTGAGGATATTGGTAAAGGCGGTTCCGGTGTACTCCGGATATAGGTCGATGTCGCGGGCCAGCAGGGCTTGGTGAGCCAGCAGGGTGCCACCCAGGTTTAGTTTTCGTACCACCGGCAAATGCAGCCGATTTTCCAGATGCTGCGCGATGATTTCTCCGAGGATCACCTGTTCGGTGAAATTCTTGGATGCTACGATGACGCGATGTCTGGAAGAGCAAGCCGCCAGCAGCAGAAACGCGCTCAGGCAGCCGAGAATCGTCTTTCGATCCAACCTAATCCTCCATCGCATAGCAGTGCCAGTACCGCAGCCGGAACGGCGCCGGCCAATATTTGCGTGGTGTCCACCGACGCGATGCCGCGGAAAATGAACACGCCCAGTCCGCCTCCGCCGATCGCCGCCGCGATCGTCGCGGTTCCCACCGTGGTAACCGTGGCCACTCGAACGCCTGCCAGAATAGTCGGCGCGGCCAAAGGCAGCTCCACCTGCCATAACAGTTGCCGATCGGTCATACCCATCGCCACCGCCGACTCGCGAACGGCCGGGTCCACGCCCAGAATGCCCACCAAGGTGTTACGCAGAATCGGCAGCAGCGCATACAAAACCAGCGCAACGATCGCAGTCCTTTTGCCGATGCCTCCAATTAGCGGAATTGGAATCAGGAATCCAAAGAGGGCCAGGCTGGGCACGGTCTGCAATACGTTGGCGAAGCCCAGCACCCAACCCTGCAGAGGCGGCCGGCGCGTGAGCAAGATGCCGAGCGGAATTCCGATTGCCACCGCGATGGCCATGGACACCAGTACCAGCACAAAGTGCTCGGAAGTCAACTCGAGGATATCGTCGAAAAGGCCTGGCCTATTCATCAATGCCTGGGGGATTGCTGAAAAAGTCGCTCACGGGTCAGAGACCTGCGCCACGTGGGCATGTAAGTCAAGGGTCTGCAGTTGTGGGGCAGGTCCCCGACCTGCCAACATGAGCTATTGGACAACTTTTTCAGCAACCTCCTAGGGGCGGTCATCGGCGTTCATCGCATTTCCAATATCCAGGACAGCCAGGAACGCACGCGTAACCGGTTCCCGCGATTTCAAGAACTCCTGTGGTGTCGCTAGAACTTCCAGTCTGCCACGATCGAGCAGCGCAATGCGAGTGCCCAGGCGCAGGGCTTCGCGTACATCGTGGGTGACGAAGATGGAAGTTTTCCGAAACTGCTTCCGGAGGGCCAGGAATTGATCCTGCAGCTCCAGACGCGTGACCGGATCGAGGGCGCCGAATGGTTCGTCGAAAAGCAGCAGCCGGGGGTCGGCGGCCAGGGCGCGTGCCACGCCAACTCGCTGGCGCTGGCCACCGGAAAGCTCGTGGGGATGCCGATCCAAAAACTGTTGTGGTTCCAACCCCACGTCCTGAAGCAGATCGCGGGATCGGGCCGCGATGCGCTCATTGGGCCAGCCTTCCAGGCGCGGCACCAAGCCCACGTTTTCCGCGACGGTGAAGTGCGGGAACAGGCCGACGTCCTGAATCACGTAGCCGATGCCTCGCCGTAACGCAATCAGGTCCCACTCTTTGGTCGAGCGGCCATCCACGCACACCTCGCCGCTGGTCGGGAACAGAAGCCCATTCACCATTTTGAGCGCGGTCGTTTTTCCCGCTCCGCTGCGGCCGAGAAGCACCAGGGTTTCTCCTGGCTCAATGGAGCAGCTCAAATTGTCGAGAATGAGATTGCCGCCGACGCGATAGGTGACCTGCCGGAATTCTACGGTTGCCGTGGCGTCGGCCGCCGCCATCAGGGAACCATCCACAAGCTCTCGACGAAGGGCCACTCCAGGTCCACCCACTGCGCCTGGACGCAAAAGCCGGTTTGGTCCGCCATTTCAAACATCTCGTCACGGTGAAATTTGTGGGACGACTCAGTCCAGATGGTTTCGCCGCCCCGGAACCGGACTCTCAAATCTGCCTCGGTGATGAATACAGTTTGATCCACGCGGGAGCGCAGATGCATCTCGATGCGTCGTTCCGTCTCGTTCCAGCGAGCTTCATGCTCGAACGTGCGCAGGTCGAAATCTGCGCCCAGCTCGCGATTCATGCGGCCCAGCAGATTCAGGTTGAAGGCCGCGGTAACGCCCGTGGGATCGTCGTAGGCAAGCAGCATGCGATCGGGATCTTTGACCAGGTCGGCGCCGATCAGAAGCGTATCGCCCGGCAGCAGCCATTCTCGCAGGTCACATAGGAACTCGATGGCGCGCATGCGCTCGAAATTTCCGATGGTGCTCCCGAGAAATAGGACCAGTAGGCGTTCATGAGCACGGCGGTGGGCTGCCGCGCGAGCCAGTCCGTCGACATAGGAATACTCGAGCGGCCGCACGTCGGCGATGTCGGCTAGCTCGCGCAGGCAGCGGCCCAAAGCCTCGCGCGAAACATCAATCGGAAAATAACGCGGCACTCGATCCGCTCTCTTAAGCGCATTCAAGACATAACGCGTTTTGCGGCCAGTACCGCTACCCAGCTCGATCACGGTCGCAGGCTCCGTGATCAACTCCGAGATGTCGCGCGCGTGTTTCCGCAGCAAACGCTCATCTGCTCGCGTGACCCCGTATTCGGGCAGGTGCGTGATGGCCTCGAAAAGAGCGCTGCCCAGTTCGTCATAAAGATATCTGGAGTGCAGTTCCTTCTGAGGCTTGCTCAGGTCTGCCCGTACGTCGGAGGCAAACTCGCGCGTGCTCTCATCCGCGGTCGCGCTAGTTTTCGGCAAGACGGAAAGTGGCATAGACATAGGGATAGTCGGGCCGGAACCAATTGCGGAAAGAAGGGCGTAAGAAGCAAGACGCGGTCCGCGGCGACGCGCCTTTCAGCACGTAGTGTTCTTCATCGAAGAAATTCTTGGAATAACCGGGATAGAACGGGAAGGGCTGAAATCCCGCGAAAGGACCGAACGGTGTGGAGGTCCACTCCCAGCCGTTTCCAACGAGCTGGGAAACGCCCCAGGCGCTATCCCCGGCCGGGTTGGCGTCGACATCCACCGGGTCCCAGTGGTGAAAGTCGAAATTCCCATGAGCTGCATCCGGCACAGAAGTCCCCCATGGATAATGACGCACTTTCTGCTCCGGAGTTTCGAATGCCGCCCGATGGAACTGCGCTTCAGTGAGCAAGTCCTTTCCCATCCAGCGCGTGTAAGCGGCGGCTTGGCGATGCGTAACGTAGGCCGGCGCGTTGAGGGGCAGCGGGATTTCAGCGAACATGCCGCGATAAAACCAGTCTCCGCCTCGTCGCGCCCAGAAGTGGGGAGCCGCGGCTCCCTCTTCGACGAACTTCAGATAATCGCCATTGGTGACTTTGTATTTGCTGACCGTGAACGCCGGAACGGCAACCCGGTGCTGGTCGAATTCGTTGTCCCAGCCAAATTCACCGGCTTTCTGGCCGAGCGTCGCGTAGCCGGCCGGGATTTCAATCATTCCCCCGGCTAGGGCGCGGCTGTGATGAAGCGGCCCGATGGAGGCTGCAGATTTTTGATCGTAAGGGACATTGTGCAGCAAGTAGGCGAACGTCTCAGCATGCATAAGCCGGTGTTCGAGCGCGACGTGAACCAGTTGCTCCGGCGCCCGGCCAAGCGAGTCGTCGATGATTCCCCGGATTCTCCGGTTGTAAGCCAGCACTTCTTCGACGGAGGGCCAATCGGTCGGCTGATCCTGGGCAGCCTGCCCGACCGGCGGGTCAATGCCGAACTCGAACAGCTTGTCGAATTGAGGATGAAACGAAGGAATGCTGAGGGACCGGCGGCAGATTAGGTTCCAATCGAAGGCTTCCAGATGCCCGAGGTAAAAGATGAGCCGGTGACGCTCCGGTACAGGTCGCGAATACAAGGCTGCCGGTGTTAGTAGGGCGAATAATTCATCCGTGCGGGATCGCGCGGATTCCATGCGGTCACAAAGAACCCTGGGAGGGGCTGGCGTAGTCGACATGCTTTCCTCCGGCCACCTTCAGGCTAACACCTGAGGCGATGAGGGAAAGTTCCAGGGCCCAAGCGCACACAATGGTGATAGATGAATAGTATGACCTGGACGATCTACGCTATCCTCTCGGCCTTCTTCGGCGCACTGGTTGCAATCTTCGGCAAGATTGGTGTCCGGGATGTGGACAGTAATCTGGCGGTCGCCATCCGCACCGTGATCATTGTCTTCTTCGCGTGGGGAATCGTAGCGGCCCAGGGAAATGCCGCGGACCTCTTCCGCATCTCCCGGCATTCTTTCATCTTTCTCTTTCTATCGGCCATCGCTACTGGCCTGTCATGGCTTTTTTACTACAAAGCGCTGCAACTCGGGGAGGCTTCTCGCGTGGCGCCCATCGATAAATTCAGCGTTGCGCTCGCGGTGGGAATGGCCTTCGTTTTCCTCGGTGAGAAGCCTACCACCGGGAACGTTCTCGGCGCCATCCTGGTAACTGCGGGTGTACTTGTAGCAGCACTAGTGAAGTAGCTTCAAACGAAGTGAAAAAAAGACGCGGCACGGGCGGTTGCCCATGCCGCTATAACGCTTCTTAGGATGATTCCTTGCTTATTTGCTAACGCCAGGGACCGCTTGGGCGGTCTGCTCGGCCGGGTTGGCCCCACCTTCCCACTCGCTTCTATTCCGAGGGGTCTTCCAATATTTGTCGCCCCACCAATCATCACCGTTCTTCCCGAAGGCGGCTGATTCCGGCGTGGCCTTCTTGATGGCGATCGTCTCAAGTAGAGCCGAAGCTTGCATGGCGGTGAGCTCAAAGTTCAATGTTCCGTTGACTCCAGCCGCATCTTTGTAGTTAACGGTGAGAGTTTCCTTTTTTCTGCCGGGGGCCACCGAAGGGAGCTTGAACCTATGCAGAAAACGGCGCGCTTCATCCTGAGTGGTCGCCGTGCTGGTGATCTGAGTGCATGGCAGTTTGTACGTTCCGGTGCCGTAATCAAACCGCAGTTCGCCCCTGTCGCTGACGTCGAGGGTCCCGATTAGATTGAGCGGAATGGACTTCACCGAGCCGCCTGTATACGTGGCGGTGTCGGATGAACCTCGGACGACGGCCGGAGGCAGCAGCGCAAAGACAATGATCGCAAACAGGATTTGGCGGAATACAGACATGCAGTACGTCTCCTTGGAAGTACTATCGGCGAAGTCTCGCACATCCTTTAGTCCCCGGGCACCCTTACAATGGATTAAGCCATGTCTGTCTACGACGAACGCCGGGAAGAGTTGGAAAAGCAGGAGTTTATGATGGGGACCGAACGCGGGCGGCTGTCGGTGACGATGGACCTGTTGACCGACGCCCTGGTGCTGGTCGGCCAGCACGGTGTGTACTGCCAGAGCGCCCGCCAACCCGGCAAGCCGGCCATGGACATTCAGATGATTTCCAAGTGTCTGATCGATGCCAAGGAACTGGTGTCGGACGTCATGGGCAATTTGAAGAGTAAGTCGGCCGCCGAGCGGATCTGAACGGGAATCGACTTATTTTCGCGTGTCGAGCCAGACGAAGGTCCAAACCACAATCAGCCCGATCAGGCAGAGTAGGAACATCAGTAGACGCCGGCCGAATCCGGGCGTATAGGCGGGAAGCTTATCGTCTGGTTTTGGCTCGGGCACGGTTTCAGTATAAAGGAGGGAACGAGTGAATCCGAAGATTCCGATCGCCGCCATCACGGACGAGTTTTCGCCCGATCTGGAGACAGCGCTGCACGCTATGCAGGAAATCGGCATGAGCGGCGCGGAGCTGCGGGTAATCTGGGGCAAGAACATCATGGACCTGTCCGATGAAGAGCTGGAGCGGGTGGGCGACCTCACGGCGTCCATGGGCTTCAAGGTTATATCGATCGCCTCGCCGCTATTGAAGTGCTTGCTGCCCGATTCACCTCCGGTGGACAGCCGGTTCCAACACGACGTCTTCGCATCGAAGCACACCTTCGAAGACCAGCCCAGGCTGACCGAGCGGGCGTTCGTAATCGCCAAGAAGTTCAAGGCGCCGATCATTAGGGTCTTTTCGTTTTGGAGAACCGTAGAACCGGAGAAATGTTTTGACGGGATCGTGCGATATCTAAGCGTGCTGGCGGAAGCGGCCGCCAGGCAGGATTTGATCATCGGGCTGGAGAACGAGCACGCGTGCAATATCGGCACCGCCCAAGAGACCGATCGAGTGCTCCAGGCGGTACCGCATCCGAACCTGCGCGTGGTGTGGGATCCAGCCAACGCATATGTCGCCGGGGAGAATGCATATCCCGAGGGCTATGGCCTATTGCCGCCCGAACGGATCGTACATGTTCACGCCAAAGACTGTCACATGGACGGCCACGCGCCGGTCTGGGGTCCGCTGGGCACGCGCGCGATCGACTGGAAGGGCCAGATTGCCGCCTTGCTCCAGGATCGTTATGCCGGGTACCTCAGCTTGGAAACGCACTGGCCCGGTCCAGGAGGCAACAAACTGGAAGCCAGCAGAATCTGCGGGTGGAATCTGCGCGGGTTAGCAAGTGCATAACGAGCGAGCGAGCGTTCACGGAGATTTCGTGAATATTGTACGCAGTGATTTCAATCGTTTAGAAGATTAATCCCCGCTGCCGTGTAGATCCAACTGATAGTTTGGGGCAGGAGAGAGTTGTTTACGGGCGCTCCCGAAATGGGGCGCCCATTTTTTTGGGAAGCGGGTTGAACATGGAAAGCAAGCCGGCGGGGAGAGCGCCCAAAAATAGGACGAAACTGATCCGCACGCTCCTCCGAAAGATCGAGAAAGAATTTAAGAACAAGGAAACGAAAGCGACGATGGCTGACTACATTCGGCTGACCCAGCTCGAACGGGAGTTAGAGGACCAGGAGCAGCCGAGGGAGATCATCATCAGGTGGAGCGAGCCAGCGGAGAAGTTAAGCATCGAGAGATAGTTTACGTTCCGCTTCCATCGCAGCGCAAATTTCACAGTTCGAGCGCGAGGTTTAAGGGATTTTCGGGGCCGATCGGGTCCGGCAAAAGTCAGGCGTTGTGTCAGGAAGCTATCCGGCTTAGTTACTTGAATCCCGGCCGGCAAGGGCTCATTGGAGCACCGACGTATCCTCTTCCCCTCTCCAACGGACTGCGTCGCAGCGTTCAGCTTGGTTAACGACAACCTCCCACTGCCGTTTTAGGTACAGTGTGAGTGCGGCCGTGATTTCAGTTCAAAACGTCTCGAAGGTCTATCATCTTTATCGCCATCCCTTCGACCGCCTGCTCGGCAGCTTCGCGATCGCGAGAAAGCGGACTGCTGATTTCTGGGCGCTGCGGAACGTAAACCTGCGAGTCGATAAGGGCGAGGTTTTTGCGATTTTAGGACCAAATGGCTCCGGAAAGAGCACTCTACTCCAAATCATCACCGGCATACTGAAGCCAACCAGTGGTCGAGTTTTGTGCACAGGCCGCGTAGCCGCTCTGCTGGAGTTGGGCGCCGGCTTCAATCCGGAATTCAGCGGACGGGACAACGTCCTGTTGAACGGCGAGATCATGGGGCTTTCGCGCAAAGAGCTGGACCAAGCCTTTCCCAAGATCGAGGCCTTTGCCGAGATCGGCCGATTCATCGATCGCCCGGTCAAAGAATACTCCAGCGGCATGTACGTTCGCCTGGCCTTCTCGACGGCCATCCACATCGATCCCGAGATTTTGATCGTGGACGAAGCCCTCGCGGTCGGTGATGCGATTTTCGCCAGCAGATGCATCCAAAAGTTCGAAGAGCTGCGCCAGAAAAAAGTAACCGTGTTACTGGTTTCTCATGACTTAGGATTAGTCAAACGATTAGCCGACCGCGCTGCTTTTATGCTCGAAGGTAAAGTAGTGATGGAAGGGACGCCGAAGGACGCGGTGAATCAGTACGTCGGCTTCGTCCTCGACCGTGAACGGGAGAATCGGGGTCGCGACGACCGTGCGAGCGTGGGCGCAGCCGCGAACAGCAGCTTCCGTCATGGCGACGGAGCCAGCCAAATCTTGGATGTGCGATTACTGAACGGCGCCGGTGAACCTTGCCACACTTTCCGGCCAGGGGAGTCGATCGTAATTCGCATTCAGGCGAATTTTCGCCGGACCGTCTCCGATCCCGTGGTCGGCATACTCGTCCGCAACCGGATCGGAATGGACGTGTTTGGAACCAACACTCGGCTGGAGGGTGTCGACCTGGGAAATATTCAAGCCGGCGAGACGCTCGAAATCGAATTCGAGTTGGATTGCTTGTTGAGCCGTCAGGAGTATACACTGACCGTTGCTACGCAGTATCGCAACGGACTCAGCCAGGATTGGCTCGACGATGTCACCGACTTCCAAGTGGTGGACACGAAGGATGTTGCCGGAGTACTGAACTTGAACACTCGAGTGCGTCATCACAAACTCGCGACAAATCTTGACCGCGACCCCAGCGGCGTCGCCCAGCCATGATTTACGCTATTGTACTCGCGATTGTGGTGGGCACGCTCTGCGTGGTCACTATCATCAAAACGCGGTCGGTGAAGAACCAAGACGACTTTCTGGTGGCCGGCAGAAAGCTGCCGTGGCCGGTCCTAGTGTTTACGCTTCTGTCGTCGTGGATCGGCGCCGGTAGCCTCTTCGCCGGGGGAGAAAATGCGTACCGGAACGGATTCGCTGCGCTTTGGCAGCCCGCGGGCGGCTGGGTCGGACTCATCCTCATCGCGTTGATCGCGGGACGAGCGCGGCGGTTCGCGCAGTTTACCGTTCCAGATCTGCTCGAAACAAGATACAACGCGACGGCGCGCGTCATGGGGACCATCGCTATCGTTATTTCTTACACCGTGATTGCGAGCTATCAATTCAAAGGCGGTGGAGACATTCTGAATCTTATCTTCCCGTCCGTGAGCAGAAACCAAGGGATGTGCATCATCGCGGCTTTCGTGATTGTGTTCACGGCGGCCGCGGGGATGGCGTCCATCGCTTATCTCGATCTGGTTATCGGCGGGTTAGTGACCACTATCGTAATCATCGCGGTCCCGCTATTGCTTCAGAAGGCGGGCGGCTGGACCCAGGTGCGTGCCGTTCTCCCGCCTACGCATTTTCAAGTGCTGGGAAATCTCAGTCTGCCGCAAGCGCTCAACTACATGATTCCCACGACGCTGCTGCTGATCGGCAATCAAGGGATGTATCAGAAATTCTTTTCGGCCCGCTCTGAACGCGATGCCAAGTTCGCCGTCTATGGATGGATTGCCGGCACCTTGATTCTGGAAACGCTGCTTATAGCCTTCGCCGTGATCGGCAGTTCGCTGTTCAAAACTGAACATCCCAGAGAGATTATTCCGCTCACGGCTTTCCAGGGCTTGCCCTCGCTCATCGGCGCGCTATTACTCGGCGGGGTTTTTGCGAAGGTGATTTCTACGGCGAACAATTACCTTTTCTCGCCGTCCACCAATCTGATTCACGATGTCTATGGACGTTTCATCAATCCCCGCGCCTCCGAAAAGAGAAAATTGGTAATGTCCCGTTTGATCGTCCTGCTGCTGGGGCTTTTCGCGCTGCTGCAAGCGACCAGGTTCGAATCGATTTTGAATGCCTCCGTGTACGCTTACACGGTTTACGGCGCCGCCGTGACGCCCGCCGTGATGGCCGTGTTTTTCTGGAGACGCGCCACCACATCCGGCGCGATTGTGTCGATCGTATTGGGAGCTGCCATCACAGTCGGCCTGAACCTGGTTGGCTACGACCTGGCGATCTATCCCGCCCTGGCGGCATCGCTCGTGAGCTTGATCCTGATCAGCCTGTTGACGCCGCCGCCCGAACCCGCCAAATGGAAACCGTTCTTCGAGAGTTGACCATGCAGACAAAAGAAATTCAGGAAGCCCTGCGAGACGAGAAATTGGACGGTTGGCTGTTTTTCGATCATCACCAGCGCGACCCGCTCGCCTATCGCATTTTGAAGCTGAATCCCGCCCGGACCGTGACTCGCCGCTGGTATTACTTCATTCCCGCGCAGGGCGAACCCAAGGGCCTGGTTCACGCCATCGAGTCTGGAGTATTGACGGGACTGCCCGGCAAAACCCAAATCTATTCGAGCTGGGGCGCGCAGGTAGACGGAATCAAAAACTTGCTGGCGGGCTGCCGGCGAATCGCGATGCAGTACTCGCCCAACTGCGCCATTCCATACGTCTCGCTGGTGGACGGCGGAACGTTGGAGTTGGTTCGCAGCACGGGTGTTGAAGTGGTCACCTCGGCCAACCTCGTCCAGCTTTTTGAAGCTCGTTGGACCGCCGAGCAACTGGAAATGCACCTCGAAGCGGGCCGGCGGGTGGATCGCGTGCGCGCCGAAGCCTTCCAGACCATCGGGATGGCGCTCCAGGCTAACCGGACCATAAATGAATGGCAGGTCAATCGCTTCATCCGTGACGGATTCGAAAAGTCCGGCTTGGTAACCGATCACGGTCCCATCGTCGGTGTCAACGCCAACATGTCGAACCCGCATTATGAGCCCGGGCCCGAAGGCAGCCGTGAAATCCGCAAAGGTGACGCCGTCCTGATCGACATGTGGGCCAAGCTCGATCGGCCAGGCGCGGTTTTCTACGACATCACCTGGACCGGTTATTGCGGCGCCGAGCCGCCCTCGGCCATCCAGAATGTTTTCGAAGTTGTGCGCGACGCCCGGGATCGCGCCGTCGAACGCGTCCAGTCAGCGATGCGCAAGAACGAAAGCATCCACGGTTTCGATGTGGACGACGCGGCGCGCGGTTACATCAAGGAGAAGGGCTTCGCGGAGTACTTCGTGCACCGCACCGGGCACTCCATCGGCGAGGAAGTTCACGGGACCGGCGCCAACATGGACAACCTTGAGACTCACGACGAGCGCAAAATAATTCCGGGAACATGCTTCTCGGTCGAGCCCGGCGTCTATCTCCCGGAATTCGGAATCCGGTCGGAAGTGAATGTCTACGTCGGGCCAGGCGAGGCGCGCGTCACCGGGGAGAAGCAGAAGAAACTGGTAGCGATTCTTTAATCGCCTGCTTGCTTCAACACAACTCCAATTGCATCAACGTCTTCGCGGATAGTACCAAGTCGTCATGGACCCGATAGGAATTTTCGATTGGACCCCTTCCCCGTCGTCGCATACCCTTGGTTATGGCAACCATGCTCGTTATGGAGCCGCCCAGCTCCCAAATCGCGCTTCTACATCGGATTAGCAGCATCGTCAGCTCTGAATTATCGCTGGACGAAATGCTCGGAGAAATTGTCGGACTCACCGCGCAGGTGACGGACTGCGACGCCTGTCTGGTTTACCTGCTGGAGCGTGACACCGGTGAAATTGTGTTGCGCGCTTCCCAGGTCCCGCACGCGGCTGCTCTCGGCACGCTGCGTATGAAGGTGGGCGAAGGCGTCACCGGTTGGGTGGCCGAGCACAAGTCAGTGGTCGCGCTCTCATCCAACGCCGGCTCCGATCACCGTTTCAAACGGTTTCAAGTGCTGATTGAAGATACCTACGAGGCGTTCCTCTCGGTCCCGCTCGTCAGCGGCGGCGACGTGATCGGCGTCATCAACGTCCATCATCGCGAGCTCCATGATCATACGCCGGACGAAATTGCTCTTCTGACCTTCGTCGGCGAACAAATGGGCGGCATCATTTCGAAGTCGCTTCTGGCCGAGGCAAACGCTCGCCTGCTCGAAGAAACTCAGGAGATGAAGCGGCAACTCGAGACGCGCAAGTTGGTGGAACGAGCCAAAGGAATTCTGCAGACGCGCTACCATCTGACGGAGGAAGAAGCTTATCTTCGCCTTCGCAACGAAAGCCGCCGGCTGCGGCGTCCGATGAAGGATCTGGCCGAGGCCATCATTCTAGCGGAGGATCTTAGCCGCAAGAGCGAAAGTTCAGAAGCCTAGGAACTGCCGCCGTTTTTCGACAGCCAGCCTGGCTCATCCCAGGCCTTCTAATAGCTTGCGCGTTCGCCCATGTGCCAGCACCACATCCGGATCGCGCTGCATCGCTTCGAAATAACGCTTCTCGAACCCCCTCCCATTTTCGTTGGGGACGATCAACTCGCGAGCCTGCGCCACGAACCGGTCAGCGTCCATTCCGGAGGGCGGTTCTTTGGCGTCCAAAGTTTCGTCGATCATGACCACCAGCTCCGAAAGCTCATGCAGCCAGGCGAACCACGGATCGTACAGCACCAGCTTCAACAGCTCACTGCTCGACCGGATGCGGGCGATGTCGCGCTCGTAAAAGGCGCGCTCCGATTCGAGTAGCGTCTTGTGAAGGCTGAGCAGCGCGTTTCTCAGATCGGTCAGCCGTTGTTGGATTGGATCGTGCAGCGAATCGGTCGACGCCATGGCCTCTCATGCTATAGTACCGCCGTCCGAAAACAGTTCCCCGTAACGCAGGTTTTAACCTTAGAATAGATACGTGCGTACTGATTCCACGCTTCAACTCGCCACCGGTAATCTCGATCTGGTGCGCAACGAAATCGGAAAAGTCATCGTTGGCCAACAGCCGGTAGTCGACGGTGTTTTGACATGCCTGCTGGCCGGTGGTCACGTCTTGCTTGAAGGAGTGCCGGGCCTCGGCAAGACTACTCTGCTTCGCACTCTCGGCCGGGTGTTGCATCTGAAATACTCGCGTATTCAGTTCACGCCCGATCTCATGCCCGCCGACATCGTCGGCAGCATGATCATTGAGACCGACGATCACGGCGCCAAAGCGCTGCGCTTCCAGCCTGGTCCGATCTTCGCCAATCTCGTATTGGCCGACGAGATCAATCGCGCTACGCCGAAGACGCAGTCGGCGCTGCTTGAAGCGATGCAGGAACGCACCGTGACCAGCGGTAACACGACTCACGAATTGGACGCTCCCTTTCTGGTGATGGCAACGCAGAATCCAATCGAGATGGAAGGAACGTATCCGCTTCCCGAAGCGCAGCTGGATCGCTTCCTGATGAAAATTTTGGTGTGTTATCCCTCGCGCGAGGATCTGAACCGCATCGTGGAGCGCACCGTGCACCGCGACGAAACTGCCGTTCATCAGGTGGTGGACCGCGACGCGATCATGCAATTGCGCGCCGCCTGCCGGGAAGTTCTGGTTGCCGAGCACGTGCAGGATTTCGCGATCGATCTGGTGATGTCGACGCAGCCGGGAACGCCTTACGCCCACGAACTCGCGAATAAGTATATTCGCTACGGCAGTTCGCCGCGCGGCGCTCAGGCCCTGGTGGAGTGTGGACGCGTGGTGGCGTTGATGCACGGCCGGCTCAATCTCTCGAGCGACGACATCCGCGAGATTGCTCCCTCGGTGCTGCGTCACCGCATTATCCTGAACTTCGACGCGCACGCCGACGGGCAGACCCCGGAGACGATTCTTACTCAGATCATCGAAAACGTCACTGCCGCTGCCGCCAAATGAAACCGAGCCCGCTTATCGACAGTACGTTCCTCGAGAAACTGGAACGGCTGGCCATTCAATGGCAAAAGTCGTTTCCCGGTCTGGTGGGCGGGCACAACATCTCGCACTTTGCCGGACCTGGTCAGGAGTTCCTCGACCATCGGCAGTTTCATCATGGCGACGATCTGCGCGCGGTCAACTGGCGCGCTTATCTCCGGCTGGAAAAGCTCTTTTTGAAAATGTTTCAGGTCGAGCCGCGCATTCCCGTCCGGCTTTTGCTCGATTGCAGCAACTCCATGACCACCGGCGACGTCTCTAAGTTCGATTACGCGCGCAAGCTCACCGCGGCGCTATGCTATGTCGGATTGGTGCGGCTCGATACCATGTGCATTCAGCCTTTCGGTCATGACTTAGGGGATTCCTTTTTGAGCGGCGGCGGGCGTCACCGTTTCATTCCGGCGGTGAACTTCCTGCAAGAGCTGAAGCCATCCGGACAGACCAATTATTTTCAGATGGCGCGACAGTTCATCTCCAGGTATCCGCAGCGCGGGCTGCTGATCATCATTTCCGATTTTCTGGACGAAACCGATTGCGAGCGGCCGCTGCAGTTTCTGGCGGACTTCGGACATGAGCTGATCCTGATCCATTTGTGGTCCGACGAGGACCGGGAACCGTCGTGGGAAGGGCAACTCGACTTGATGGATGCCGAGACCGGCTCTACGCTCGAGATAGGCTTTGACGATGCTGCGCGCCAAAACTATACCAGCGCCTTCGACGAGTTTGCCAAAAGTATCCAGCGCATCGGCATGAGGAACAGCGGGCGCTATGTAGGTCTTTCCACTTCCAATCCGATCGAGGAGGCCATCTTCGGTCCGCTGGCGCGCTCGGGTGCAATCCAGTAACTCCAATGTTTTTCTTGAACCTATCGCTGCCGGAGTTTTTGGGCCTTCTGGGCTCGCTCTCCGGCGTCGTGGTGGCGCTTTACTTACTGGACCGGATGCGCAAGAAGCATACGGTGGCCACGCTTCGTTTCTTTGCTTTATCCGATAAACCTCCGGTCCTGAAGCACCGCCGCAAATTGCAGCAGCCATGGTCGCTTATTTTGCAGCTATTGAGCCTGCTGCTTCTATTGCTGGCCATCGCTCAGCTTCGCCTGGGATCGCCGGCGCGCGCGTCTCGCGATCACGTGTTGATTCTCGATAGCTCGGCGTGGATGGCTGCGCGCACGGGTCAGGTTCGATTAATCGATCAGGCTCGCGCGGCGGCCCGCGGCTACGTCCGCTCGCTTCCCTCCAGCGATCGTGTGATGGTAGTGCGCGCCGATGTGCTCGCGACCCCAGCGACCTTGTTCGAATCCGATCGCCAGAAAGTCCAGCAAGCCATCGATCAGACTCAGCCGGGCGCGGCGCCTTTGAATATTGAACAGGCCCTCGACTTTGCTCGCCAGGCCCAACGCCTCCACGCTCAACAACCCGGCGAGATCGTATTCGTGGGCGCGGGACGTGTCGCCGGCGATGAGAGCGCGCTCCCTGCCACGCCGCCGAATCTCCGATTCGTCCCGATTGCGAGTCCGACCGAACATGCCGGCTTGCGCAAGGTGGGCGTGCGCCGCTCGCTGAGCGATCCGGACATCTGGGAAGTATTCATCACTGTCAAGAACTACGGGACCACGCCTCGCGCGGTGCCGTTAGGGGTGCAGTTCGGCGGAGCACCTGTCGGAACGCGCCGCTTTGAGTTGAAGCCCGGCGCCGAAGAGAATGCGACCTTCCGCTTCAAGACTCGGGCGGCCGGATGGCTGGAAGCGCGCCTGATCACCCGCGATGCCTTTCAGCAGGATGATCGCGCCGTGCTCGAACTGCCGGCCCGCAAGCTTCTGCCGGTGATGGTCTATTCCGCCGAACCGGAGCTGTTGCGGCCGATATTCACCTCCATCTCCGGTGTCCAGGCCACTTTCCTGCCGTCATCCAGTTACGATCCCAACGTTAAGAGCGGCATCGTGCTTTTGGATCGCTTCGCTCCCCCATCGCCGCCAGCAACCGAAAGTATTTGGATGGAGCCCCCCGCCGGCAAGTCGCCCATCGCCGTTCGAACCGTCGAGAAGAATGCCAAGCTGAAACGCTGGCGAGTGGATCATCCGCTGGGTGCCGGTCTCCGCGCGAAGGATCTCGAGTTTCCAAGCGCTGAGTTATTCCGTGTCGATCCCGGCGATGTAGCCGTCGCTGAATCCGACACCGGCGCCCTGATCGTCGCGCGGCCGACAAAACCGAAGACGGTCGTATTCGGGTTTCATCCCGTGCGATCCGGCATGAAATATTCGCTTACCACTCCATTGCTGTTCGCTAACATTCTCCGCTGGATGGCGCCTGAGATTTTCCGATCGTGGGAGTTGACGGCCGGCACCGTTGGAACCGTGGACGTCGAGCTGGAATCGGAGACCGATCCATCCAATATTCACGTGGCAACAGAAGATGGCAAGTCGCTGCCGTTCACCTTGGACGGACGAAGATTGCGGTTCTTCGCCGGATCGGCGGGAATCGTGCGAGTGCTCACCGGTGATCGCGAAATGGTGTATTCCCTTACCCTGCCGCAGCCCGGTGATTTCGTTTGGAAGCCGTCCAGCGGAAAACGCGGTTTACCGGGAGGAGGACCGTCGGAGCCCGCTTCCAGGGACATTTGGCAATGGCTGGCACTGCTCGGCGGGATGGGCCTGCTGCTGGATTGGATTCTCTATGGACGAATGCGGACGCGGTACGTCCCGCCCTCCCAAGCCGACCGCCGAGTGCTCTGGAGGAAAGCGTCATGACCTTCGAGCGCGCCTGGGTGCTGGTGTTTCTGCTCCTGCCTCTCGGCTGGGCGGTGTTTGAATTGCAGCAGACTCGCCGCGTTGTGGCCTTGATTCTCAAGACGCTCGCGCTAGCGGCGATCATCGTGGCTTTGGCTGAGCCCGTGCTCACCATCCCACAAACCAAGATGGCAGTCGCGGTTTTGGTGGACACTTCATCCAGCGTTTCCTCGCAGGACCTCGCGCGTGGTTCTGAGTTGGCGACGGAGCTGGAAAAAGCGCGAGGCCGTCACTGGACCCGCGTTCTTCCCTTTGCCAGGTCAGTCCGGAATCCTGCGCCTGAGGAAGAGAAGAATGGATGGCAGTTGAAGAATACGGCGGGCGATGCCGGCAGCGCTACCGATCTGGAAGCGGCCATCGGGGAAGCCATCGCTTCATTGCCCTCGGGAATGGTGCCGAGGCTGGTTCTCATTTCGGACGGCAAGGAGAACACCGGCAGCATCACGCGCGCTGCCTGGCAGGCACAGCACCTTGGAATCCCAATCGATACGATGCCTCTAGAAGGCCGGCCCCAGCCGAATTTGCGCTTGGAATCGGTGAGCCTGCCGACTGTCGGATTCACCGGCGAGAAATTCCCCATCGACCTCAGCATTTCCTCGCCGGGACCCGTCCAGGCCTCTGTCGCGATCAGCGCCGAAGGCAAATTGCTTGGAACCAATTCAGTCGCGCTCGAAAAAGGCAGCAATCAGATTCGAGTTCACGCCAGCTTGACCACCGCCGGGGCGTTGAATCTATCGGGGGTGATTCGCGCGGGGAACCTCGGCACTATCCAGTTCGATCGCGCCGTCAATCTGCGCCGTCCGAAAGTATTGTATGTTTCGCAGGACCCGGAAGGCAGCGAGAAAAATCTTTTGCAGACCTTGGCGGCCGCGCAGTTTGATGTCGAACGAACCAACGATCCAATGCACGGAACGCTGAACGATTTCCAACTCGTGGCCCTCAACAATCTCGATCTCGAGTCGCTGCCCGCTTCCAGAAAGAACGAGATCGAAAAGTTCGTCAAGCAAGGCGGGGGATTGTTGGTGATCGCCGGAGAGCGCAATATCTACGCGGATAATAAGAAGACCGAAGATGCTCTCGATCGCACGCTACCCGCGAATCTTGCCCCGCCGCGCTCGCCCGAAGGCACGGCCGTGGTGCTCATCATTGACAAGTCGTCTTCCATGGAAGGCAAGAAGATCGAGCTGGCGCGCCTGGCGGCGATCGGCGTTGTGGATAACCTGCGTCCCATCGACCTGGTCGGCGTTCTGATTTTCGACAATTCTTTCCAATGGGCGGTACCAATCAGAAAGGCGGAAGACCGCACGCTGATCAAGCGCCTGATTTCGGGCATAGTGCCGGATGGGGGCACCCAGATCGCGCCGGCATTGGCCGAGGCTTATCGCAAAGTGCTTCCATCGCGCGCCACCTTCAAGCACATCGTGCTGCTGACCGATGGAATCTCTGAGGAAGGCGATAGTCTGGATTTGTCCAAGGAAGCGGTGGCGCAGCACGTGACCATCTCCACAGTCGGTTTGGGACAGGATGTGAACCGGGCGTACTTGGAAAAGGTGGCAAACCTGGCAGGTGGCAAGGCCTATTTCCTGAATGAGCCGGCGGGCCTCGAGCAACTCTTGCTCAAGGATGTGATGGAGCACACCGGCTCAACGGCGGTCGAGAAAACGCTGCGTCCCTTCGTGGCCAAGAATGCGGAGATCCTGGATGGGGTCGGAATCGATTCGGCTCCGCCACTCAAGGGTTACGTGAGATTCATCGCGAAGCCAACCGCGGACGAGATCCTGAAGGTCGACGAGAAAGATCCGCTGCTGGCACGCTGGCAGTACGGGTTGGGCAGGGCCGTCGTGTTCACTTCCGACGCCAAGAGCCGCTGGGCCGCGGACTGGGTAACCTGGAAAGGATTCGACAAGCTTTGGACCAACATCTTCCGCGATCTGCTGCCTCACGCCGAGACCGGCGAAGCTAAAACCGAATTCGACAGCGCCAGCGGCGATTTGATCGTTAACTATCAACTAGGCCGCGACGTCGAAGAGCCTGCCAAGCTCCCCGGCATCTTTGTAATCGGACCCGGCGGTTTTCAACACGCTTTGCCGCTGACCAAACTGGCCGATAAAGCGTATCGCGGCAGGATTCATATCGGACAGCGCCAGGGGCTCTTCCGCATTCGGCCACTAGAGGAGTCGCATGCTTTTCCGGAGGTCGGCTACTATCAGCAGGAGCAGGAATTGCTCGACTACGGCTCCAACCAATTCCTGCTGCGATCGATTTCCAGCTTCACCGGCGGCCGGTTCAATCCGGCGCCGAAGGACGTGTTCGATTCGGGCGGACGCACCGAGCAATCCAGCCTGCGGCTGTGGCCCGGACTGCTGGCCCTCGCGATCGCGCTCAATTTGATCGAGCTACTCATGCGCAAAGGCAAGGCCATGATGGACGCCCTGTTGCCGAAGAAGAGCTAGTGGTTTTGTGAAAAGGTCTTCCGCAGGTCGGAGACCTGCGCCACCAAGTGCACAACAGTTTCAACGTGAAAGGTCTGTGGAAACAGATCGACCAATGTGATTTGCCGCATGTGATAGCCTCCGGCCAGCAGGCCCTGCAGGTCGCGCGCCAGCGTGGCCGGGTCGCAGGAGACGATGGCCAGTTGCGGCGCTCGGATTCGGAGTAATTCCCGCACCGCATATTTGCCGAGACCTGTTCGGGGCGGATCGGCAAGGATGAGTTCCGGCGTCTGGCGCAGGCCGGTCAGATAGTCTTCGGCCGGTTGGTTCTCGGCCGTGACCTGCAATTCGCGGCGCTCCATGTTAAATCGCAAATCGTGAAAAGCGCGGCGGCTGGATTCCACCGCTGTAACTCTCTTAAAAGTCTGGGCCAGGCGTGCCGAGAACAGGCCGACTCCGGCGTAAAGGTCCACGGCCCACTCTCCTCCGCTGTCGGCGACGGCACACGTAACCAAATCATCGACCAGATAGCGATTTACCTGGAAGAAGGAATTCGGGCTCACTCGAAATCCGGTGTATTCAATCGGGCCGGTGGTGCCGAGCGACTCCAAAAGCCGCCGGGCCGAGGCTGGGAGGCGATCCCAGATATGGACCTGAGTGTCCGTTTCGTTGGTGAACAATTCGATCGTAGTGTTGACATTCTCCAGCAACTGGCCTTTCAGTTTCGAGATAGCTTCGTTAAGCGCCGGGGATGCAATAACACAACGCTCGATGGGGCATAGGCTATGAGACCCGTGCTCGAAGTAACCAACATTACCGTCCTCGATATGGAGTTGCGCCCGGTTGCGGTAACCCCAAGGCTCACCCGTTATGGTTTGAATTTCGCCGGAGAAGTCGATCTTGCCCACGCGGCGCAGAGCTTCGCGTAAAATTGAACGCTTCTGCTCCACCTGGAAGTTGGGATCAGTGTGCTGGTAATGGCAGCCACCGCAATGCTGGAAGTAAGGGCAGGGAGGCGAGACACGGGAAGCGGATTGTGAAATCACTTCGATCAGTCTCCCTCGAAAAAGATCTTTTTTTACAGGTTCAACCTCGGCTCGGACGACCTCTCCGGGCAGCACATATGGTGTCAGTACGACTTTACCATCGAGACGGGACAGTCCATCTCCGCCGTATACCAGCTTTTC
The DNA here is from genome assembly GCA_035484655.1 of Bryobacteraceae bacterium. Lineage (GTDB taxonomy): Bacteria > Acidobacteriota > Terriglobia > Bryobacterales > Bryobacteraceae > Palsa-89. The sequence goes on along the minus strand of DATHOT010000181.1, from coordinate 8,018 downwards.
TATCGTGAAATTCTCTTCGGTAGGCAAGCAGAAGCTTACCCTACGGTAACATGGTTGATTCACCATGAAGGCACGTATTTTCTCCGGCGTTCAGCCGTCCGGCAATCTACACATCGGTAACTACCTGGGAGCGCTGAAGAATTGGGTCGAGATTCAGGGCAACTACGAGAGCATTTTCGGCATCGTCGACCTGCACGCTATAACTGTTCATCAAGACCCGGCCGAGCTTCGCTCGAAAATCCGGGAGACGGCGGCGCTCTTTTTGGCCGTCGGCATCGATCCCAAACAGTCGACCATTGTCGTTCAATCGTCTATTCCCGAGCATTCGGAACTGGCGTGGATGCTGACCTGTGTGACTCCGGTCGGTTGGCTCGAAAGAATGACGCAGTATAAGGCGAAGGCGCAGGCTCAGGAAACCATCGGCGACGGCTTGCTGCAATATCCAGTGCTGATGGCCGCGGACATCCTTATCTACCAGGCCGCTATTGTGCCGGTGGGTGACGACCAGGCCCAGCACCTGGAGCTGACGCGCGATATCGCCCAGCGGTTCAACTCGCTCTACGGGGAAACCTTCGTGATGCCGGCCACTCATTTGCCGGCAGTGGGCTCGCGGATCATGGGTTTGGATGACCCGGATGCGAAGATGAGCAAATCGGCCACCGGCAGCGGTCATGCGATCGGGCTGCTCGATCCGATCGACCAGATCCGCAAGAAGATCATGCGTGCCACTACCGACTCTCAGCCGGCGGTCAATTTTGATGGTTTGGGGAGCGGCGTCCAGAATCTGCTGAACATCTTTCAGGCTTTCAGCGGTTGGCCTGGAGAAAAGCTGCGCGAGCATTTCAACGGCATGCGTTACGGCGATCTGAAAAAGCAGGTAGCCGAGATGGTGGCCGCGAGTCTGGAGCCATTGCAGAAGCGTTTTCACGATATTATGGCCGAGCCCGGTTACCTGGACCGGGTGCTCCGCGAAGGCGCCGAGCGAGTTTCGCCGATCGCAAAATCCACGGTGCAATTGGTGAAGGAGCGGATGGGGCTCTACAGCGGCGCATAATCAAGACCAGCCCGGTCAAGATGGACAGTGAGGTGGCAGGTTCGGGGGTAGTATTGGGAGCTCGTGGAGTTCCGAAATCGTATAATTCAAGCCCGTCTTGGCTGCGCCACTGGATGGACCCGATGGCTGTCGTGGATGTGATCCCAATGAAGTAGAGGCCATCGTCTCCATCGTGAATGAGGGCGGTGGTTCCGTCAGCCGTTCGAATCTGGATGTTGCCTTCCACGGCGGTCAGAAAGAAATAGAGGCTATGGAGCGAGGTGAGAAGCTGGAGCACCTCAACCTCGCTTTTTCCGGGCGTAATGTTATCGATATCAACGCGGACCGGGTTCGCGGTGGTCCCGGCGCCGAAGGTTTCCGTCAGCCACGAGTTTCTCTCCGCCGTGGCTTGAGCGATGTTGGTGGCAGGCAGGATCGTAATTGTCGTGGCGGCGGCCGATGGCAGCAAAGCGGCGATCAGGACAATTGTCCGCGCAGAAAGACTCACAAAAGTGATAGTGGGTTCGAGCCGGAGAATTCTCAGGGATAGCTAGTGAAAATCGTGGGAGGGGACGGCCTCTTCGGCCACGTGGAGTGGCTCGAAACGGGTGGCTCTGACCGTGAATACGCCGTCGATGTTCTGCATTTCGCCATCGATGACCAGGTAAGGGTTATTCAGGATGATGGCGCGCTCGCGGTCGAAAACGTCCGGCATGACGACGGCGTTTGAGACTCCGGTTTCATCTTCCAGGCTGAGAAACAGCAGTCCTTTGGCGGTGCCGGGGCGCTGGCGGCAGATGACGCAGCCGGCGATTCGAGCAGCGCGGCCGTTGTGGATGAGTTTTAGCCGGCTGGCGGGAGTGACGCCCAGGGCATTTAGCTTTTCGCGATGAAAGGCCATGGGGTGCTTGCCGATGGTGAGGTGGGTTCCGCGGAAATCGGAGTTCAGGCGTTCGCTCGAGTTCATGGGTGCGAGCGGCGACTCGGGCGCGGGAGCGAGATTCGCGGCGAATAGAGGGCCGGCGGGGCGAAGAGCGAGTTCTGAATCCCATAATGCGGCGCGGCGATGGAGGGGCGTCTCGGGAATGAAATTGAGCGCGCCGATTTCGCTAAGCTTTCTGAGCTCGTCTTTGCGAAGCTCGGGAACGCGGTCGACCAGGTCCTGAATACTCGAAAACAGCGCTTGCCGGCGAGCGGCGAGGATGGCTTGGGCTGCTTGCTCGCGCAGCCCTTTGACATAGTTGAATCCCAGCCGCACCCATTTTTCCCCGTTATATTCTTCGATGGTGCAGCGCCATTCTGAGCGTGTGACATCGATCGGTTTGAAGTGCTGCCCATGCCGCTGGGCATCTTTCACCAAGGTTGCGGGCGCGTAAAAGCCCATGGGCTGATTGTTCAGGATCGCTGCGGTGAAGGCGGCCAGGTAGCGGCATTTCAGAAACGCGCTGGCATAGGCGATCAAAGCGAAACTGGCGGCGTGCGATTCGGGAAAGCCGTACAGCGCGAAAGAAGTGATGGATTGAACGATGGTGTCCTGCTGCTTGCCGGTGATCCCGTTGCGGGTCATCCCAGAGCGCAGCCGGGTTTCAATCTCGCGCATACGGACTTCGGATCGTTTAAATCCCATGGCCCGGCGCAGCTCTTCCGCTTCGCCGCCGGTAAAGCCGGAGACGATCATGGCCATGCGCAGGAGTTGCTCCTGAAATAGAGGGACGCCCAATGTGCGTGCCAGCACCGGCTCGAGCGAGGGATGCAGGCACTCGGGAATTTCGCGGCCCTGCCGGCGGCGCAGGAACGGGTTCAACATTTTTCCAACGATAGGGCCGGGGCGAATGATGGCGACCTGCACCACGATGTCGTAGAAGCGCTTCGGCTGGAGGCGCGGAAGGCAGGACATCTGCGCGCGGCTCTCCACCTGAAACAGCCCGATGGTGTCGGCTTTCTGGAGTGCGGCGTAGACCAGCGGGTCGTCCTGTGGCAGATGCGCGAGGTCGACCTCTTCGTGATAGTCGTCGCGAATGAGCTGGATGGAATCTTCGAGCACGGCCATCATGCCGAGCCCGAGCAGATCTACCTTAACGATTTTCATGTCGGCGCAATCTTCCTTGTCCCACTGAATGACCACGCGGCCGGGCATGGTGGCAGGTTCGAGCGGAACGACGGAATCCAACTGGCCTTCGCAAATGACCATGCCGCCGGAATGCTGGCCGAGATGGCGCGGCAGATCCTGGATGGTCATGTAGAGGTCGAGGAATTTGGAGATGAGCGGATTGTCGGGCGAGAAGCCGGCTTCGCGAAACTGTCGTTCGGCGGTTTCCTTGGGATCGGTCCAGCCCCAGGTGGGAACGAGCGCGGCGATGCGGCCAAGGTCGGGTTCCTCAAAACCCAGAACTTTCCCGATGTCGCGAACGGCTGAGCGGCCGCGATAGGTAATGATGTTGGCGGTCATGGCCGCGCCGAGCTGGCCGTAGCGCTGGTAGACATATTGGATAGCGCGCTCGCGCTGATCGCCACTGGGAAGATCGAGATCTATGTCGGGCCACTCGCCGCGCTGTTCAGAGAGAAAACGCTCGAAGAGCAGCTCCATGGAGACGGGGTCGACGGCGGTGATGCCGAGCGAATAACAGACCGCGCTGTTGGCGGCCGATCCGCGGCCTTGCACCAGGATGTTTTGCTTGCGGCAGAACTCGACGATGTCCCAGACGATCAGGAAATAGCCGGCCAGGTCGAGCTTTTCGATGAGCGCGAGCTCTTTGTCGATCTGAAGGCGAGCGCGGCGGCAGAGGTCGGCGGAGAAAGCGGTCGGATAATAACGATTGCGCGCGCCTTCGGCGGTCCGCTTGCGGAGAAACGAATTCATAGTCTCACCGGGCGGGACGGGGTAGCGGGGGAATTGATAGCCGAGATCGGCGAGCGTGAACTGGAGGCGATTGGAAAGCTCCCGGGTGTTGGCGATCGCTTCGGGAAGATCGGCGAACAGGCGCGACATTTCCTGGGCGCTTTTCAAGTGGCGTTCGGAGTTGATGGAGAGCAGGCGGCCGGCTTCCTGAATCTTTACTTTGTTGCGGACGCAGGTAAGGACGTCGAGCGCTTCGCGGGAATGCGGGGTGGCGTGGCTGACGCCGTTGGTAGCGACGAGCGGCAGTTGATGTTGGCGCGAGAAATCCATCAGGGCCTGATTGTGGACCTCTTCGTTCCGGTTGTAATGGCGCTGCAGTTCGACATAGACGTTTTTCGCGCCAAACAGGTCTAGAATCCGGGCATCGGGCCGCGAAGCCAAGCAGACCAGGCCGTCGGCAAATTCGGAAAATTCTTCGGGGGTGGCAGCGCCTTCGCCTTTTTTGGCGCGCATTTTCATAATCGTGATCAGGCGGCAAAGATTTTGGTATCCTTTTCGATTTTCGGCAAGTAGCGGATAGCGGAAGCCGTCGGTGCAGGTGACTTCGGCGCCGATGTGAGCGTGGATGCCGGCCTTTTTCGCAGCCATGTGAAAACGCGCCGCGCCGGAGATATTGTCGGTATCGAGGATGGCCAGGGCGGGGAAGTCGAGCTCGGCCGCGCGGGCGATGAGTTCTTCGGGGACGGAAGAGCCTTCCAGGAAGCTGAAGGCGGAGCGAGCATGGAGTTCGACATAGGCGCTAGTCATAGGAGCCTTCGAGGAACCAATGCTGGTTGGGTTCGCGGTAGATACGATACATGCCATTGGCTAGTGCAATGTCCCATTCGTCGCGATTCCAGGGAGCCGGAGTCCACCAGTTGCCGGAAGTTCGCCAGGGGCCGGAGGCGTTGAGCACTTTTCCGTGGATGCGGGAAGCGGTGATGCGAGCGGGACGATCGTTTTGAAGTTCGACCGTTGCGGCCAGAGGCGGCCGGAAGTAGCGGAAGGCATGCTGAATCTTGACTGGCGGCGGATCGGTCAGTTGGGGCTGCCGAGTGGCGAGGTGGAAGGGGTGCGGATGATGGGTGTTCAGAAGCTCCGGAACGCCGACGTTGTTTTCTCCGACGATGCCGCGGATGCGAGCCAGGGTAAGCTCCAGCTTGTCCGGCGCTGGCATGACAGGAAGGAAGATGCCGTTTTGGACGGTGCGCGGATTCACTGGTTTGAGCGAGAGCGAGAGCGCAACGGTGGCGGCTTCGGGCGGGTGAGCTTCCAGATCCATTTGCAGGAGCTTCAGCAGCGCTTTGCTCTCGCGCATGGGGATGGGGAGGCGGAGGGTGCGAACGAGCTCAGTCTTGGTTTCGAGCTCCAGGCGAATGGTGATTTCGTTGGCGGCCATTCCATGCGATTCGAGATTTTCACATTGATCTTTGAGCATGCGCGCGATCAGAAACAGGAGCGGTTCGAGCAGGCTGATGGGATGATCGAGCTGGATGCGGTCGTTATAAGTGATTTCCGGTTGGAAGATTTTGAGTGGCCGATCGACGGCGCCGCGGGCTAGCCGGTGGAGTGAAACGCCGGCGGGTCCGAATCGTTCGGCGACGCCGGTTTCGGGCAATTGCGACAGTTGATCGAGAGTGTGAATACCCCAGCTGTCGAGGATCTCGATCATTTCATCCGTTAAGGGGAGCGCGGTGATATCCAGGGCACTGAGGTCGGGGTGAACCGTCACGCCTGGAAAATTGCGGGCTGCCAGGATGGCTGCTTCGGCGGTCTGAGCGATGGATATGTTGACGGCGTTACCGGCCCGGAATTCGATGGCGCGCGCGATTTGGGCGGGTGTGCCGTAGAGCCGCTTCAGCCCATCGATGCGGAAGACGACGGTATCGGGGGTGGTCTGCTCGAAGAAAGGCGAGAAAGCTTCGGCGATTTGAGGCAGTTCGGCCGGGGTACCGTGCAGGCAGGCAAACATCTATCCAATCGCTTTCGCTTTGAAGGTGGCCGTAGCCGGACGCACTGGTTTGCGGGAGAGAGCTTCCAGTTCCACGCCGCGCAGTAATTCGAAGCCAGGCGCGCCACGCCAGGCGGTCTTCTTACGATTCATTTCGAGCATGAGCGAAGCGCAAGACTGGGCCATGGGCTCGTGTTCTATCAAAGCGAGGATGGCCGGCGTGTTTTCGATGGCGCGACGGAACCGGTACCAATAAGAGATCGGGATGCGGTTGGCAATGCGGGGCGGAACCTGGCAGAGGTCGAGCACGACGACTCCGAATCCGCCGGCATGAAGAAGATAGTCGGCGGCTTTGAGGGCGTGGTCTGCATTATGGGCGCAGCGAATCCAGACCAATTGGGAAAGGGTCACTCCGGCTGCGGCGGCGGTTACCGGATCGAAGGAGTCATCAGTATCGACGTAAGCACAAATCTCAAATTTTGATGTAGATGCAGCCAGAAGTGAATGGGTTAGTGTAGTTCGCCCGGAGCTGTCCGGGCCGATGATTTCCGAGATGGCGCCGCGGGGGAAACCCTCGATGACGGCGTCCAGGGAGGGGAGGCCGGTGGGGAGGATTTCCCGAGTTTTGAGGTCGGAGCGAAATCCGAGCGTAGTGGTGAGGGCGGCGTTGAGGTTCATGCAATTTCGCCTTTTCTTCGCCACAATTATTGTGGCGCTGAAGAAGGAAATTGTCAAGGGCCTCGACGCCTAATGTCCTACTGGCGGTTTGGCGCAAACACCTGTATCCCTACGTTGGTGGTTGGCGCATAAACATAATTGGTGTTGCTGTCTACTGCAAGAGCGTGCCCACCACTAGTGGTAACGTTGCCCAGGAATTGGTTGGTCTCGGCGTCGATTACGCCTAAATTCGCGTTTCCGAAGTAATACTTGTTGTTCCCGGGATTGAACCAAATTTCATCTCCGGCAGAAAGGGTATTGGTCGCGAGAATACTCCCATTCCTCGCATCTATCGCAGTGCCACAGGAAGTCATTACGCGCTGCAGAGGGCCCAGGGCCAAGCCAGCAGGACTGCACCCAATCTTATAGCTGTTAGTCATCGTCATCGTGAGGGGATTAAATTCGTCAACCGATCCCTGAGTGGAGCTGGCTCCTGGTACGGAAATCAAAAACCTAGAGGTTTGCGGGTTCCAGACGGATTGTTCAAGGCCGGATTGCGTACTGGGATAGGTATACTTCCCCAACACGCTTTGACTATCGGTAGAGATGAACGTCACAAATGGTGGATTATCGCTGGGGTTGGTGATCATGATGATATGATCCAGAGGGTCATAAGCCAGTTCATCCGCCCGGCATTTACCACCGGTTGAGATTACCGCCACGACTGCCCTAGCATTCAAATCCACTACTTTTACAGTGCTATCGCCGTCACCGACGTAAAGCTGGTTCACCAGAGGAATCGCGACTACACCGTTGGGTCCTCCGACATTGCATCCCGGCGTGGGTGCCGGAACAATTCCAGTAAACCCGGTCTCGGCCGAACTGGAGGGAACACGATACACAAACACATTCGCGTATGTATCGATGACGTCAATGCGACCTTGGCCTTTTCCATTGCCGCGATCGGCCAAGTAAAGCCTCTGACTTTCTTGATCGATCCAGGTTATATCGAAGCTCTGTAGGTTGGTGTCCATCGGAATGGTTGTTACGAGCTGGTAGTTGGGCAAGACCTGTGCAGACGCTACCTCGCATAGGGACAGTCCTGACAGTGCCAACAGTGGGATGGTGAGCAGCCTAACAATTTGCATGAGCACTCCTTTTTGATGTTTAGTGTCCGGTTACTCTGCTTGCTAAGAACGAGCGATCTTACGTAAACATTTGTAAACGGCAGCGAGTAGTATACGTCCCGGTACCCGGAACGTCAAGAGATAATACATCGATGTCAACGCCAAATAGAAATGTCCTATTCTGTGCCAAGTAGAAATGTCCGGTTTTAGAGTGTGGTCTGAAAAAGGCATGTTAGGGTGAGTGAGTCCGCAAGGGGTCGCGCCGACTCGGCCGCGCCAGGCGGCCGCCGGCCGGGAACGCCCCGATGATTTCTTGCGCCCATCTATTTGTCGCAAGGTCTCGCAACCGTGGGCGCGTGATTCGCGATGGAT
>DATHOT010000180.1:0-4150 GCA_035484655.1 Bryobacteraceae bacterium | reverse complement strand
CGGACAGAACCCCGGTTTCCATGTAGTTGGTATTGTCGCGCATCGACCATTCGACGGTTTTATAGGGCGGGTTGGGCCGGAACCACTCGCGGACCGTCTGGTCGGTTGCATGCAGATCTTCGCCGGGCCCTTCCACCGGTTTGACATGGCGCAGCTCCGTCGTGGCTCCGCCGTTGCCGAAGGTTTCATACATCTTGAACAGGCCGTTGTGGTTGGTGGACATGAAGCCCACATAGCCCGGCGACCACTCGTCCACGAAACCGTGAGTCCATACACCGGGCATGCCGTATTTGGTGAGCTGCGCCATCTCGAAGTTCGAGATCCAAGGCATTTCGCCGAAGAGGATCGGATCCAGCGACGGATTCTGCGGGGCCTGGCCGGAGAAGGTGTAGAGAAAGGGCACGGACTCATGCAGGTCGTGCATGATCGGCGGACGCCATTGCAGGTAGAAGGCCAATAAATTCCGAGAACTGAAGCCGGTGTAGTTAATGTCGCGATTGTTGTCGTGGAAAATGTACTTGCCCCAATAGGGCGCGCCCGGAACGGGATTCAGATCATCCGTGTCGTCGATTTTGTTGCGGTAGTACCAGTCTGTGTAGCGATCGCGGCCGTCAGGATCGGTGGTCGGATTGATTCCGACGATCACGTTCCGGCGGATGTTGGCGATCAGCGGACTGTCTTCCGTCACCAACCGATAGGCCAGCTCCATGAGCATTTCCGGCGGGCCGGTTTCCGCGGAATGCAGCCCGCCCAGGATTAGATAAATCGGTTTCGTGCGGGCGATGAGATCCTTGGCCTGCTCTTCGGTAACGCCGCGCGGATCACCCAGCTTGGCAAGATTTTGTCGGTTGATCTCAAGATTCGCGATGTTCTCGTCGGCCGAGATCAGGACGACAACCGTCGGTCGACCTTCTTCGGTGGCGCCGGTCTCGATGATTTTCACGCGCTGCGTTTTGGCAGCCAGCGCCCGGTAATATTTCAGGATGTCTGCGTAACGATCCAAAACCCGTGGCGCACCGATATCGTGGCCCAGCACATCGCGTGGCGACGGGACGGCCGTGGAAGCGGGTAGATGATCGACCAGAGGACTCGAAAATTCGTGCTTGGTGGTCCAGGCCTTCTGATGCTCGGCGAAGACCGGATCCATTGTCTGCGCGAATCCGGCGCCCGGCATTGCAAACAGGATCACAACCACTAACGCGTACGGCATAATTTTAAACATAGGCCTGGTGTTGTTTCGGCTGGGCTTGCCAGAATAACTCATAGGCGTATCGTTTGGGGTAAGCGCCGACGGCGTCGCGGCGCTGGTTTGAACTGCTGGCGCGGCGGGAGGTACACATGAAAGGCGGCGATCAACTTCTTTCGCGTCGTGACGCGGTGATCCTGTGCGGCGGATTGAGCGCGAGCCTGTTGATACCGGGATGGAGCGCGGCCGACTCGCAGAAGCCCATGCTGGCTCGTCCCATTCCGCACGGCCACGGTGAAACACTGCCCGTGATCGGCGTCGGCACGGCCAGTGTGTTCAATGTGGGAGCGGGTCCGCAGGAGCGAAGCGGGCAGACCGAGGTCATCCGTGCGCTCGTGGCCGGTGGCGGCACCGTTGTCGATACCGCGCCCTCCTACGGCAACGCCGAAAACGTGATTGGCGGCATCCTGACCGAGACGAAGTTGCGTCCGCGTGTATTCATCGCCACCAAACTGGAAGAATACCGTAGCGGCGGCGAAGCTGCGGAAGCACGGGAGTCTCTGCAGCGGCTCAAGACCGACAAAGTGGACGCGCTACAGCTTCACAACGTGCGCGACCCGGGCCAGGACATGGGCGGCCTGAACGCGCTGAAAGCCCAAGGCCTGTGCCGCTATACGGGCATCACGACCACCTTCAAAGGTGCCTACGTGGCCACCGAAGCGATCCTCAAACGAGGCAAGCCCGATTTCCTGGAGATCGACTACGCGATCGACAACCGCGACGCTGAGGAGCGGCTGCTGCCCGCGGCCGCGGACGCGGGCGCAGCGGTGCTGGTGGCAGTCCCCTTCGGACGCGGCAAACTCTTTCGCAAGGCCTTGGGCAGTAAGCTGCCCGATTGGGCGGCCGACTTCGACTGCGCAAGCTGGGGCCAGTTCTTCCTCAAGTTCATCCTCTCCCATCCTGCCGTGACTGCCGTCATACCGGGCACCGACAAGGCCGAGCACATGATCGACAATCTCGCCGCCGGGCGCGGGCGGCTGCCGGATGCCAAAGAGCGCGCGCGCATGGCAGAGTACGTAGCGTCGCTATGACTGATAGCGGAGCTGCGCGGATGCTGCGGCGAATCGCCGGTGTGGAGCATCACGAGATCAAGGTTGCGCTCACAGCCTTCGTCTATTTTTTCCTGCTCATGGCCAGTTATTTCATCCTGCGCCCCTTGCGCGACACGATGGGTACGATTTACGGCGTTGCCCATCTGCAGGAACTCTTCACCGGCACCTTTTTGTTGAGTCTCATCGTCGCGCCGATATTCGCCGGCCTGGCCTCCCGCATGCGGCTCGCGAGTTTCCTCCCGTGGGTCTACGGCTTTATCGCCATCACGCTGATCGCTTTTTATCTCCTATTTCGCGCCGCCACCAACGACCGCTGGATCGCGGCCGCGTTCTATGTCTGGGTGTCGACCTTCAATCTTCTGACGATCTCGGTATTTTGGAGCCTGATGGCCGACATCTTTTCCAGCGATCAGGCGAAACGGCTGTTTGGCTTCATTGCCGCGGGCGGCACCGTCGGCACGATCTGTGCGCCGGCCTTCACCGTCCTGTTCGTCCGCGTGGTGGGTACCGACAATCTGCTGCTGATTTCGGCGGCCGGCTTTGCAATCACCGCGTTTCTGGTGCGTCTGATGGAAAAAGAGAAGCGCAGACTCGTGGCGGTGGACAAGGATGCGCAGAAGACCTCGCTCGATCACCGGCTCGGTGGCAATCCGTTCGAAGGTTTCACGTTGCTGTTCAAGTCACGTTACCTGTTGATGATCGCGCTGTTCCTGCTGCTCATGACCTGGATCTCGACCGTGATCTACTTTCAGCTCGGCGATCTGATCAGCAAGAATTTCGTCTCGCGAGCCGCCCGCACTCAGGCTTACGCGAGCATCGATCTGGCGACCAATTCCATCGCCGTATTGATCCAGCTGTTCGGCACCGGCCGCTTCATCCGGCGCTTCGGTGTGACGACGGGCTTGCTGCTCAATCCGGTCATCATGGTCGTGGCGTTCGTCGCCGTAATCTTTTCGCCGGTGCTCATGGTGCTGGCCTCGATCCAGGTCGTGCGCCGCTTTGCCGAATATGCCATCGCCAAGCCAAGTCGCGACATGTTGTTCACGGCGGTGGATCAGCAGGCCAAATACAAGGCCAAAAATGTCATCGACACCGTGGTTTACCGCTTCGGCGATCTCACCTCCTCCTGGCTGAGCGCGGCGGTGCTGCCCTACGGCGTGGCCGGACTCGCGATCTTCGGAGTCGTGATCTCGGCCCTCTGGTTTCCGATCGCCTATCTGCTCGGCCGGTATTTCGAGCGCGCGCAGGCGGACAACACCGTCACTGCGCGCGCGGCCGCCGGCAGCTAGATCAAACTTTCAGGCTGCCGCCGGGATCGCGAAGTTCGCCCGAGCCCACGCGTCGAACTTCGTCGGCTGCCGGCCGGCGACCCGGTTGGCGAGCGTAATAGCGTCGCGCGAATCCGCACCGAGGTAGGTGTGGGCCTCGAAGTAGGCGAGCATCTCCCCGACTTCCTTGGCGCCTGGGAACCAGCCGGCAAAGAGTTCTTGCGGGACTTGCTTGAACGAGAACCGGTGTCCTTGTCTATTCAGCGTGGCGATGATTTCGTTGAAGCTCAGGAAGTCGCCGACCAGCGGCAGATGTTCACCGTGCCCCGCAAGCTCCGGCTGCGCAAAGGCACCGGCCACGATGGCGCCGAGTTCGGTGATGTCGCCCATGTGAATGACGCGCTTCTCTGGATCGAGCGGCAGCGCCCAACCCATGGCCCCATCCGCTTGCTTCTGCGGAGCCATGACGCCGAGCAGATTTTGAAAATAGAACGGCGCCATCACGAAGGTGTGGTGCGCGAACCCAGCCTCCCTCACGCTGCGTTCGATCTTGGCTTTGTTCGTGAAGTGCGGGACATCGTGCT
>DATHOT010000179.1:0-44099 GCA_035484655.1 Bryobacteraceae bacterium | reverse complement strand
TCGTACTCCGCTCACGCTGCTGCTCGGTCCTTTAGAGGACCTGCTTCAGCAACCCGGCGGCAGCGCCTCGCGTAACCACGAACTCATCGAAGTCGCTCATCGCAACGGCCTCCGTCTGCAGAAGCTGGTTAATACTTTACTCGACTTCTCGCGTATCGAAGCCGGCCGCGTGCAGGCCGTCTATCAACCCACCGATGTGTGCGTTTTGACGGCCGACCTTTCAAGCAACTTCCGCGCGGCGGTTGAGAAGGCCGGTATCAAATTTGTCATCGACTGCCGGCCGCTCAGCCGGCCCGTCTATCTCGACCGTGAAATGTGGGAGAAGATCGTCCTCAACCTCCTCTCTAATGCCTTTAAATTCACCCTCGCCGGAACCATCACCGTCGCTATCCGGGACAGGGGTGAGCACCTCGAGCTTTCCATCGCGGACACCGGCATTGGAATTCCCGCCCAGGAACTTCCTCGTATTTTTGAGCGGTTCCATCGCGTGGAAGGCGCTCGTGGACGGACCTTTGAGGGTACCGGTATCGGTCTCGCGCTGGTGAACGAGTTGGTGAAGCTGCAGGGTGGCTCCGTTAGCGTACAAAGTCAAGTGGACCAGGGAACGACCTTCATCGTTTCTATTCCGTTCGGCAAGGCGCATCTGCCTCAGGACAAAATCGACACGGGGTCCTCGCTTCAACCCGCCCCGCCGGCCGTTGACTCGTACGTCGAGGAGGCCCTACGCTGGCTCCCCGAAACCCCCGGCTGGCTGCCGGAGCGGCCCTCCGCCAACCCCCAAGGGGCGCCTCGTCAACGCATCTTGCTGGCCGACGACAACGCCGACATGCGCAGCTATTTGAAGCGAATTCTGGGGCAGCATTATGACATTCAAACAGCCGTCAATGGGGAAGAGGCTCTGGCGCAAGCAATTCATTCTCCTCCCGACCTGATCCTGAGCGATGTCATGATGCCGCGACTCGACGGCTTCGGGCTGCTAAGCCAGCTCCGAGCGCACCAGAAGACTAAGACGATTCCCGTCATTCTTCTTTCCGCTCGCGCCGGAGAAGAATCCTGCGTGGAAGGGCTGGAAGCCGGCGCCGACGATTACCTGGTTAAGCCTTTTACCGCCCGCGAGCTACTGGCGCGCGTCAGCTCGCACCTCGCAATGGCGCGGGTCCGCAGGGAGGCTACCGAGTCACTTGCCACCAGCGAAGGGCGATTTCGCACCATGGCCAACAGCGCTCCCGTCCTGATCTGGCTGGACGGACCTGACAGGCGCTGTATCTGGGTAAACGAGCCCTGGCTCAAGTTCGGCGGACGAACCATGGATCAGGAATTGGGCGAGGGTTGGACCGAATTGATGCATCCCGAGGACCTCCCGGGTTGCCTGGCCAACTACCAGCAATGTTTTGATAGGCGGCAACAGTTCTCCATGGAATGCCGCGCCCGCCGTCACGACGGTGAATGGCGCTGGATGCTCAATCACGGCATCCCGCTTTTTTCGCAGTCTGGTGAATTCACCGGCTTTATTGGGTCCTGCGTCGATATCACCGACCGCAAGGAAATGGAGCGGGAGCTGCAGCTATTGCTGGATGCCTCCGGCACTCTGCTGGCGTCGCCGCATGAGTCCAATGTGGTCCAGACTATCCTGTCGGTCGCGCAGCGCTTTGTAGCCGCCGACGCTTACGCCATCTGGCGCCAAACCGGGCCAGACGCATGGAGCGCCATTGCAACCTTCGGCCTTTCGGATAACTACAGCCGGACGGCCGTTCAACCCTCTACTCAACTCTCCACTCAACCCTCCACTCAACCCTCCACTCAACCCAGCTTGCGACCCGAACCCCAGGCATTTTCCGATATCGAGCAAGCTCCTCTGCTGGTTAGCCGGTTGGAAATGTATCGGGCCGAGGGCATCCGCTCTCTGCTCACTATTCCCATGACGCTGCATGGAACGCTGTCGGGAACGCTGGTTTTCTATTACCGTAAGCCGCACCAATTCACCGAAAGAGAAACACGACTGGCCGCGACCCTCGCGAATCTTACGGCGGCCGCGCTCGGAACGTCCGATCTCTATGAACGCCAGAAAGCCTTGCGGGCCGTGGCCGAAGAGAGCGCCCAACGGACTGAGTTCCTGGCCGAAGCTGGCAGCGCCTTGGCATCCTCGTTGGACTATCGCCTTACGCTCGCCAAGGTTGCAGGGCTGGCCGTGCCTTTCTTTGCCGACTGGTGCGGCGTCAACATTGTGGATGATAACGGAGTCCTACAACGTCTCGTTATCCGCCATGCGGGTGTCGAAATGGATGTTGCGCGGGATCTGCAGAAGCTTTTCCCGACTTCTCGGAATCCCGCCGCCCGCCTCGCTGTTCGTGCGCGCAAGACGCAATTCATCGAACAGATTTCCGATTCTTTGATGGCCCGCTACATCCGGCAGCCCGAACGGCTGGCGCTGCTTCAATCGCTGGGACTACGGTCCGCGATCTTCGCGCCGCTGGTGGCGCGCGGCCGCACGCTTGGCGTTCTCACGTTCGCAACTGCCGAATCAGCGCGCTGCTACACGCCCGAGGATGTCTCTTTGGCCGAGGAGCTGGCGCACCGCGCCGCTTTAGCCGTCGATAACGCCCGGCTCTTCGCCGATGTCGCTCACGAACGCGAACGGGTTCAGATAACCAATCGAACCCTGCGAAACGCCAATCAAGCTCTCCGCCGCGCCAACGACGACCTGGAGCAATTCGCCTTTTCCGCCAGCCACGACTTGCGCGAGCCGCTGCGCACCGTGGCTGTCTATACCGAGCTCTTGAAACGGCATTTCGGAGACAAACTGGATGCCAAAGCAGCGACTTTTGTCGGCTATACGGTGTCCGGCGTCAGACGCATGGAGGCTCTGATGAATGACCTGTTGTCTTATGTTCAGGCCGCCCGCGGCACGGATGAAGAGCCCCCGGCGGTCGACTCCAACCAGGTTCTCAACATGACCCTCGCCAATCTTCAAACGGCCATCCAAGAGAGCGGTGCGTCCATTCTCTCGGGTGACCTGCCCTACGTTCCGGTTCACGCCGTGCACCTCGAACAGCTCTTCCAAAACCTCATTGGCAACGCGATCAAATACCGAAATGGCGCCGCACCGCAAATCGAGATTGCGGCCAGGCGGTCTTCCCATCAAGAGTGGACTTTCTCTGTAAAAGACAACGGCATCGGCATCGATCCTCAATACGCCAAGCAGGTGTTCGGAATATTCAAACGGCTTCACAGTTCTGAGTCCTATTCCGGCACTGGCATCGGACTGGCAATTTGCCAGAAGATCGTCGAGCGTTATGGCGGGCGCATCTGGGTAGAATCAGAACTGGGAAAGGGCGCGACGTTTTGCTTCACGCTTCCGGCCGCGCAATCATGAGCAGCACTCCAACGCGTCTTCGTACGCCTTTCGTCCTTCTTGTCGAGGACAGCCCGGCCGATATTTATATCGTCCGCGAATCGCTAAAGAAGCACCTGAAAGAGATGAACTTACAGGTGCTCAATGACGGCGAGAAGGCTTTTGCTCTCATTGAGGCGGCCGAGGCGGACGACTCCGCGCCTTTTCCTGCGCTATTAATTCTCGATCTAAACCTTCCCAAGAGATCCGGCCAGGAGATTCTGCGGCGCATACGGCAAAGCTCTAAACTTGGGCGGATTCCGGTCGTGATCTTCACCTCTTCCGACTCGCCCGCGGACCGCGCCGAGACCACCAAGCTCGGCGCCACAGCCTACTTCCGCAAACCGGCCGATCTGGAAGAGTTCATGTGCATAGGCAAGGTTGTCCAGAGCGTGCTGACTGCGCACATATAGCGGCCGGCCGGTCTTTCACTGGCCGAAAAGCACCAGGCTGGTTTTCCTCGGCCAAGATAAACTGCCCTAAGTATTGATAACACAGATAGTTACAATTGGAATCTGGCATGCATAATGATTGAAACTTGAGGGCCAGGTATTTTATGAAATCACCAAAGAAACTGATCTTAGCTTCAATGTTGACCGTCTCGCTGGGCGGATTGCTGCCGGTGTTTGCGCAGGATCCCAACCCGGCCAGTCCAGCGCCTTCGGGCGGCTGGCGCAAGTTTGACCCATCGAATCCGGCGGATGTTCCGCCTCCGGCGCCCGATTACCAGGAGCCGCAAGCGCAAACCCAAGCTCCGCCGCCCCCGGGGCGATATCAGACGCAACCGCCACCGGCCGCGTCGTATCCTTCTCACCCAGCTCCAGTACAACCACCGCCGGTTTATCCTTCCAGCATTACGATTCCAGCCGGCACATGGCTAACCGTGCGGGTGGATCAGGCTTTATCGAGTGACAAAAACCACGAAGGAGATTATTTCAGGGGCACCTTGGTTCAACCGGTGGTCATGAATGGACTCGTGGTGGCTCCCCGCGGCCAGTCGGTCACGGGCGTAGTGACGGAAGCCAAGAAAGCCGGCCGTGTGGAAGGCACGTCGCGGCTGGGATTGGAGCTGACTGACATCGGCCTCCTCGACGGGCGCCAGCTTCAAGTAAAGACCACGCTCACCGAGCGCCGTGGTAACACCTCGTATGGTCGCGATGCCGCCGCTATTGGGGTCACCACCGGCACCGGCGCGGCGATCGGGGCTGCGGTGAATGGCGGAGTCGGAGCGGGTGTCGGCGCGGCTGCAGGCTTAGTGGTCTCGACCGTCGGCGTTCTTCTGACCCGCGGACGTCCCACTATCGTCTATCCGGAATCGGTTCTTTCTTTCCGGCT
This sequence comes from Bryobacteraceae bacterium, assembly GCA_035484655.1. Classification (GTDB taxonomy): domain Bacteria; phylum Acidobacteriota; class Terriglobia; order Bryobacterales; family Bryobacteraceae; genus Palsa-89. The sequence continues at coordinate 39,373 of DATHOT010000179.1, read as the reverse complement.
GGCGAATTCAGTGACCGTGGATGGAACGCAGGCCTTTCGACCTGTATCGCAACAAGACTATGGAATGACCCAGCAGCGGCCGGGCTACGGCCCTGGCTATGGCGCTCCGCCTCCTGGATACGGGGCACCCGGTTATGGTGGCTATGCGGCACCCTACCCGTACTACCCGTTCTACGGTGGATTCGGTCCGTACTCAGGTTACTTCTGGAGTCCAGGCTTCAACTTCTATTACGGCCGTGGCCGGCGCTGGTAAATCCGGCCGCTTTCACGATCAACATCCGACGGCGCGACTGCTCTCCAGCTCGCGCCGTTTGCTTTTTCCTCTCCCCGTTTGGACCCCCGAACTATCAATTTTGATGGTCGCTCCTATCAAGCGCGTTAAAGGGCGCGGTCCGCGATGCCGCCACGCTAACCTTTACAGGCATTTGCGCATTGATTCCCCAACTGCATTTTCCGCGCGCATACCAGTTTCCGATTTTCAAATGTTGGTCAGAAGGAAGGAATATGCGGAACACAGTTTGCTTGTGGATGATTTCTTCGATGCTGGCTGTAGCTCTCTCTTCAACTCTCAACGCGAACTGGAAATGAAACTCCCGCTACGTTCGGTAATCTTGATCAGAACGCAAAAGACGCGCAAAACAATTTTCTGGTGGACTGTCATGGCGGTGCGTGCTCTCCGGTTTCCGTCGTGAACGCCTGGGCCTATTTGCAAGGGGCCTTCCCGAATATCTACACCGGCAATAAGTGGGATTCGGTTCAGCACCGATACTGGCATGGGAACCGGCACGTTCATCGATCCCCTGAGTGGACAAGCCACACAGGTGAACATCACCGGGTTTTCATTGGGCAATCTCAATACGAATTACGGCGGGAGTGCGTCGATCCGGGCGGTGTACGTCGAAGCCCCGGTGCCGGAGTGTTCCACGCTGCTGCTGATGGCCCTGGGTCTGGGTCTGATGTCCCTCTGTGTCAAAATGGACTTCTGCGTAAGAAAACATTAATCGGGTACGCGATCCCCTACTGGCGTCGGCTGGTGCTGGTGCTGATACTGAGTCTGGTGAGCACCGGCCTCTCGCTGGTTATACCCTATCTTTCGAAAGACCTCTTCGATCGCGCGCTGCTCGGACGTGATTTTAATCGCCTGTTGATCATCGTCGCCATTTTCACGGGCATCACGCTGGTGAGCTTCCTGCTGAACGTTGTCACCGGGCTTCGATACACGCGCACTTCGGCCGAGATCCTGTTCGACATGCGGCTTTCCCTGTATCAGCATCTCCAGCGACTGTCGCCACGCTTCTACGCCCGGACGCGGCTGGGTGAAATCGTAAGCCGCATAAACAATGACATCGCGGAGATCCAACGCGTGGCAGCCGAAACAGCGCTGGCATGGATCGGTAATGTACTGTTTTTGATTGGGACCGTCGTGTTCATGCTCTTGCTGGACGCCCGACTGTTTCTGCTGACCATCGCCCTGCTGCCGGTTAGCATCTGGACGCTGGTGCACTATCGGAGGAGGCTGGAGGGCAAAGTGGCCGCCGTGCGCCAGTCCAGCGCCGATATCGGGAGTTTCCTGATCGAAACACTGCAGGGCGTGAAGCTGGTGGTGACTTCCAACGCGCAGCAGCGTGAGGAGTCCCGCTTCCGCGAGAAGAATGACAACTTTATCCGAGCGCTGATGTCGATGCAGCTGCTAAGTTATTTCTCGGGCGGCTTGCCCGGGCTCATTCTCTCAGTAAGCACCGCTTTGGTTTTCCTTTACGGCGGCCGTCAGGTGATTCTGGGAGCGATCACTCCTGGAACTTTCATTGCGTTCCTTAGCTATGCGATGCGCCTGTTTCCCCCCATCCAGGCGCTGATGGGACTCTATACCAACCTCGCGACCGCGCGAGTTTCGCTGGTGCGCGTCGGCCAGATATTCGATACCGCGCCCGAAGTTGTGGAAGCGCCGGGCGCGACTTCGCTGCCCAAAGTGCGCGGCGATGTGGATTTCGAAGAGGTGAGCTTGTCGTTCGACCGGAGCGGCCCGGTGCTGGATCGCGTTTCATTTTCAGTACGCGCGGGCGAGACGCTGGCCATTGTAGGATCGAGTGGCAGCGGCAAATCGACTATTGCCGATCTGCTGCTGCGGCTGCTCGAGCCCGATAGCGGCGTGGTTCGCCTGGACGGTCATGATCTGCGCGCTGTGCGCCTTGCCGACTTGCGCCGCCAAGTGGTTCTGGTCGAACAGGAGCCCTTCGTCTTTCACACCAGCATTGCCGAGAATCTCCGCTATTCCTGTCCAGACGCTTCCCAGCGCGATCTGGAAGAGGCCGCCCGGGCCGCGGGTATTGACGCCTTCATCCGCAATCTTCCGCAGCAATATGACACGCAAGTGGGCGAGCGAGGCATGGCGCTTTCAGCCGGGGAGCGGCAGCGGATTGCCCTGGCGCGCGCATTTCTGGCGGATCCGGCCGTGCTGGTGCTCGATGAACCGACTGCGTCGCTCGATCCGGTCTCCGAACGGCAAGTGATCGCCGGTTACGAAGCCATCATGGAGGGGCGCACCACCATCCTGATCTCGCACCGGCTGGAACTAGCCAGCCAAGCGGACCTGGTGATTGTCCTCGATGGCGCAAAGATCGTGGAAAGCGGGACTCCGCGTGAGCTGCGCATCAAGCAGGGCACTTTCGCGAAGCTCTTCAATACCGCAGCAGTGGCCCCCTGAACAGACGAAGATCAGGCAAGTGAGACGGCGACCGTCTAGTCTAGTATGAAATAGGCGGCGGGCTGAGAACGTCCACAGGGTGTCAATGCGGGTTCCGATCACGCTAATTGTAACGCTCACAGCAACCGGTTTTGCCCAGGTGTCTTCCAACGTCTCGTTGAGCAATGGCGTTCAGCTCAACATCGCTAGCAATTCCAATCCAAGCGGATTGACGATCGATCTCGAGCCTGCCTCGGGCAACAGTTTCTACCGGGTCTTCCACGACGAAAACAATCTGGCGATCTTCGCCTACGAGTTGCAAGTGGAACGCACCTCCGACGGCGATCATTTCCGCGTGACCGCCAAGCCGGTGGGTGACGATTTTGCGGCCCGGTTTCCGAATGCGGATGCAGGAAAACCGACGCCCACCCTTTCCGAGCCCCGCCAGTCGCCGCTGCTTGCTTCGGGCGACAAGTTCAGCATCGACATCGCTGTTATTCCGGGCTCTGGGAACCTTAGCGACACGGTCCAAATCCGGCTGAATGCGCGCGGCGCTCCCGCCGAACAAGCTTCCCAGGCTGGGGCTCCGCTTCGGTTTGTCGGCCTTAAGGTTCAGATCAACGGCCAGGCGGTCTCGGCGAGCGGGCCGGGGGCGGCGGTGGCGGGCCGCTATGTGATGTTTTATGTTCCCGGGCACGGCGGTTATTTCCTATCCACCGAGCCGGTCGAGTCCCCCGCATTTGTGCAAATCGGCGTGGTAGACCATACGCACCTCCACTTCACGCTCGATAATGAGACCTACGATTGCGATTCCGACGCGCCCATCCTGACCACGGACCGCGGCGAGCTTTGGGTTTTTCACGATCCAAACTACAAGCCGTCCGGCAACTGGACGAGCAGCGATCCCAGCACTCAGCGAGACGAGTTTTTCGCTGCCGCTTCGGACACGTTGAAGTGGTGGTTACCTTAGAACCAAGTAGGGTCTGAGTACCGCCAATTAAGGACTTTCTACTCTAATCACCCAGGACGATTCGCCGTCGTGTACTAGTGTGTCCGCTCAATGGACGCACAACTTGGGACGCGACAAACTGGCTCATTGGCGACAACGTGACTGGCTGATTTGCCGGATTAATCTCGTAACGTTTTGAATTGACTGTGTTTCCATTTGGCTTATCAGATGCATGTTAGTGGTTTCCGAGCACCGGACAAACACATGAAACTCATTTTCAGAACAATTCTCCTGGCCGCTGCGGCGACGCTTGCTTTTGCTGGCCCCAAGGTTTCGCGGGACATGCCCACCTCAACGTCGAATGGCACGGTGGACGTGATTATTCAGCTCAATCAGACTGCGACCAAGCAGGACCTCAAACTACTGGGTCCTTACGGTCAGGTGAAGAAACAGTTCACCTCGGTCAACGCTATTCACATGGCGGTGCCGGTATCGCAGATCGCAACGATTGCCGCCTATCCATGGGTCTCTTACATCACGCCCAATCGGCCGGCTACGAGCACTCTGGACATCGTCGCACAGACGGCGAACGCGCCGATCGCCTGGGCAGCCGGGCTGGACGGCAGCGGTATCGGTGTAGCGATTATCGACAGTGGTGTTGCATCGCATCCCGATCTGATGACGAAAAACGGTGCGGCCTCCCGCATCGTATACAGCCAAAGCTTCGTGGCGGGCCTGGATGCCACCGATCAATATGGGCACGGAACGCATGTCGCCGGTATCGTGGGATCGAATGGCGCAAGCTCGTCGGGTCCTAATTTCAAACGTGATTTCCGGGGTATTGCTCCCAATGCCAACATTCTGAGTTTCAGAGTTCTGGATGCCAACGGCTCCGGCTATGTAAGCGACGTCATTTCGGCTGTCGATCAAGCTATCCAACTGCAGAGCACTTACAACGTTCGAGTCATCAATCTTTCTTTAGGAACTCCGGTTTATGAGAGCTACAAGCTCGATCCGTTGTGCCAAGCGGTGGAAGGAGCGTGGAAAGCTGGAATCGTAGTGGTGGCGGCGGCCGGCAATTATGGCCGCAGTACAACCATGGGTATCAATGGTTACGGAACGATCGCGTCTCCTGGAAACGATCCGTATGTGATTACAGTGGGGTCGATGAAAACCAATGGTACGACCATCCGCTCGGACGACTCAATCGCCAGCTATAGTTCCAAGGGGCCCACGGCGTACGATTTTATCGCCAAGCCCGACCTGGTGGCGCCCGGAAATAATGTTGTTTCTTTGATGGCGCCCAACAGCACCATCGCCGCCAATTTTCCCGCTGCGATGGTTCCGAATTCCTATTACGAAGTTAATCCAACTCCGGGTAGTTCGACGAATTATATTATGCTAAGCGGTACCAGCATGGCTACTCCGGTTGTGAGTGGAACGGCGGCTCTCATGTTGCAGAAACAGCCCAACCTTACCCCCGACCAAGTCAAAGCTCGTCTGATGAAGACTGCCACCAAGGTCTTCCCGCTCTATACCACGTCTTACGATAAGCTCTTTCACAATGCGTTCAACATGCAATCCGACATCTTTACAGTGGGCGCCGGGTATCTCGACATCAATGCTGCCCTCAATAGCACTGACCTGGCCACGCTGCCGGCGTTGTCGCCCAGCGCGGTTTACAATGCAGTCGGCCGCAACGTCTCAGTAGCTATCAATTATTCCCTTACGTGGGGAGATGTCATGACTTGGGGTGAAGCAATGACCTGGGGCAACGGCGTGTTTATCAACGGGACGGCCCTCATTTGGGGTGACGCGATGACCTGGGGTGACATTACCACAACCGGCTTCGCCCTGATATGGGGCGATAGTGTCACTACGATCTCGGGCATCCAAGCTCTGGCTGCGGATGATGGCGATCAGGATTCTCCTCCGACGTCGTAATCGACGTTATATATAGAGAATCTGACTATTGGAGAACGCTAATGCCTAAAACAGCGAAACTCTACGCCACCACCGTCGCCGTGACTGGTCTTGCACTGAGCGCGACATTTATCGCCGCGGGCTGGGCCTTCCCAGAGACTCCGCGCTTCCTGATCCTGTTGGCGCTGACCTCGATCGCCGCGATTTTGAAGGTCAAGCTGCCCACGATCGAGGGCTCCATGTCGGTGCTCTTCGTGTTCTTGCTCATCGGTGTCGCCACCATGAGCCTCGCTCAGACGCTGGTCCTGGGCTCTATCGCGACCTTGTTGCAATGCATCTGGAAGCCCAAGCGCCGCATCCAGCCGCTGCAGGTGCTGTTCAATGTCGCAGCCATCAACCTCAGCACCGTGGCCGCCTTCTATGTCCCCAGTTTGCTGGCGCAGGGAATGGATAACCCGGTCAGTCTGGTTCTGAGCGCCTGTACCTTCTTCGGAGTCAACGCGGGATTGGTTTCAATGGTAATCTCGCTGGCCGAGAAGGAGCCGCTCGAACGGATCTTGCGGCAGGCGTATCTGTGGTCCTTCCCGTATTACCTGATCGGTGCTGGAATCGCAGGCGCAGTTAGTTCATCCACGCACCAAGTGGGATGGAGGCTCTCGCTGTTCATTCTGCCGCTTATGTACCTGGTGTATCGTTATTATCGACTTTGTCTGGCGAATCGATCACGCTTAGTGCCGGCTACCCAGTAGTAGCAAGCTCGCAACCCCGCGCAGTGCATGCCTCAGGTGGGTCAATCTCGAATTGGCCCACCACCAGCCCTCCCTCAGCCCACCAACTCTAACAGTCGCCACGCCCATTCAGCTTTCTTATAACCCTTGAAAAAAACATTTACGGACATGTTGGTTGCCAATTAGGTAAACTAACCCCACCGGTGGAAGCCGTCCAGTCTCACGAGTCTCCACTAACAAAGAAAGGACTTGTATGCGACGCATCGTCTTCGCGATTCTTGCTCTTTTCAGCATCCTCGCGGCAGGTTCCGCCCAGACCTTTCGAGGTGGCATCAGCGGGATTGTGACCGATCAGTCCGGAGCAATTGTGGCCGGAGCTCAGGTAAAGGCTAATAACGAAGAGACTGGTCTGAACTACACCGCCACTTCGTCGAGCGCAGGCGAATTCAGCTTTGCGGATCTTCCGCCCGGTAGCTACACAGTAGTGGTTTCACAGAGCGGATTTTCGACCGTCACCACCAACGGCGTCCGGGTATCGGCAGGATCCATTTATAGCTTGCCTATCAAGCTGGCCGTGGGACAAGTAGCGTCAACCGTGGAGGTATCGGCATCCAGCGTGGCGCTGGAGACCAACGAGACCACGCTGACCACCACGGTCTCAACCCAGACTGTCCAGGATCTGCCCATCAACGGCCGCGATTTCACCCAGATGATTGCGCTCTCGACCAGCTTCTCCGGATATGCGGCCGGGGCGAATGGATCGGTGAATGGCGCGCGTGCGAACCAAATCAACTGGCAGATCGAGGGAACCGACAACAATGACCAGTGGTGGAACATCATGGCGGTGAACCAGGGCGGCATCCAAAGCATCCCGGGCGTGCTCCTGCCGCTGGATTCACTCGAAGAATTCTCGCTCCAAACCCAGGGCGGTCCGGAGTCGGGCCGCAACCCGGGCGGGACCATCAACTTGATCGTCAAATCCGGAACCAACCAGCTGCACGGCAGTGCCTACTACTACAATCGCAATGAGTTCCTGGCCTCGCAATCTCCCTTCGCACCGGAGGGCACTCCCAAGAATAAGCTCCGCAACCAGCACTACGGTTTCTCGCTGGGAGGGCCCATCATCAAGGACCGGACGTTCTTCTTCGCGACCTACGAAGAACAGAAGTTTGTGATCGGCAGCCAGGCATTGGCGACCACACCGACCGTCGGATACCAGCAGGAAGCGCTGCAGTTATTGAATCAATTCAACGTTCCCGTGAATCCGGTTTCACAGAATCTCTTGAATGCGCTATGGCCCGCCAACGCACTTGCAGGGCCAGGTTCGCCACTCAACTTCTTTACACCCGTGCCGGAAACCGGCTTCAGCCACAACGGCCTGGTGAAGTTGGATCATAGCTTCAGCGATCGCAACCGTCTGTCATTCCGATGGTTCGTGGGTCAAGGCGTTCAAATTGCTCCCGTCGGCTCGCACATCCCCTACTACTATCAGATCGGGCCCATGCACGTACAGAACCTCTCGCTGATTTACAACACCATCGTGACTCCGGCCATCACCAATCAGGTGCTCTTCGGCGTCAGCTATTTCAAACAGACGTTCTCCGACGCCAATACCGCTATCAATCCCGTCGCGCTCGGATTGAATACTGGCGTGAATGCGGCCAACCTTGTGGGCGCCCCGTTGATTTCCATAAATGGATTTGACAGCACCGGCCTGACACCCAACTCCGGCCGCACCGACGCCACCGGCCACCTGTCCGACGCATTGAGCTGGACTAAGGGCGCGCACCAGTTAAGGTTTGGAGGCGAGGTTCGACAGGCACGGATCGATTCCGACTACACCACCGGCGGTCGAGGCGCCTTCTTCTTCAATGGCGCACAGGGGCCCTGGGCCGGCCTGCTCAACAATCCGAACTTCGATACCAATATCGCTTCCCTCGCCGACTTTATGGCCGGTTACGTCTATCAATCGATCATCATGCGAGGCAACCAGGAGCGTTTCGTAACCATGAACAGCTTCAATTTCTTTGCGCAAGATTCCTGGCAGGCAACCCGCAAGTTAAATCTGAGCTTGGGCCTACGCTACGAATATGAAGGCCCGATCCATGATGACGGACAGGATCTTGCGGTCTTCAACCCGGCCAAGGGTGGTTTAGTGGCGGCCGGCCAGCAAGTTCCCAACATCTATTCCCAGTACTGGAAGAACTTCAGTCCGCGTCTCGGCTTCGCCTACCAGCCGGGCAACAAAGGCGACCTCGTTATTCGAGGCGGCTTCGGCTTGTTCTTCGACACCCCCGCCATGGTGCCTTTCCTCGATAACTCGTTCAGCCTGGCGACCGCCTCTACTCAGAACAATGGGCCCATCGGCGTGGAAGGAAATCCGGCCGGCTCGAAACCAGTCGCGCTCATCCAACAGAACGGTTACACCATAGTGCCGGGACAACAGATCTTTCCGAGCACGGTCTCACTCACCGGAAACAATGTCGTCAATCTGTTCTCGGTGAGCCCCAATTTTCGCCCGGCTTATGACCTGAGCTACAACCTGAATGTCCAGAAGAGCCTGGGCAGGAACGTGATCCTCCAGGTCGGCTACGTAGGCACCGAGGGGAGACGGCTGCTGGTGTTAAGAGACATCAATCAGGCAGCGCTGGGCAGCGGATTTATCGACGGGACCAATCCAGCCGGATTTACGTATCAGCAGGCCAGCCGGCCTTACTTCTCGAAGTACCCGAACTTCGGCGTCATCGACGAGATCCAAAGCGAAGGGACCTCAAACTACAACGGGCTTCAGATATCGCTCCGCACCACGGTTTGGCATGGGCTGAGTTCCCAGTTTAATTACACCTGGGCCCACTCGCTGGACGAGATCACGCAATACGTCGGCGCCCTGCCACAGGACAGCACCAACTTCAAAGGGGACTATAGCAACTCAGACTTCGACATTCGCCACAATTTCAACGCCTACCTGGTCTACGATATCCCCGGATCTAAGCACGGCCCCGGCTGGCTGACTCACGGCTGGGAGGTCAGCACTAAGCTTCAATTTCATACCGGTACCCCCTTCACGATACATGCCACGTCCGACACCAGCGGCACCGGTGAGAATACCGACCGGGGTAATCAGGTCGGTAATCCCTATCAGGGAGTCGATCGCACGCAAACTCAGGGAAATCCCGTACAGTGGATCAACCCCAACGCTTTTGTGAATCCGTCGAATGGCAGCTTCGGCACGGTGGGCCGAAACACGGTGGTAGGGCCGGGCTACGGCGATGTCGACCTATCTTTCCTCAAGAATATTCCGATTAAAGAAAGGCTGCATGCCCAACTTCGCATCGAGATGTTTAATGTCTTTAACCGCGTAAATCTAGCGCCTCCCAGCGGGTACATCGGTGGTGGATTCGGACAAAGTTCGGACACCATCGGAGACTATAACGGGTCCCCGGGAATTGGTCCCGGAGAGCCTTTCAATACACAGATCGCGCTGAAGATCATTTTCTGAGGACAATGTCAAATTTAATAGCCGCGTGCTGTCTCTCGGGATTCCTGGCGGCAGTTCCGCTGCCCGCTCACGCACAAGCTTCTTCGAAGAATTCGGCGGGGCGGTCGCCCACCGTTCGATATGAGCTAAAACTCCCGGACCTCAAGTATGTTTACGGCGTGTTACCGCCTGTGCTGCATATCAAACCCGGCGACACCGTCGAGACTAACACCGTGGATGCCGATGGCAAGGCCATCGAAGCGGCCGGTCTAAAACCAGCCGGCCCCAATCCGCTCACTGGTCCCTTCTACATAGACGGAGCCGAGCCCGGCGACACGCTGGCGGTGCATTTCGTACACCTGGAAGTGAACGGCAAGGAGGGTTGGGGCAGCGCCGGACCGGGTTTTGGCGCGTTGAACAGCAGCCATTTCACGCCGATTCTCGGCCAAGGGATTCCGCGCAGGACCTGGACTTATGCCATTGATAAAGCTGCTAACGCCGCCACGTTTCAAGCTGCCGATTCCAAGTTCTCGGTGAAGATCCCGCTACATCCATTCCTGGGCTGCGTCGGCGTCGCGCCAGCGGACGGGGAATCGCGCAGCTCGATCGTTCCGGCGGAGTTCGGCGGCAATATGGATTCGTCCGAAGCAAGCGCGGGGAACACCTTGTATCTTCCGGTGAATGTCGCGGGCGCGCTGCTGTTCCTGGGCGATGGCCACGCCGCGATGGGTGACGGGGAGGTGGACGGCACCGCGATCGAGGTGTCCATGTTGGTGCGGTTCCAGGTGGATGTGATGAAGCACCACAAGATCGGCTGGCCGCGTTTTGAAAACAACGACTACATAATGGCGGCAGGGATCTACAGGCCCCTCGATGACGCCTTGCGCATTGCATTCACTGAGCTGATCAACTGGATTCACGAGCAGTACGGCCTGTCGGAGATGGATGCTTACGAATTGCTGTCGAAGACCGCCGAGATTCATCTGGCCGAGATGGTGGACCCCAATTTTGTCGTAATCGCAAAGATCAACAAGAAATACTTGCCCACCAGCCGCCGCTAAACCGGTACTTCAGCCCCGTTGTGGCAGATCTCCAGGATTTCTCCCGCCAGGCTAATCCATCCATCCAGGTCGGTCGGCTTTGACCGGTATAAACGAATACCCAGGTTTCGAACTTCCGACTCCTCTGTGGGGCTGGCCAAGCTGGTGAGCGCAACGACATGAATGTGCGCAAGCTTAGGCTCCAGCCGGATGGCTTTCAACACCGCTGCTCCGTCATGCTTGGGAAGGTGCAGGTCCAGCACGATGGCGCAGGGAGTCGGATCGGCGGCCACGATCCGCTGCTGCTGGACGAATAGAAGGGCCTCCGCGCCATCCTGAAGTACCTCGAGTTGATACTCTTCTCCGTGTTCGCCGAGGGCGTGACGGAGCAGAAACACGTCGGCCTGATTATCTTCCACAACCAGGATTCTTGGAGAACTGGTGCTTGAGTTAGGCATGGTTTCGTCTTTTTTTAGACGCCTCCGCGGATGAACCGTTACCCTGGGAAAAAGTCGAGTATTGTGAAGGTGATATGGACCACATTCAGACCTTCCTGGACAGCCTGCGGCCGGAAATCAAGAATCTTCCTCTCTACAACGCGGGTGTTTCCAGCGAATACGTCCGGTCTAACTATAAAATTCAGGAAGTGGCGAAACTGGGGAGCAACGAGAACTCCCACGGAACCAGCCCCAAAGTGCTGGCTGCTATTGCCAGCGCGGTGCAGGATGTCTCGCTCTATCCGGATTCATTTGGTAACGAGCTTCGCGAGGCACTTGCCGAACGGTTGAACGTCGCTCGTGATAGGTTGGTGCTCGGAAACGGTTCAGACGACCTGATTGCGGTCGCGGTCCAGACGTTCCTGTCGGCGGGCGATGAGGTGTTGACCGTGGCGCCCTCCTATGGGCTCCATCTCATTTGGCCGCAGTCGATCGGAGCGCGCATTCGCGCCGTTGCGGTGCAGCGGGACTACACACTCGACATCAATGAATTCATTGCTGCGCTCACTCCGCGCACTCGAATGATCATGTTCAGCAATCCTTCGAATCCGGTCGGGACATCGATAACGGCCGGTGACATGTCGCGCCTGCTATCCGCGGTCGATGACAACACGCTCATCGTTTTCGACGAAGCGTATTTCGAATATGCTGCGCAGGACCGTTCGTACCCAGCGTTCGCGAAAATGCTGGAGGAGCGTCGAGGGCCTTGGCTGTTGTTACGGACCTTCTCGAAAGCCTACGCGCTGGCCGGTCTGCGCATCGGCTATGCGCTCGCTTCGGACGCAGCACTGATTCAACTGATGGACCGTGTTCGCGGCCCTTTTAATGTGAATCGCCTGGCCCTGGTGGCAGCGCTGGCGGCGCTGGAAGAGCGCGAGTATGTGCAGCAATGCATTTCGCGCACGGGCGAGGAGCGGGAGCGCATACGGCAGGCACTCGACGCACTCGGTTACCACCCGGCGCCGTCCTCGGCCAACTTTCTTTTCTTCGACGCGCATGAGGACTCCTTCGAACTCGCCCAGCGCCTCCTGCCACACGGAGTGATCGTCAAGCCTTGGCGTGAACCCGGTTTCACCGGGCACATCCGGGTGTCGATTGGATCGCCCCGGGCAAACGATCAGTTCTTGACGGCGTTGGGGAAGGTCAGGCTGTCGCCGATTGCATGAGCTCCTCCGATCCGCTGACCCTGTTCCGAAACGCTCGAATTTGTCCATCCGGCGATCCGGGCGACACCATTGAGCCGGGAGCAATTGCCATTCAGGGAGATCATGTGGCTTGGATCGGCAACGATGGCGACGTTCCACTCGAGCTTGTCGCAGCCGCGTCACACACCCACAACCTGGCGCGCCACTGGGTCACGCCCGGCTTGATCGATTGCCACACCCACTTGGTCTATGGAGGATGCCGCGCAGACGAGTTCCGGATGCGATTATCCGGCGCAAGTTACGAACAGATCGCCAAAGCCGGCGGTGGGATTAATTCCACCGTCCGCGCCACCCGTTTAGCCGGGGAGGAGTCACTGTTTAGTCAGGCGGCCCGGCGTCTGAAGGCGCTACTGGCCGAAGGAGTGATAGCCGTTGAAGTGAAATCCGGCTATGGGCTGAACCTGAATGACGAACGCAAGATGTTGAAAGTGGCGCGGAGACTTGGGGAAAGCTTCCCGGTCACGGTGTACACCACGTTTCTGGGCGCGCACGCCGTTCCTCCGGAGTTCACGGGCCGGGCGGACGACTACATCAGTTCGGTATGCAATGAGATTCTTCCGGCCCTGCAGGACGAAGGCCTGGTGGATGCGGTGGATGTGTTCTGCGAGAACATCGCCTTCTCGATCGCGCAAAGCGAGCGGGTTTTCGAGCGCGCCACCGAACTCGGTTTGCCGGTCAAGATTCACGCCGAGCAGCTTACGAATATGGGTGGCGCCCGTCTGGCGGCACGCTATCATGCCCTCTCTGCCGACCATTTGGAGCATCTTGATGAAGCCGGGGTGCTGGCCATGCAGAGCTCGGGCGTCGTAGCGGTCCTGCTTCCGTGCGCCTCTTACTTTCTGCGGGAACCGAAACATCCGCCTGTCGATCTATTTCGCAGCCACAATGTGCCGATCGCAATCTCAACCGACAGCAATCCGGGAACCTCGCCTACGACATCGATTCTGCTGGCGATGAACATGGCTTGCACGCTGTTTCGCATGACCCCTGGGGAAGCGCTGGCTGGCGTAACACGACATCCCGCTCGAGCACTCGGCAAGAGCGACACGCATGGCGTTCTGGCACCCGGCCGCTATGCGGATTTTTGCGTGTGGGACATCGAGTCACTGCCGGAGCTGGCGTATTGGATCGGATTTAATCCGCTTCAGACGGTGGTGCGGCACGGCGTAGTTACGCACGGACAACTGCCAGACATCACGTTCTCACCGTCCTGACCAGACCCGCATTGATGGCCCTAAGTTTCGAGAGGAGCTGTTCCTCCGTTTCAGGGCTCCACTGGGGGCCGACGACCATCGCACGCGTTTCGCCTCGACGACTCAACGTAAACAGCCAGAATATGAGGCACGCCGTGGAAATAATCAGCAGAACAATACTGGCCTCGCGATACCACGTGGGCGTCAGGTTCCGAAGAAAAATAGCGGACGCCTTGGTCAGGAAGTAAACCGTGTAGCCAATCGAGTAGGCAATCACGTTTCGATTCAGAGGAACCGGGTAATAGACCATAAACAGCATCGTCAAGAGAACGAAGATTACCAAGCTCGAAACGATCGATCGCTCGCATGTAAAGAAATACCCGATCACGCTCACCGGCGCCCGCTCGACTCGTAATAAGACAAGTGAGCCGGCGATTGCGACGGCCATCGTCCACTTGATGTAGCGGCGAGCGACGGTCGTGATGCCCGGCAGGTCGAGCAAGAGGACCTTACACAACTCTAGGACCACCAGGACATGCGCGCAGACGATCAACCCCTCGGTGGCCAGCCACGCATGACGATAGGCCAGGCTGCGATACGGGACGATTGGTAGTACCGCGGTCTGAAGCAAAGACACCAGCAAGTAGCCAAAGAAGAACGGATAGGTTCGAAACAACCCGGTCCACCAGAGACGAATAGTCAGACCGACTAAGGCGCAGGTTTGGAGGGCCAGGAGCAGTTGTTGTTCGACAGGGATGCTGGACACAGTTCAGAAACTCTTATCGGCAGTCAATCTGGTCCTATAATTATCTATGCTCTCGAGATCACTGGCTACTTTACTGTTGTGCGTATCATTGAAGGCCGAGACGATTCAATTGGTACCGCAAACCTACTACCGGACGTTCTCCCATACCAATCCCGTCCTCAAGCGAATCCGGCCTGGCGATGTCGTGATCACCAAGACCCTGGATTCAGGAGGCCAAGATTTCAACAGCGAGCAACGTTCCGAGCCAGGCAATCCGCTGACCGGCCCGTTTTTCGTCGAAGGCGCCGAGCCGGGCGACTCGCTGGTGGTCACTTTGCGGCGCGTACGGTTGAATCGGAACTGGGGTTATTCGGCATACCGCCTGGGCCTGTATTCGCTGATGCCCGAATACGTGGAATCGATCTACTCCAACCATTACAAGAAAGATTTGGTCCGCAAGGGCAGCGATACTCAGGTGCCTTGGGACATTGACATCGATCGCAAGACGGTACGCCTGCGCGAGCCGGCCAGCAGCCGCGCGAAGCTTGAATTTCCGACGCGCCCGATGCTGGGATGTATCGGTGTCGCTGCGCCGGGGGATTTCGCGCCGACCTCAGCGCCGGCAGGTTCTTACGGCGGCAATCTCGACTACAACGAGGTCGTGGAAGGGGCTAAGGTCATTTTCCCCGTGTATCATTCCGGAGCCTTGCTGTTCATTGGAGATGGTCATGCTCTCATGGCCGATGGGGAGCCCACTGGCACAGGCGTCGAAACTTCCATGGACGTCGAGTTTTCAGTGGAAGTCAAGAAAAATGGCAAGATGACCGGGCCGCGCCTGGAAACATCGGATTACTTGATCAGCGTGGGAGCGCAGCCGGAATTCGCCAGCTCGCTCAATCGCGCGCTGCAGCTAGCGACCACCGACATGGCTCACTGGCTGATCGATGAGTATGGCCTGGAACCTTGGGCGGCCCACCTGTTGATCGGTTCGGTAGGGAAGTACGACGTGGTGACTGTTCAAGGCACGATGGCGCTGAAGGTGCCGAAGCAATATGTTGTAACACGGTGACAATCCCGAAACTTCGAGCGGGCTGGTTTGTCTAATTCCCTGTATGACCACCCTAGCAACCATCAATGCGGCCGCCAGTGGCACTTTCACCATTGGAGGCGATCTTCCAATTCATAGACTTGGCTTCGGCGCCATGCGTATCACCGGTCCGGGAATTTGGGGCGAGCCCAAAGATCCGGAAGAATGCCGTCGAGTGCTACGGCGCGCGGTCGAGCTCGGCGTCAACTTCATCGACACTGCCGATTCTTATGGTCCGGCGGTGAGCGAACCGCTAATCGGCAGTGCGCTATCGCCTCATCCAAAGGGCCTGGTGATCGCTACAAAGGGCGGATTGACCAGGCAGGGCCCGGACGCCTGGGCTCCGATCGGACGTCCGGAATATTTGCGGCAGCAACTGGAGATGAGCCTCCGGAATCTTCGCGTGGAACGAATCGATCTGTATCAGCTCCATCGGATCGACCCCAAGGTGCCCGTTGAAGAGAGCCTGGGCGCGCTGAAAGACGCACAGAAGGAAGGCAAGATCCGGCACATCGGGCTGTCCGAAGTTTCGGTGGCCGAGATTGAGAGAGCGCAGAAGACAGTTCGCATCGTCAGCGTTCAGAACCTCTACAACCTCCTCGATCGGCAGCATGAGCCGGTGCTGCAGTACTGCCAGAAGCACAATATCGCCTTCATTCCCTGGTTCCCGGTGGCAGCCGGTAAACTCGCTCGCACCGGGGGGCCACTGGATCAGGCGGCGCGGCGACATGGCGCGACTGTCGCGCAACTGTCTGTGGCGTGGCTCTTGCGCCACTCGCCGGTGATGTTGCCCATTCCCGGGACGTCACGGGTGGCGCATCTGGAAGAAAACATCGCGGCTGCAGGTTTGCGCCTGGACGACGCGGAATGGGCCGCGCTCGAAAAGGAACTAAAGAAGTAAGATCAGCTTACACGAGCCTACCGCGCCGTTTTCGCTGACATACACGGCGAACAACAACAGTCACTCGCTCGACGACTATGTGCAGCGGGGCGACGTGCTGGGATTTCTGGTGATGAAAGACAACCAGATCGTCTAAGAGAATTATCTTCACGGCGCTCTGCCCGATGACCGGTTTCTGTGGATGTCGATCTCGAAATCGGTAGAGTGTCCGTTCTGATCGGCGTCGCGCTGGAGGAGGGCAAGATTCTCAGTGTCGGACGACCCGGTGATTCAGTATCTGCCGTATCTCAAGGACAGCGCCTATTAAGAGGCCACGCTCAAAAACCTGTTTCAAATGGCCTCCGGAATCGAATTCAACGAGGATTATCTGGACCCCAAAGCGGACATCCACCGTGTGATCTTCGATCTTATCCGGGACTATGCGCGCTTCGGCCTGATGGCCATGAACTACGGGAAGCTCGGCGATGCCAGGGTGGTGAATGACGCCTGGATGCATGAATCCACTACCGCGCCCGCCTTCAACCCGGCTACGGCTCTAGCGCCGTAGTGGGCATCCAAGGCCTCATCTTGGCAGGTCGGGGGCCTGCCCCACAAGATCAGGTACGGACGTAGGCCAGCGCAACCACCTTATCGAGCGCCGGCGAATAAGCAGCGGAGGTGATCTCGGCCTCTTTGCTATCCGCGGTTTGCAGCTTGGCGCCGGGCTCCGGCGGCGTTTTGGAGTCGAGCGCCAGCGGCATCAGCACGCGATGGATCTGGCCGCGCGACCGTACGCGTTCGACGATCTCCTGCCCGAGATAACAGCCTTTGCTGAAGTGCAGGGCACGCGGCTGATTGGCTTCCTGGGCAAGAAAGCGTTCGCTGATGTCTTCGCCATAGCGCGGCTTGCCGTGTTCGAGACGCACCACGCGGAAAGCTTCGGCGTCGGCGGCCACCGCTCCGGCCGCTTCGATCTGGGCGATGAACTCGGATTTTTCGGCCATGGGCACGAAGATGAAAAATCCGATACTACCAGTTGAATTGAGCCGCGCGACCACTCGCGAGCCCCAGTCGATGGTCGAATACTCGGTCTCAGGTATTGGCGCGCCGGCCTGTTGAAGCACCTCGGCCGCTTGCGGGCCTTCGACGGCGATGGTGGCGAGCTGCGGGGTCGCGTCTTCTAGCGTCACATCGTCGGCGATGATGAAGTGATCGAGGTGCTGATAAATCTTTTCGCGAGCGTCGGGTTCCAGATCGAGCAGGAAATGATCGGGGCGGCAGAGAATATTCGCGTCCGAAAGAATGCGGCCCTTGTCATTCAGAAAGAAAGCATAGCAGCCCGTACCAGGCGTGAGCTGCTGGATGTGATTGGTGGTCATGGCGTGCAGCAAACGAGCGCGATCCTCACCGGTCAGCTTGATCTTGCCCCGCGCGGATAGATCCAGCCAGGCGGCGGAGTTTCTGAGCGCGTCGTAGCCCTTCATCGCAGGGAGATAAATCGCAAGTAGCCTGAAATCGCGATGATAATGAGGCCCGAGATCACCATGCCGGTCAGCCAGCGCCTGCGCTTGGGTTCGCCCGCGCCGGGTATTGTGTAGAGAACGGCCACCGCGAAAATGTGGAGCACGAACAGAAACTTGATCCCGATCCACATGTGGTAGTGCGGCGGATAGCTGGCTTTGGTGAGGTAGTTGTAGAGTCCTGAGCCGAGGATCGTGACCAGCACGGTGTATAAGAGCAGCCGGAAGTTCGCGACCGCGCGATCTCCAATTTCCCCGCGCGTAGGTTCGGGCACCTTGACGAGCGCTGGAGCCAGCGCGAAACGGGCGTAGATGAAGCCGCCGATGAGGGTGACCACCGACGTGATGTGAATCCATCGCATGCACACTGCCAGCACTGCGCGCAACAGTGAGTCCATAATTCGAGTATACGAGTTATGATTCACGAGATTATTCCAGTGGGTATTTTGCAGTGCAATTGCTCGATCTTTGGAGACGAGCAAAGCCATGAAGCGGTGGTGATCGATCCGGGGGATGAAATCCAGAAAATCCTCGCGATTCTTGCCAAACATAAGCTACGGGTGAAGGCGATCATCATTACGCACGCGCATATCGACCATATCGGCGGCGCGCAAAAGCTGAAAGCCGCCACTGGCGCTCCGGTCTATATGAATGCCAACGACCAGCCGCTTTCCGAGCACCTGGACGCGCAAGCCGCGTGGCTGGGAATGGCGACGCCCGAGCGAACCAAGATCGACGTGGATGCGAGGGAAGGCGACAAGGTGACGCTGGGTCCGGCCGAGTTTCAGGTGCTTCACACGCCTGGCCATACCCAAGGCAGCATCAGCCTGTGGATTCCCGCCGAGAACAAGCTGATCGCCGGCGACACGCTGTTTCTGGACAGCATTGGCCGCACGGACTTGCCGGGTGGCGATTATGAGCAGATCCTGCGGTCCATCCATGACAAGCTGCTGCCGCTTGACGACGGGACCGCGGTGACACCGGGCCATGGACCGAACACGACGATCGGCCGCGAGCGCGCGAGGAATCCGTTTCTGCAGGGTCTTTAGAAGACTGGTCAGTGCACAGCCGTGGCTATTTCACCCGCGACACTGGAATGATCAAGCTTCCGATGGTGGTGCTGGCTGGATCGCCTACCAGAATACGGAGGGTCGCGGCTTCTTCTTTCGGGTCGATATCCTGCCGGAAAAATACACCGGATTTCAAGTACGCCGCATATTGTTCCGCATTGAGGACAAGGTTGAGACGGCTGTGAGTTTGGTCAAGCACGTTGCCAAGAGCATCCTGCTCAATCAGAAAAATCTCGACAGCTCCCTTGCGCTGGGTTCCCGTCTCAGGGAGCTGAAGATCGCGCAGGTCGATGGAGCCGCTCACTTTGAGGGTCCGTTCCAATCGATCGATACGAGCCAGAATGTGAATCGCGGACGATTCCAGCGGGCTCGCCAAGGCGCTGTGGATTCGACGCTGCCGCTGACTGGCGGTGGCCTCATCGTTCACTGCAAAATAGCCGCTGGGATAGCGTATTTCGAGGCCCGGGCGGTCCACGCGGATTTTCAGCTCATGGAATTGCCCATCCAGTGAGCCGCTATTGAGGTAGAAGCCCAGCGTGTAACTGACGTCCGAATCATCCACGGCTTTGCGGATGGCGCCCGAGATGTCGTTGTTGTTATAAAAAGCGCGGCCGCCGGTCTCATCCGCTAGTTCCTGCATGGTCTCAAGGCCAATTGGCCGAAAATGGGGATTGAACGAAGCCACCAGCCCGCGTGCGTCGACGGGGTAGATCGCAATGTTGGCTCGACTCAATAGTCGCGCAATAGCCGGGCCTGTAGCGGGCAAACTTGCGGTCAGCCAGACCAGGTTTTTGCGGCCAGGGATGCCGGCGGTATGATTGGCGATTGCGAGCAGAGCAGCCATAGTCAGGCCTGAGCGGCCGCCATTCGCAAGTGCTGCCATTTTCTGGTTCGATGGATCGATCGCAGCATTCAATTCTGCTGAGCTGGTATGCGATGAGGGCGGTTCCGCTACTTCGGCCAGGGTTATTGACGAATCGCGGTATTGCGCCAGTACTTTTTGAAGCTGCGAGGGGTCATTGGTGAAATCACACAACACGCGCAGCGATTTGCCGAGCGCATAAATCGCGACTCGATCCTGGGGATCCAGGTTTTTTACGAACCTCATCAACTGGTTCTTGCCGTACGCTAGCGCCTGGTCCTCAAAATGAGTGGGGCCAGCATCGTCGTGGAACCACGCTCCATAAGACAAAGTGTTCAGGGCATCCAGCAGGACGATTGTCACGTTCCCGGGCGAGCTGCCCGAATTCTGAGACCGGTTGGAAAACGTATTCGGCGGCAAAGGAGAGACATTCGCGGTTGGTCTCGCCGTAGCGACGGAGAAGATGCTGATCGTCCGCGGCTTTCCGCGATCTGTCAGGCCGAAATCCTCCTTGGTGAGATTCGCAACGGGACCATTTTTGTCGCGAACGATGACGTTGACCTGGACCAAGCGCGCAGACGAGCGAAAGGTTGGGGCCTGGAACGCTAAGCCTAACGCGATCGCCACCAAGGCGCCGTTCATATATGGAGGCTACCACTTCGCGCTTCCGGCTACGCAACACCTCGGGGCCGCGCCGCCGAAGTAGACTGATCTAGGCCGGTGAATTTTCAGGCCGAATCATGGCTAGTGTTCAAGATCGATGGAAACAGGCCGCGGCGGAATCCAGCCGTCGTGCAAGTAGCTAATGGAATGATCGTTGGCCTGGGGTCCGGCTCGACGGCGGCCCTGGCCGTGAGCGCGCTGGGAAAGCGGGTCCGGGAAGCGGTGGTGATCGATCCCGGCAATGAAATCCAGAGTATCAGCCTACGCGTGAAGGCAACGATCATCACGCACGCGCATATCGACCATGTCGGCGGCGCTCAAAAGCTGAAAGCCGCCATCGGCGCGCCGGTCTAGATGAATGTTTACGAGCTGAAGATCGCGCAGGTTGAAGGAGCGCCGATAGATCGCGATATTGGCCCGACTCAAAAATCGCGGCAATAGTCCGGCCAGTAGCGGGCAAACTTGCGTCAGCCAGACCACGTTTTTGCGGCCAGGGAGGTCCCCCGCATAGCCTAAAGGCGCCAGCAATTCCGGCCGCCCACGCCTTTAATGTGCTTTTCCCCTTTGATATAGTAGCCACAAGATTAACTGTTTCGTTGACCACTAAAAGATTAGAAACTTCATTTGGTGGCGCTAGTCAAACCACCAAGCTGTATTAAGTTCAAATTCTCTTGATTGAGGATAAGCTCGGGACAACGGGCGATGGTTCGTATGAATGGGACAACACCCAGGGGAGACAAATTCAATGTTGAAAACATCCATGTTGATAATCGTTTTGGCTTGGCTGCTGGGCACTACCGCCTATACACAAAACATCAACGGGTCCATTGCCGGACGCGTAGTAGATCAGCAGGGGGCCGTAGTTCCAAACGCGTCGGTGACAGCCATCGACCTTACACTAAAGATCAATGTAACGACCAGGACCACCGACCAAGGGACCTTCGTGCTGGCGGGCTTGCGTCCGGGAAATTACAGTTTACGCGTTGAGACCACGGGCTTTAAGAGGCTTGACCGGGCGAATATTGCCTTGAACGCAGATGAAAAGTTAGCAATTGGCGATCTGGTAATGGAGGTAGGCGCACTCACCGAGACAGTCGAGGTGTCGGCGCA
The DNA here is from genome assembly GCA_035484655.1 of Bryobacteraceae bacterium. Lineage (GTDB taxonomy): Bacteria > Acidobacteriota > Terriglobia > Bryobacterales > Bryobacteraceae > Palsa-89. The sequence continues at coordinate 17,740 of DATHOT010000179.1, read as the reverse complement.
GGCTGCTCTTCTTCAAACCGAGAGCGCCGAAAGGTCGGACACCATCGTCGGGAAACAGATTGAGAACCTACAGGTGAACGGCCGAAATCCGCTCGACATGACGAAGTTGATTCCCGGCGTGGTGGATACAGCCAATTTCCAAGTGGGTGGTCCAGGCGGGATCGGGTCCATTCAGGTGAATGGGAATCGGGGCTCCGCGAACATGCTGACCATCAACGGAATCGGCAACATGGATACCGGTTCCAACGGCAGCCAGAACGTCACAGTAAGCATCGACTCCACGCAGGAGTTCCATATCCTGACGGGCATGTACCAGGCGGAATATGGCCGCAACGCCGGCGCCCAGATCGCGGTCGTGACTAAGAGCGGCAGTTCAGATCTCCATGGCAGCGGATATTGGTATCACCGCCACGATGATCTGAACGCGAATACCTGGATCAACAATGCCAAGGGGATTCCGCGCAGCCTCTTTCGCTATAACGATCCTGGTTACACGATCGGCGGACCTGTTTATATTCCGAAGCTTCTTCCGCAGAGAAACAAGCTGTTCTTCTTTTGGAGCGAGGAGTTCCAGGAACAGTTGGCGCCCAATACGGTGCGCAATATACAGGTGCCTACCGCGCTCGAACGCCAAGGCAACTTTTCGCAAAGCGTAAACAGCAGCGGCCGTCCAGTAATAATTAAGGATCCCCTCAACGGACAACCATTTGTTGGGAATATCGTACCGGCGAACCGACTGTATGCACCTGGCATGGCGCTTCTCAATTTATTTCCGCAGCCCAATGTGTCCGGGCAGGTAGGGTACAACTACACCTCCCAATTCTCAAACTCACAGAACCGCCGCGAAGATCTGCTCCGGATGGATTACAACCTATCGCAGAACGTGCGTGTTTTCGGACATTACATTAACAACTCCCAGCCATTCACGTATCCTTACGGCTCATTCGTGCTGGGCATCAACGTGCCGGTGGTACCGATCTCATATCTGAACCCTGGGTACAGCTGGGCAACCGGTGCGACCTGGGTGATCGGCCCCAGAACGACGAATGAGTTCAACATGGGCGTGACTCATAACTCCATCAACATTGATGAAGTGGGCGACGCGCTCACTCGAACGAAATCCGGGATCAATCTCCCACTTCTGTATCCAAGCGCAGTCCAAAAGGACTATATTCCCGGATTCAACTTCGCCGGCACCAACATTACCAGCGCCTTCGCACCCAATTTCTCTTCCGTGGGCGACGCACCGTTCGTCAATTACAACACGGTGATCAACATCAGCGACAACTTGACCCGGATAGCCGGCTCGCACACTCTAAAGACCGGAATTTTCCTGGAGCGGAGCAGAAAAAATCAAAGTTCGTTCGGGAACAACAACGGATTTTACAACTTCGGCGATACGACGGCCAATCCTTTCGATACGGGGTTCGGCTTTGCAAATGCAGCAACGGGCGTCTATCAGACCATGGATCAGGCGGTCAATTACATCAATGGCGAATATCGTTACTGGAACGTGGAGGGTTTTGTTCAGGACACCTGGAAGGTTACTCCGCGACTTACTCTCGACTACGGAGTTCGCCTGGCCTGGTATCAGCCCCAATATGATGCCTCTCTTCAGGCCTCTACGTTCGTGTTGAGCAAGTGGAATGCGAGTCAGGCGCCGCGCCTTTATCAGCCGGCCATCATAAATGGCGCACGCTCGGCAGTGGACCCGGTAACTGGCCAGGTTCTGCCGGCGTACGATATTGGCCTCGAGGTGCCAAACACAGGCAATCCGTTCAATGGCGTCGCGCAGGCTAACAAAGGAATCAACAACTATCTCCAAGACAATCGAGGACCCCAGTGGGGTCCGCGCTTCGGTCTGGCGTGGGATGTGACTGGCAGACAGAATATTGTTATTCGAACGGGCGGGGGCATTTACTACGATCGCTTCCAAGGCAACCGCGTATTCGACATGGTTCGCAATCCGCCCGAAGGACTGGATCCGACGCTGACTTACGGACTGGCCCAGAATATCAACCCCAGCAACGTCCTTTTGGCGCCGCCGACACTTTATGCGGCGGATCAGACCGGGAAGCTGCCTACCACCTACAACTATCAATTCTCGGTTCAAAGCAGGCTGCCGTGGAATCTGTTGCTGGATACAGCTTATGTCGGCGATCTGGGGAGGCACTTGCAGGACAACCGCAACCTGAACCCCATTCCGTACGGAGCCGATTTCCTGCCGCAGAACCAGGATCCGACGCTCGTGGCTGCACAACCGAGTGCGCTCGCGGGAAATAATGCTCTCCAGCCAAACTTCTTGCGTCCCTTGCAGGGCTTCAATCAAATCGCCCTATACGAGAGCTCAGCGACTTCAAACTATAATGCCTTGCAGCTCAATTTAACCAGACGCGTAGGAAGTTATTTATTCTTTGGAGCTGCTTACACATGGAGTAAGGCTTTAACGACGGCAACGTCGGACACGACTTACGTCCGCTTCGACAACCTGACCAAGCAGGCAGACTACGGTCCGGCAAATTTCGACCGGCGGCAAGTGTTCGCTTTTAACTATGTTGTGAACGCTCCGAACCTTCAGGCTGGAAATCGCTTCACTCATGCGATTACAAACGGATGGCAGCTTTCCGGCGTGACTCAGTTCGCTACAGGAGCTCCATTTACGCCGACCTTTACGATTTCGGGAGTAAGCTCGCAGAACATTACAGGTAATATCCCGGCCGGCAATCCCGCCCCTGGCGCGGCCGCATATGTTTACGAGGGCGCCCGGATCGGGTACGTCAAGGGATGCGATCCCTACACGCACTCCAGTGATCCGTGGAATCGGCTCAATTCGGCCTGTTTCTTTGCGCCGCAGCCGGGGAGCCTGGGCCTGGAATCGGGCGTCAACTGGCTGTACGCTCCGGGGCTCATTAACTTCGATATGTCCCTTCAAAAGGAGTTCAGGATCAAAGAACGTTTGCACCTGCAGTTCCGCGTGGATGCGTTCAATATCTTCAATCACCCGAACTTCCCGACCTTGAACACGACCCTGAATTTCACAGGGACTTATCCGAACAATTTGACCGTGGCGAATAATCCCTACAATTCGGCCAGCCAGTTGGTGAATCAGAACGGGTTTGGCGCGCCCAGTACGTCTCTGATAACGAATACTGGTGTTCCGGCTGCGGCTCCGAGGATTTTGCAAACTCTGATTCGTATCCAGTTTTAGCGCGCTGCGCGAGTATCAATGGCGAGCGCGGCCGAGTCGCGATATTGGAGTTTCTGGCTCCTCAACACCTGGTACAGCACCGCTGAAGTACACTGATCTAGGTCGGTGAATTTTCAGGCGGAATCATGGCTAGTGTTCAAGATCGATGGAAACAGGCCGCGGCGGAATCAGCCGTCGTGCAAGTAGCTAATGGAATGATCGTTGGCCTGGGGTCCGGCTCTACGGCCGCTCTGGCTGTGGGCGCGCTGGGAAAGCGGGTCCAAGAAGGCCTCCGCATTACTGGTATCCCCACGTCGGAGCGGACGGCCAGCCAAGCGCGCGCCCTCGAAATCCCGCTTGCCACGCTGGCCGACTACTCTCAAATCGATGTCACCATCGACGGCGCCGACGAAGTTGCGACCGGAAGCCTGGATCTGATCAAAGGTCTCGGCGGAGCGCTGTTGCGGGAGAAGATTGTGGCCGATGCGAGCAAGCGGCTTGTCATAGTAGTGGACGAGACTAAAATCGTTCACCGACTGGGCGAGCGCGGACCTGTTCCCGTAGAAGTAGTCCCATTTGGCTGGCAGGCTGCGGCACGCAAGCTGACCGATCTTGGCGCTGTCGCAGCGCTCAGGAAAGCCGCCGATGGTGAACCGTTCAGGAGCGACGGCGGTCACTATATTCTGGACTGCACATTCGGCCCGATCGAAGATACAAAGGCGCTGGCGAGCGAACTGGACCATATCGTCGGCGTGGTCGAGCACGGACTATTTATCAGTCTCACTTCCGAAGTGCACGTGGGTGGGGCCGGGGGCGTACGCATCCTTACTTCTGCCAGAGCATCGCGCTTGGAAGTCACGCGATCAGGGAAGCCTTCTCCGGCTTAGGACGAGCGAGTTCCTGAACATGCTCCAGGGCCTCGGCGAGGCTAGTGGAGAGGCGATGGGGCTGAGTCCGCTCGAAACGGGCTTTGGCTTTTTGGGTGTCACCGCTGAATCCCCACACGCAAACCAACACTTTGAGCTTTGGAAACCGTTCCCGGATCAGCTTGCACATCACCCGCGCCGGCGCGAACGCGTAAGGCGGCAAGGCCGAGATACAGACCACGTCGCTAGGTCTGGCATCAATCGCTGTGAGCCATTCGTTGGGAGACGAGCCGGCACTCGGGAAGGACAGCACCGCGAATCCCTTTTGCTCCAGCAGCTGAGCCAGCATTGCGGCGGTGATCTCATCAGCCTGGTCATGTGCGGGAAGGCAAACGATCCTGCCGCTAAAATGCTCCGCGTCGTCCAATATCGGCGCGGCTTCTTCTTCCGATGAGCTGTCCGCGGGTTGATACTCGGAAAACTCGGCGATCATTTCGTTGATGCTGAGAAAGAGAAACTCTTCTCGGGCCGCGTCGATTGCGCCCTTGTGCCGGTCCTGTTCGGCCATGCTCAATGCAGGGATGAGCACCGAGTCGTACAACTCGATCAAGGGCCTTCCTTTCAGAAACTGGTCCACGATGGTATGCGCTTCCTGTTGGTCCATAGCGAGCAGCCGCTGATAGATCTTGGCTTCGGGCTCGAGAACCGGTTCATCTCCCAGGAGGATATGCAGGAACGACAGTTGCGGAACATACCGCCCCAGAACCACGACGCAGACCGTCAGGGGAGTGGACAGGATCAGGCCCGCGGGTCCCCACAAAACGGTCCAGAAGACGGCCGTCACAAGCAGAGCCAGCGAAGAGATTCCCACGTGGGCGCCGTAGAGCCAGGGTTCGACGAAGTTGGCGATGATCAGTTCGAGGCTTGTCACCAGCAAAAAAACAAGCAGTGGCTTGAGCCATCCATCGAAAACGGCCAACGAGAGCGCAAGCGGCAGCGTCGCCGCAGCCAGCGTTCCCACGTACGGCACAATCCGCAGTATGGCCGCTAGAGCGCCCCACAACACAGGATTGGGCACACCAATCCAGTAAAGACCAAAGCCGAAAAGAGCTCCGAAGCCCGCATTAACCAGGAACTGCAAAAGCATGTATCGGCTGACGCGTGTTGCCGCGTCGTCGAGCGCTTGCGTCATTACGTTCAACTGACTCAGTCCGACCAGCCGCAAAAGACGGTTCCTCAGGTCTTCTCTCTGGAGGAGCATGAAGACCGTAAAGATGACTACAATACCCGCCAGTCCCAGAGGCACAAGCACCGGCATGCCCAGATCGCGAAGCTCCGCCCACCCGCTGGTTGGGGTTTCGACCATTCGAACCGCCACAGGCGACGCGGGCGCAGGCGGCCCACTGGGCTGCCTTAGATTCCGACGCGGCGTTAGCGACGTCGGCGAGGTAGCGCCGGTCGAAGTGGCGTCCGGGCCCGTGACCTCGCGCACGATCTCCTTCACGCTTTCCGCAGCTTGGCCGAGCTGCCCCTTGACCGGCGTGTGAAGAGCCTCGATCTTCGCGCGGATATTCTCCCGGTAGAGAGGCAACTGAGTGACGACGTCCACCAACTGATTTGCGATAACCCAACTGATGCCGCCAGCCACCGCGATGGAAACCAGAACGGTTATGAGAACCGACACCACGCGACCGATGCGCAGTCTCTGGAGTAAGGCTACCGCTGGGGTCAATAGAAAAGTCAGAATGAGGGCAAATGCGAAGGGGACGAAAATCTCGCGCGCAAAATACAATATCGCGATCGTTCCGAACAGGACAATGGCGCCCACCTCGGTCCGGAGCTTGGGCCGGGTGGCCGGCCCGGCTGCGGGGATCATGGGGCGTTGGCCCAAGATCTAAACTGCGCCTCGCCGGCCGCTCAGCAGGTTGATAACGACTACCACCAACGCCACGACCAGCAGTAAGTGGATCAGGTTTCCGCCAACACTGAGGCTGAATCCCAAAAGCCACAAAATCAAGAACAAAACGACAATTCCCCACAACATATAGTTTTCTTTCTGTGCTCACTGGTGAGCACGCCTGGTGTTGAAGTTAGACAGCCCGCATGAGCAGGCCAAGCCGGAGTACAGTTAGTTCGACGAACTCGCCTTTTGCCCTTTAACTTGCAGCTCGTTGACCACTTGATGTACGTTTATAACCGCCGATGCGACTTCTTCCGCACGCGCACGCTTGGATTGAGAATCGACCTCACCGGTGAGTGTGACAACGTGATTCTTGACGGCATATTTCACGCTTTCGTGAAGCCTGTATTGGATGAGCGCAGCATCCAGGTTATTCTTGATCCCCTTGTCCAGGTCAGAATTCACTTTTTCGGCTTCGCTCTCGGCGCCCGGCGGAATCACTGCAATCTGATTCGACACAACCTGGGCTCCCGCGATGGACTTGGCGATGGATTCGGCTTGTGCTTTATCGCCTTCGGCTGGGACGTGTCCTGCCAGCGTCACGACTCCCTGGTCGCGATCCTGACTTGCGGAGACATTTTTGAAGCCGGCCTGATCGAGCGACGTACGGATCTGGCTGGAAACATCGGCGGATTTCGTGGATGTCGTCGAGCACCCTGCGAAGGTTCCGGCGACCACTACTACCGCTAGTATCGACCAGCCCGGTTTGAGCATTTTCATATTATTTCCTCTGATGCGATTAAGGGCATGAGAAGGGCCTAACTTTTTCGGCCGCAATAGGTAGAGCAGTTAGCGGCCAAAAGCACAAACCAGCTGTCATAGTGCGCGGCGAGGCGCCGGGGCTGATTAACGGCCTATGGTCAGGTGGCGTGGGATGGTCACTGATCTTTCTCCAGATATTCGGAGGGCACGTCGTCCTCCGGGACCTGTTTGGTGTGAACTTCAGCGACGTCGGGGTCGGGTGCATCTTCCACGCCCTCAGTCACTTCGGCCTCGAAGGATTGCCCTTCCTCCATTAATTCTTCGACGCTTTCCGAGCCTGCCTCGGCGACATCGGATAATCCTTGAGTGTCCCCAGACTGGCCGGCTGAATCCGGACCAGTCCCTTTCTGACTAGGCGAAACGACGTCGTATGTTCGGATTCCTTCATCGTGTTGCTTCTTCATGTGCCTTTTGGCGGCACGCAAGTTGCCAATGTGGGCTATTTGCGCTCGAAGACGAGGGTGATCGGCTTGCGCTCCGGCCTTTCGACGTTGACCAGCATAGTGCCATCCGCGGCAAGGGCGTAGCTTTCGAGTGTAATCGCGCCGGATTGCGTGGTTGTCACCTTCAGGACGTCATGATCCCACTTGGTTTTACTCTTAAGGTCTTTGCCGGTGTGAATAGTGGCGTTGTGCTCGCTGTCAGTGATGTCGCTGTAGAAAAAGGTCTCGGTGGCGCCGGCGTACACGAAATTGCGAGAGACGATGATGATGCCCTCCCGATCGGCTATTGTGACGGTGCCGGTTTGAACGACGGGCTGGCCGGCGAAGTCGCTCTTGGCGGGCTCCAGAGTCCAGGTGCCGTTCAAGGCGCTGTGGTCGCGCGCGAACGCCGAGAGCGCCAGGAGGGTTGTCAAGACGGCTCCCGTAATGGTAGTAGCTGAACATATTCTCATGATTGCGGAGGCTAGAGCACACGCCGTGCCGTTCCAGTGAAAACCCACGGGTTTGGCCGCTATCGTGCACGGGAGCAGAACAGACTGCACTTCCACGAAAAGGAGTCCTATGAACGACGCACACCGGAGAGCGGCTGAGCAGCACGAACTCGCAGCCCACGCACACCGTACTGCCGCTGAACATAATGAAAAAGGCGATTACTCAACAGCCGTCTGGCATTCCGAACGAGCGCTGGAATACTCTGATCAGGCTTACAAGCTTGCTAAGGAAGCCCACAACAAATCAGGGCAGATGGTGACTGATTAAATATGTCTACCCGCTATAACGACGGATCGCATTACGAGAATCACCAACGAGCCACCGAATTACACGACGGCGCCGCGCACGCTCATCGTGTTGCCGAGCAGCAGGGGAAACCGGAACATCTTACGGGTCCGGAGCTTTCACGACAGGGGCAGGAGCACTCTCAAACTCCCCGTCAAAATACTGACGTGACCACAGTTGGACACGGCGTTACCGCCTTTGGACATTCTGACATCGCGGCTCTGGCTTATGAGTTGTGGCAAGCCAGAGGCTGTCCAGATGGTTCATCGGAGGAAGACTGGTTCCGCGCCGCTGAGATCTTGCGCTCTCACGCCGGTTGACGAAGAAACAACAGGTAGGCTAGGAAACGATTGACCGCTGACCATACGTGGTCGCATGACCATATTTGGTTAGCGGCGTCACTTCATTAGAGCCAGAAGCCCCATCCCGTCTATGCGATACAACTTCCGCCGCACACATCTCGAACGGCCACGGGCGTGCGTGTTCCAAAACTGCCTCAAGACGAAAGGAAGGAAATCAATCTTATGAAAATCAATTTGAAACCATGTGTCTGGGTGCTGGCCTCAGCGGTGGGGGTTGGCCTTGTCGGCGGCACGGTTCAGGCGGTGGGCGCTCCATTTCAGGACCACGACCAGGATTATTCGAAGAACAAAACGTACCAGCAAGGCGTGCGCGAAGGTCAGGCCGACCATGCGCATAACAAGGACCACAGCAAGAAGAGGCACTACAAGAAAGACGAAGATCAGAAAGCTTATGAGTCTGGCTACCAAAAGGGCCACGGAGACTCGCGGTAACCACCGCCCGCGAAGGGCCGCCATTCCTGTTGAGGATGCGCCCTTCGTTCACGGATTTGGCGGCTGCAGAGCGGTCTGAAACACCCTCTTCAGATTCGGCGTCCAAGATGCTGGCGAGCCTCGGCCTTAGGCTTGACGTTGCGGGCCCAATTCGCTAAGGAGAGAATGAAACAGGCCCCCTAAGCCTATGCCGGATAGCCCAAGGACGCCCACAGAGACTCCTGAAACTGATGAGCAGCTAAGAGTTTCATCCCCCGCCCCGCCTGTCAAGCCGGCACCCCAGGAGCGCATTCGACCGAAGACCACGAAGCCTTCCCGTGGGCGCGGGTTCATCTGGCTGGCCGTCCTGGTCCTGCTGGGCATCGGCATTTATTTCGTTTGGTCGAGAACCAAGACCACTCAATCCGCCAGCTCGGCGACGAACAAGAAGGGTGGAGCAGGGGGAGGTGCTGTACCGGTAGTCGCGGCCAAAACCCACAAGGGCGACATCGGTGTATATTTTACCGGCCTAGGCGCAGTGACGCCCATTTATACCGTCACGGTAAAGAGCCGTGTCGACGGCGAATTGATGAGCGTCAATTACAAAGAAGGCGATCTGGTACATAAGGGCGATCTGTTGGTCCAAATCGACCCCCGTCCCTATGAAGTCCAGCTGACACAAGCCCAAGGTCAACTGATCAAGGATCAGGCCACCCTCGATAACGCGCGCATCGATCTTAAGCGCTACCAGACTCTGGTGGCCCAGCAAGCGATACCGGAGCAACAGTTCGCGACCCAGCAAGCGACTGTTACCCAGGATGAGGGGATCGTGAAAACCGATCAGGGCCTGATCGATAGCGCCAACCTCAATATCACTTACAGCCGTATCACCGCGCCCATCACCGGACGCATCGGCCTGCGCCTGGTGGATCCTGGAAACATCGTTCACGCCACCGATGCAAACGGGCTGTTGGTGATCACACAAATTCAGCCCATCAGCGTGATCTTTACGATTGCCGAAGATCAACTTCCTGTAGTGATCCAGAAGATGAACGCCGGCCAGCATTTGACCGTGGATGCCTACAGCCGCGACATGACTACCAAAATCAGCAGCGGAACGCTGACCACGCTGGACAATGAGATCGATCCAACCACTGGCACGCTCAGGCTGAGGGCGACCTTCGACAACGCCGACAATGCGTTGTTTCCGAATCAGTTCGTGAACGCGCGATTACTTGTGCAGGAAAAGCACGGAGTCACGCTGGTGCCAAATGCCGCGATACAACGAAACTCGCAAGCGACCTATGTATACGTGGTCAAGCCGGATTCAACGGTAACCGTGCGACAAATCACCATCGGCACTACGGAAGGCGATAACTCCGAGGTCACTTCGGGGCTGACACCGGGAGAAGTGGTGGTCATGACCGGCGTCGACAAATTGCAGGAAGGGACCAAGGTCAACGCTCAGATCCCCTCTTCAAATGGTACTGGCAGTTCGTCGGCAAAGCCGTCGGCCCCCTCCGCGAATCCAGGAGCCAAAAAGGGCGGCAAGGCCCCCAAGAAGAGTTAGATGAACCCGTCCCGGATCTTTATTCTCCGGCCCGTGGCTACCACAATGTTGATGGTAGGCATTCTGCTGGCGGGCGCCGCAGGGTACAAACAACTCCCTGTATCGGCGTTGCCGGAAGTGGACTATCCCATCATCCAAGTCATTACGTTCTATCCCGGCGCGAGCCCGGATGTGATGGCCTCTTCGGTGACCGCCCCGCTGGAGCGCCAATTCGGCCAGGTGCCAGGACTCCAGCAGATGACCTCGGTCAGCTCCGACGGCAGTTCGGTGATCACGCTGCAATTCACCCTCAGCTTGAGTATCGATGTGGCCGAACAGGAAGTGCAGCAGTCGATCAACGCTTCCGGTACGTACCTGCCGGCGGACCTGCCGACTCCTCCGATCTACAGCAAGACCAATCCAGCTGACACGCCTATCCTGACGCTCGCGCTTACTTCGACGGAACTTCCGCTTACCAAGGTTGAGGATCTGGCTGACACCCGCCTCGCGCCTAAGATCTCCCAATTACCCGGTGTAGGTCTGGTCAGCATCAGCGGCGGACAAAAGCCAGCCGTGCGGATTCAAGCCAATCCCACGGTGATGGGATCTTACGGCCTCAATCTGGAAGATCTGCGCACGGCCATTGTCGCCGCCAATGTCAATCAAGCCAAGGGCAACTTCGACGGAACGCATCAGGCCTACCAGATTGGCGCTAACGACCAGTTGCTCTCGAGCGCCGATTATGCTCCGCTCATCATCGCTTACAAAAACGGCGCCCCTGTCAAGCTGACCGACGTTGCCACCGTGGTCGACGATGCCGAGAACGTCCGCCAGGCAGCCTGGATGAACGAGATTCCAGCGGTCATCTTGAATATTCAGCGGCAGCCGGGCGCGAACATTATCTCGGTGGTCGATCGCATCAAGCAACTGTTGCCGCAGCTCACGTCGACGCTGCCCGCCTCCATTAAAGTCAGCGTACTGACCGACCGGACCACTACCATTCGCGCTTCAGTGAGCGATGTGCAGTTCGAATTGATGCTGACGGTGGCGCTGGTGGTAATGGTCATGTTCCTGTTTCTGCGCAATCTGGCCGCGACCATCATTCCCAGCATCGCCGTTCCTCTGTCGCTGGTGGCCACCTTTGGCGTCATGTACCTGCTGGGCTACAGCTTGAACAACCTCACTTTGATGGCCTTGACGATATCTACCGGCTTCGTGGTGGACGACGCGATTGTGATGATCGAGAACATCACGCGCTACATCGAAGCCGGCGAGCCGGCGCTCCGGGCGGCGCTCAAAGGCTCGGCGCAAATCGGTTTTACGATCGTCTCGTTGACGGTTTCTCTCATTGCCGTTCTGATCCCGTTGTTGTTCATGGGCGATATTGTGGGACGCCTGTTTCGTGAATTTGCCGTCACCTTGAGCGTGACCATACTGGCGTCGGCCGTGGTTTCCCTCACCCTGACTCCGATGATGTGCTCGAAACTGTTGAAGCACACTCCGGAGGAGAATCAAGGACGCTTCTATCGCGTGTCGGAGAATGCGTTCAATGCCGTCATCGCTTTTTATGGCAAGACATTGAAGTGGGTGTTGCAGTGGCAGGTGGCGACGTTGTTGGTCGCGGCCGCGACTCTGGTGTTAACCATTTTCTTATACGTCGTAATCCCCAAAGGATTTTTCCCTATTCAAGATACGGGCGTCATCCAGGGGGTCTCGGAAGCGGCCCAGTCGGTGTCCTTTCCGCAAATGTCCAGCCAGCAGCAGCAATTGACCAAGATCATTTTGCAGGATCCGGCGGTCGATAATTTGTCTTCGTTCATCGGCATTGACGGGACCAACACAACTTTGAACAGCGGCCGCATTCTTATCAATTTGAAACCGATCGCCGTGCGAAAGATCAGCGCCAGCGATGTCATTCGGCGCTTGCAGCCGGAACTGGCCAAGGTAGCCGGCATCACTCTGTATATGCAGCCGGTGCAGGATCTGTCGGTCGAAGACCGCGTGAGCCGGACCCAATTCCAGTACACGCTGGAAGATCCCAATGTCGACGAACTGAACAGTTTCGCGCCCCAGATGCTCGCCCAGCTGCAAAAGCTGCCGGAGCTGAGCGATGTGGCCAGCGATCAACAAGACCTCGGTCTGCGAGCCAAGCTGGTGTACGACCGCAATACGGCAGCGCGCTTCGGCATCACCACTTCGGCGATCGACCAGACTTTGTATGATGCTTACGGCCAGCGGGAAGTGTCCACCATGTTTACCCAGTTGAATCAATACCACGTGGTGCTGGAATTGAAGCCTGGGTTTGAGAAGAATCCGTCTGACCTGAGTGACTTGTTTATCCGGACGGCCGCGGGTTCCGGCAGCTCCTCGGCGTCTGGTTCCGGCGGTTCCCCGGGCACGCTATCCAGCACTCCATCGGCCACGCTGCCCACTCCTACGACGGCGGCTTCATCCGGCTCGTCATCGGCCGCTACCTCCATTCAATCCTCCACGGCATTTCCGAATGGTGGCCAGATTCCGCTAAACGCGTTCTCTCACATCGAGACCACCAGCGCTCCCATCACGGTGAACCACCAGGGCCAGTTTCCCGTAGTTACCCTGTCCTTCAATCTGGCGCCGAGCGCCTCTCTGGGTGACGCCATCACGGCCGTGAATAAAGTGCACGACCAAATGGGCATGCCACCCAGTATTCAGGCCGCGTATCAGGGAACGGCCGAGGCATTTCAGTCGTCTTTGGCGAACGAGCCGATCCTGATTGCGGCCGCGCTGATTACGGTTTACATCGTTTTGGGCATTCTATACGAAAGCTATATCCATCCCCTGACGATCCTGTCCGCGCTGCCCTCAGCCGGCGTCGGCGCGTTACTGGCGCTCATCGTATTAGGGCAGGATTTCAGCGTGATTGCGTTAATCGGCATCGTCCTGCTCATCGGCATTGTAAAAAAGAACGCCATCATGATGATCGACTTCGCGCTCGCGGCGGAGCGGAGCGAGGGCATGCGGCCGGAAGAGGCCATCTATCAGGCCTGTCTGCTGCGCTTCCGTCCCATCATGATGACCACTATGGCGGCGTTGCTGGGCGCCGTGCCGCTGGCCTTGGGCTCGGGCAGCGGTTCGGAACTGCGGCGGCCTTTGGGGATTACGATCATTGGCGGGCTGCTGATCAGTCAACTATTGACGCTGTACACGACGCCGGTTATCTACATTTGGTTCGACCGGCTGGGGACGCGATTCTCGCGCAAGAAAGAGCCGGAGAACGTCCCTCCGGAACAGGAACCGCTGCCGGCCAGGTGAGCGATGAATATTTCCGAGCCATTTATTCGCAAACCCATCGCCACCACGCTCCTGGTGGTAGCAATTTTGCTGGCGGGAGCCACGGCCTACCGGCTGCTACCGGTCTCACCCCTTCCACAAGTGGAGTTTCCGACCATTTCCGTGAGCGCCGGATTGCCCGGAGCGAGTCCCGAGACCATGGCCTCATCGGTGGCCACGCCGCTCGAGCGCCAATTCGGACACATCGCGGCAGTCACAGAGATGACTTCGTCCAGCTCCCTGGGCTCGACCAGTATCACCTTGCAATTCGATCTGAACCGGGACATCGATGCGGCCGCCCGCGACGTACAAGCTGCCATCAACGCCGCCCGGGGCTATCTGCCAATCAATCTTCCCAATAATCCTACCTACCGGAAAGTAAACCCGGCCGATTCCCCCATCTTCATGCTGGCGCTCACCTCCGACGTCCTCACGCGAGGCCAAATGTACGATGCGGCTTCGACTATCATGGCGCAGAAGCTGTCCCAGATAAGCGGCGTGGGGCAGGTGATTGTAGGAGGAAGTTCGCTTCCCAGCGTTCGGGTTGAATTGGTTCCGACCGCTCTGAATAAATATGGCATCGGGCTGGAACAGGTCCGGACCGTTTTGAGCGGCTCGAATGCCAACACACCCAAGGGACATTTTTCGGACGGCCTGCGCATGTGGGAGGTGGGCGCCAACGATCAGATCTTCAAAGCCAGCGACTATGAGCCGTTAGTGGTGGCTTACCGCAACGGATCGGCGGTGCGAATCTCCGATATCGGCGTGGCGCAGGATTCGGTGGAAGACCTTCGTAATTCCGGTTATGCGAACGGCAAGCCATCCGTCCTGGTCATCATCTTCCGCCAGCCCGGCGCGAACATCATCGATACAGTGGATCGCATTCAAGCCGTTCTGCCTCAGATTCAGTCCTCTATTCCGCATTCGATAGACGTGAAGGTGGCAATGGACCAAACGGTCACCATTCGCGCCTCCGTGAGCGACACCCAGAGGACGCTGATCATCTCCGTGATCCTGGTTATTCTGGTCGTCTTCGTCTTCCTGAGAAACGGGCGCGCCACCTTCATTCCCAGCGTTGCGGTCCCCGTGTCGCTGGTGGGAACGTTCGGTGTGATGTACCTGCTGGGCTACAGTCTGGACAATCTTTCGCTGATGGCGCTCACGATCTCGACTGGTTTCGTGGTCGACGACGCAATTGTCGTGATCGAGAACATCACGCGTTATCTGGAGCAGGGCCTGCGCCCCTTCGAAGCCGCGCTGAAGGGCGCCCGGGAAGTAGGCTCTACCGTATTTACTATCAGTGTTTCTCTGATCGCGGTGTTCATTCCTTTGCTTTTAATGGGCGGGATCGTGGGCCGCCTGTTTCGCGAATTCGCCGTAACGCTCTCGATCGCCATTCTGGTTTCCATGGTGGTTTCGCTCACCGCGACTCCCATGATGTGCGCCCATCTGCTCGAAGACCAACCAACCCATGGCTGGATGTATCGTACCAGCGAGCGGGCTTTCGATTGGGTGGTGAGCCAGTACGGGCGGACCCTGTCCATCGCCCTCCGTTTTCGGGCGATTACGCTGCTGGTCTTGTTGGCCACGATCGGACTTAACGTTTACCTGTTCATTCGCGTTCCCAAAGGATTTTTCCCGCAACAGGATACTGGACGAATTCAAGGATCGATTCTAGCCGACCAGGACACCTCGTTCCAAGCCATGGACAAGATTATGCTGCCGATGATCAATATTGTGGCTGCGGATCCAGCGGTCAACACTGTGATCGGGTTCACCGGAGGCAGTACTTATAATACGGCGCGTTTGTTCGTCTCCTTGAAGCCCCTCGAAGAGCGGAACATTTCAGCCGACCTGATCATCGGCCGGCTGAGGCCTAAGTTGGCCAGGATTCCCGGCGCTACTCTGTTCCTGCAATCCTCGCAGGATCTGCGTATCGGGGGCCGGCAAAGTAACGCTCAATATCAATACACTTTGCAGGGCGACAACCTGGACGATCTTAATAAGTTCGCCCCCCGGATGGTCACGGAGTTGCAGACCGTTCCCCTCATTGTCGACGTGAGTAGCGACCAGCAAAACCGGGGCTTGCAAGCGATGATTCAGTACGACCGCAACACTGCCATGCGTTTCGGTATTACGCCGCAACTGATCGATGACACGCTCTACGACGCGTTCGGCCAGCGGCAGGTATCCACCATGTACACCTCGCTGAACCAGTACCATGTAGTGATGGAGGCGGCGCCGGAGTTTTGGCAGAATCCGCAGTTCCTGAGCCAAATCTATGTGAATTCGCCCAGCGGACAACAGGTCCCCTTGAGCGCTTTGGCCCATTTCGCACCTACCACTGCTCCACTGACCGTGACGCACCAGGGTCTCTTTCCGGCGGTCACCATTTCCTTCAATCTGAAGCCAGGCGTAGCGCTGGGCGATGCCGTGAACGCGATCGACGCGGCCGCCACAAAGGTCGCGCTTCCAGCCACCATTCAGACTGAATTCGCTGGTACGGCACAAGCCTACCAAGCCTCTTTAGCTACCGAGCCAATTCTGGTAACCGCGGCCCTGGTGACGGTTTACATTATTCTGGCGATGCTGTATGAGAGCTACGTCCATCCCGTCACCATCATTTCCAGCCTGCCGGCGGCCAGCGTCGGCGCATTGCTGGCACTTCTGCTCACCCACAACGACCTCAGCATTATCGCTATCATCGGGATTATCCTCTTAATCGGCATCGTGAAAAAGAACGCCATCATGATGATCGATTTCGCCCTGGCAGCGGAGCGGATCGAAGGCAAGAATTCATACGACTCCATTGTCGAAGCGTGCATGTTGCGCTTCCGCCCGATCCTGATGACCACCATGGCCGCGCTGCTGGGCGCCTTGCCGCTGGCGCTCGGAACCGGCACAGGATCGGAACTTCGCCGTCCGTTGGGAATTACGATCATTGGAGGGTTGATTATGAGCCAACTGCTGACTTTGTACACTACACCGGTGGTCTATCTGTATTTTGATAGCCTGCGCGAATGGTCGGATCGAAGACGCGCCCGAAAACAAGGGGAGGCCGAGCCAATCGGATCGCCGGCATGACACCCATCAAGCGCCCCGCGACCCACGCCATGATCTTGCTGCTTTGTTCCGAGCCGATTATTCGCGAGGTAATGAAGGAAGCGCTGGAACAAGCCGGTTACGTGGTTCGAGCGACGGGTGACCTCGGTACAGCAGTGGATCTGATCGGCGCCAGCAAGATCGACCTCCTGATTACGTATCCCTACGTCGAAAGCATTTCCGGGCACGAGGCTGCCAAATACCTGCGCGGAAGAGCCCCACACATGGGAGTTCTTCTAATAGCCGGCCTTTTGCAGGATGATCGGCTTCAATATCGCGATATTCTGGAAAAGTTCGACGCTTTCCCTGCGCCATTTACAGCGGATCAATTGATCGAAAAAGTTGAAGAGGTCCTGCAGGCTCGCTGTTCGCGCGGGGCCCACCAAGCGGCCGACGCACAGCACAGGGACTAAGTGGGTTTTGAATTACTCGGTATATAGGCTGGCGGAAGTCGGTACCACATGAAGTATTTGTGATGAAACGCGCTTGTGGCGATGCCGACGCACGATTCGAGTGCTTCCAACCCATACGCCGATCAGAAAGGTCAAGGCCATTCCCAGGAATATTACTACCATGACAGCAATGGGCAGGAACGGAATGTAGAGAAAGAAAGCGCCGATGCTCCCCAACAACAGCACAGCGCCGAAGGCGAGCAAGCAGACTTCGATCATGAACGTCCCTAGGCAGCTTCATAGCCACGGGCATTTCTTTACAGATACCTCTTGCAGAGCACCGGAAGCTTCTATCGGCATTCTTCAGATAAATGACCGTCCCTGGTCAAATGACCACATACGGTTACTCTCCGCCCCCTCTCGTGCCCGCGGATTTCCGCAAAATGGAC
Organism: Bryobacteraceae bacterium; assembly: GCA_035484655.1. Taxonomy (GTDB): domain Bacteria; phylum Acidobacteriota; class Terriglobia; order Bryobacterales; family Bryobacteraceae; genus Palsa-89. The sequence continues at coordinate 168 of DATHOT010000179.1, read as the reverse complement.
CACGGGGCGATGGGGCTCATCATTTAGCGCCTTCGGTTCGGTTCGTGCAGCCAGAAGACGGATCGAGGTTCTGAAAGATGAAACTTGCAAGCGTGTTCCTGACGGTGTGCGGACTAGCGTTGGCCCAGGCGCCACAGGCTCCCAACCCCACCCAACAAGCGGTTGATA
>DATHOT010000178.1:0-17636 GCA_035484655.1 Bryobacteraceae bacterium | reverse complement strand
ACACCGTGGCGCGAGGCACGTTGCCCAGGGCGCGGGCTCGCTGTGGCAGGCTCATCGGCCGGGTGTCGAGCGCCTCGGCCAAGCGACACAAATAAGCGAACGACGAATAGAGCTTGTGCCAACTCTGTAAGTGAACGCCCGCGCATCGCTCCACCAACGGGACGGCCCGCTGCCAGGTGAAACGATTTACATGCCCTCCGCCCTCGAACACAAACCGATAAATGCCGTCGCAAAGGCCATAACCGTTGGGGATGGAGACCACCAGGCGGCCATCGGGCTTGAGCACGCGGCCGATCTCGGTCAATGTTTTCTCGACTTCCGGGATGTGCTCCAGGCCGTGATGACAGATCACCAGATCGAAACTCGCATTTGAAAAAGGAATCTGATCGCTCTTGCCGAAGGTCCTGTAATGCGGCCCCGGCTCGGAAGATCGAGCACTCTCGAACGCGGCTGTATCTTCATCCAGCGCCACAACGGTGCAAGGAAGGCCAGCGGGATTGAAGCTGCCGGTGCCCGAACAGAGATCCAAAACACGCTGATCGGCCCGCAGCTCAAATAGCCAGTCGTGCACTGGACTACTGCTTGATGGTCACCATCTGCTGCGTAGCCGACAGCACCGCCTCGGCGTCTTCAGCGGTGAACTGTTCGGTCTTGGCTGAGTGGTTCATGGAGCAGAACTTGGGACCGCACATGGAACAGAAGGCGGCGTCCTTGAAGCCTTCTTCCGGCAGTGTTTCGTCGTGCATCGCCTCGGCGGTCTCGGGATCGAGCGACAGCTCGAATTGTTTGCGCCAATCGAAGCGATAGCGGGCGTGCGAAAGCTGGTCGTCGCGGTCACGCGCGCCGGGCCGGTGCCGGGCGATGTCAGCCGCATGGGCCGCGATCTTATACGCGATGATGCCCTGCTTGACATCTTCGCGGTTCGGAAGGCCGAGGTGCTCCTTGGGAGTGACGTAGCATAGCATCGACGCGCCGTACCAGCCGATCATCGCGGCGCCGATGGCCGAAGTGATGTGATCGTAGCCGGGCGCGAAATCCGTGACCAGCGGACCCAGCGTATAGAAGGGCGCCTCGTAGCACAGCTCCAATTCCTTTTCTACCTGAAGCTGGATCTGATCCATCGGAATATGACCGGGGCCTTCGATCATGACCTGTACGTCGTACTCCCAGGCCTTCCGGGTTAACTCGCCGAGAGTTTTGAGCTCCGCGAACTGCGCCTGATCGCTCGCGTCGGCCAGACACCCCGGCCGCAGCCCATCGCCCAGCGAGAAGCTGACGTCATGCTTCTGGAAGATCTTGCAGATGGCGTCGAAGTTTTCGTACAGGAGATTCTGTTTGTGGTTCTTGACCATCCATTCAGCCAGAATCGCTCCGCCGCGGCTCACGATGCCGGTGATCCGCTTGGTAGTCAGCGGGACGTACTGCACCAGCACGCCGGCGTGAATGGTCATGTAATCGACGCCCTGCTCGGCTTGCTCTTCGATCACTTCCAGCATCACGTTGATGTTCAGATCCTCGACGCGGCGCACTCGGCTGAGGGCTTCGTAGATCGGGACCGTGCCGATCGGAATCGGCGATTCGGCGATGATGGCCTGGCGGATACGCGGAATGTCGCCGCCGGTGGAGAGATCCATCAGGGTGTCAGCGCCATATTTGACGGCGTAGTGGAGCTTGGCGACCTCTTCGTCGATGTTCGAGGTAGTTGCGGAGTTGCCGATGTTGGCGTTGATCTTGCAACTGGAGGCGACGCCGATGCACATTGGCTCCAGGTTGGTGTGATGGATGTTGGCGGGGATAATCATCCGGCCGCGCGCGACTTCGGAACGAATCAGCTCGCCGGTAACGTGCTCGCGCCCGGCCACATACTCCATCTCCTGAGTGATGATGCCCTGGCGAGCGTAGTGCATCTGGGTCCGAATCGCATCGTTGAGCCGGGGAGAAATCCATTCCTTGCGCATACCGGCCATTTTAGCGCGTTTACGCTGTGCCACTCAGCTGGTGAATTTGACGGAGCGCGCTATTTTCACCGCCGGATTCTGGAGCAACTGGGCGAGCACCGGCTCTGGCACAGGCTGATCGGTCTCTATCACCGAGACTGCCTCGGCGCCGGCGCTTCTGCGTCCCAGGGAAAAGGTCGCGATGTTGATTCCGTTCTTGCCGAGCACGCCGCCGATGTATCCGATCACACCGGGCACGTCCTCATTTTTCAGGAAGGTCAGATGGCCATCGAGGAGCGCTTCGCAGTAGATGCCATCCACCTGGAGCAGACGTGGCTGATCAAGCACAACGGCGCCTTCCACAGAGGTGATTCCGGTGTCGGTTTCCACCTCCAGTCGAACCGAGTCGATGTGGGCCGCGCGCTTGTCGTGGCGTTCGGCCACCGTCAGGCCGCGGTCGCCGGCGATTTGCATGGCGTTGATCGAGTTTGCTTTATTCGCGAGCGAACGCTGCAGCACGCCAGCCAGGCCCGCGTTGCGCACCAGGTGCGTGTTGAGCTCGGCGATCTTGCCGAAGTAAAGCAAGCGAACTGTTTTCGGATTGCCGCTCGAAATAAATGAAGCGAAATTGCCCAGCCGCTCGGCCAATTGACTGTAAGGGCCCAGCGTCTTGTACTGCTCGGGAGTGAGCGCGGGCATATTCACGGCATGCAGAGCAACGCCGTTGTGGAGATATTCAACGATCTGCTCGGCGATGCGTACGCCGACGATCTCTTGTGCTTCTTCCGTCGAGCCCCCGATGTGCGGCGTCGCGACGAAATTGTCCATCTTCAACATGGGATCGTCGGCGGCGGGCGGCTCGGTTTCGAAAACATCCAGCGCAGCCCCCCCGATTTTCCCGGAAGTCAATGCGTCGCGAAGGGCATCCTGATCGATCAGCTCGCCGCGGGCGCAATTGATAATACGGACGCCCGGCTTCATGGTGGCGAAGGCGTCGCGGGAAAGCAGATGGTGCGATTCCGGCGTGAGGGCCGTGTGCAGCGTGATGTAGTCGCTCTGGGCGTAAAGTATCGCGAGGTCCACCAGGTCAACGCCCACGTCTTTGGCGGTCTGCGAGTGGACATAAGGATCGTTGGCGATGATGCGCATCTCGAAGGCTGCGGCGCGCTTCACCACTTCGCGTCCGATGCTTCCAAGGCCAACAATGCCGAGCGTCTTGCGGCGCAACTCGGTTCCCACGAACTTACGTTTCTCCCACTTGCCGGATTTCGTGGATGCGCTGGCAGTGGGAATCGACCGTGCGAGGGAGAGCATGAGCGCCAGGGTGTGCTCGGCAACCGATACCGAATTGCCACCGGGCGTGTTCAGCACCAGTATGCCGGCAGCGGTTGCGGCAAGCAGATCGATATTGTCGACGCCGACACCCGCTCGTCCGATCACACGCAGCTTCGGCGCGGCGGAGAGAACGGATGCGTCCACCGCGACGGCGCTCCTGACGATAAGAGCGTCGGCTGCGGAAAGATGCCGCGCGAAGTCTTTTGGATTTGAAACAACCACGTCCCAACCCGGCTGGCTGTTCAAGAGCTTTAGTGCCGGGGCAGCCAATGGCTCGGCAATGAGAATGTTCATGTCGTCGGGACCGGTTTAGGCGCTGACCGTCTCCTTAGCTAGAGCGACGTCCGCGTAAACGTTCTGGACGGCGGCGACTCCGGTTCCGAATTTCACAGGGATTCCCTGCGCCGCGAGAATGATTTCAAGCTCGGCGATGACACCGAAAAGATCCGGAAAATCGAAATATCCCAGGTGGGCGATGCGGAAGATCTGTCCCTTCATCGATCCTTGGCCGTTCGAAATGATGGAGCCGAAGCGGCTGCGGAACTCTTTCACAATCACGCCCGAATCCAGCCCTTTCGGCGGCTTTACAGAAGTAACCGATGAGCCGGGATAGTTGGGAACGAACAGTTCCAGGCCGAGCGCGGTTACTGCAGCGCGCGTCGCCTTGGCGAGCATCTGAGCGTTCTCCACCAGCTTGTCCATGCCGACGGATTTGACATATTTCAATGCTTCGGCCAGAGCCAACAGGAGCGAAGTGTTGGGCGTCCAACTCGATTCGCCGCCGGCTGCGCTCTTTTTCTCGCGTTTGAGGTTGAAGTAATAACGCGGCAGCTTGGCGGTTTCGGCGAAGGCCCAGGCCTTGGGACTGATGGAGAGAAAAGCCAAGCCGGGCGGGATCATGAAGGCCTTTTGCGAGCCGCCGATCACGATATCCAGGCCCCAGCGATCGATATCGAGCGGCATGGTGCCGAGTCCGGTAATGGCGTCGACGACGAAGATGGCTTCGGTGTTCTTGATGACCTCGCCCATGGCGCGCACATCGTGAGCAGCCCCGGTGGACGTTTCGGAAGCCTGGACGAAAACTCCGCGAATGTTGGGTTGCGTCTTCAGCGCGTCGGCCACCCGCTGAGCGCTGACCGCGCCGCCGTATTCTTCCTGGAGCACGATGGCCTCCAGGCCGTAGGCCTTGGCGATCTCAGCCCAGCGTTCGCCGAATTTTCCGGCCACGCAGACGATCACGCGGTCGCCGGGTGAGAACAGATTCGAGACCGACGCTTCCATCGCGCCCGTACCGGAGGAGACCAGCGTCAGCACGTCGTTGGACGTGCCCATCACTTCCTTGAGGTCCGCGAGGACGGCGCGGTAGAGATTGCGGAAGTCTTCGGTGCGGTGGTGGATGTCCGATCCCATCATCGAGTGCAACGCCTTAGGGTAGAGTGGCGTGGGGCCGGGTGTCAGTAGACGTTGTTTCTTGATATACATGAGAGGGATTATTCTTAGGATAGCAAAACGATGCCTTTACTCGACCGGATTCAGAGCGACATGGTGGCCTCCATGAAGGCCAAAGATGAAGCGCGGCTGAACGCGATCCGCTTGATCAAGACGGCGCTCAAAAAGCACGAAGTCGATTCGATGAAGCCGCTGGATGAAAACAGTGAACTGCAGATTTTGAGCACGCTGATCAAGCAGCGGCGCGAAGCGGCCGACATGTTTCGCAAGGGTGGACGCCCGGAATTGGCCGATAAAGAAGACGCTGAGTTGAAGCTGATCGAGTCGTATATGCCGGCTGCGCCCAGCGATGCCGAGATCGACGCCGCGATTGCGGCCGCGCTGGCGGAGACCGGGGTGACTTCGGCCAAGCAGATGGGCGTGGTGATGAAGGCGGTTCAGGCGAAACTAGCGGGCAAGCGCGTGGATGGGAAGGCGCTGAGCGAAAAGGTGCGGGGCCGGTTGTCGTAAGTGGGGGACGCGACGGGCTTGTTCTGCTGCCTGCCATATTGCGATTCCGGGAAATCGCCGATAACTTCGACTGGAGGCATCGAATGCAGATCAGATTGTTTTTGAGCTTCGCCCTTGTTTCCGGCACTGCCCTGTGGGCCGCCGACTCCTACACTCCGTTGGACGTGAAAACAGGACAGTGGGAAACCACAATGACAATGCAGAGTAGCGGTATGCCGCCCATCCCTCCAGAAGTGCTGGACCGGCTTACCCCGGACCAGCGCGCCAAGATGGAGGCGTCGCTCAAGGCCAGAGGCAGCCAAGCTCCGCGAACCAGCACCAGCAAAAGCTGCCTGAAGAAGGAAGACCTGGAGAAGCCGTTGTTGTTCAATAAAGATCAACAGACGTGCAAAACGACCATCATCAGTTCTTCGCGCAGCAAAGTAGAAGTGAAGATCGATTGCGCTCAGCCGCCGATCCAGGGAAATGGAAGCATAACCGTGGAGGCGCTGAGTGCGGAGAGCGTCAAGATCACGACGCACATGGCCACGGGCGACGGCACGCGTAGCATGAACATGAATATGAGTGGGACGTCGAAATGGCTCGGTCCGGTGTGCGCCGAAGCGAAGTAATTGAGCTATTTGCTTTAGTTTTGCTTTGTTCGGGCTGTGAATGCCAGGATCCGCCGTTCGCGGCCGAAGCGTTCCAGAAGCGCTTCCGAGGTCCCGGCGTGAATGACTTTCAGGGCTATCCGCGAAGGCAGTTGATCGTCATCGCGAAAACCGAGATACACGGTTCACATTCCTCCGCTGCCCAGCACGCGCTCAACTCGATAAGGCCCGATGCGCCACGAGATGCCCGTGTTCCACGTCAGATCTCGGACAGTCTCGTGCAAGCACTGGTCCAGTATCCCGGTCTGGCTGGCGTATACGAGCAGCGATTCCACATCGCTCTCCAGAACTGAGCTCCCCGCGCAGGCCTCCTTCACGATTGCGCGCGCTCGCCGGCGCCTGCCTCCAGCGCCAGATTGAGTACCTGTTTTACGCGAGCCCAATGCTGAGACTCCCGGGACATTCCACATAGGATATCAGCAGAATCCGCAGAAACAAATAGCCGCGCGGGGCTGGTAGGTACGGTCCAGCGCTCCGAGGTACCATAAAATCGTGCTCTCCCGGCTGTTGCTGCTAGCGTGCTTGCCCTTCTGGCTGGTGGCCGAGGACCGTTGGGAGGCTGTGAAATCGGGGCCCTTCGAGGTATACACCACCGGCAGCGACAAGATTGCCCGCGAAAAGCTGATGTACCTCGAACAGTTTCGCGAAGCGCTGCGGGTAATCACCGGCAAGCAGGATTTGCGATCGGTTTGGCCCATCCGGGTGCTGGTTTTCAAAAATACGAACCAAATGCCTGCGGCTTCCGTGCCTTTTGCCTTGGGCCGCGATGCGCGGATGCTGGCGGTTGGCGAATCTGCTGACTTCTCGCGGGAGACCTTAAAGGAGCTGGCGCGCATCATGCTGCACGAAAATACGAACCGGCTTCCCCAGCCTATTGAAGACGGACTGATTGAGCTGCTTTCGACACTGGAAGTGAACGGGACGCACGTAACGCTCGGTACGCCGGTGCCGGAGGCCGAGCGATCGCGCGGTTGGGCATTCATGCAACTGGTGACCGTGAATCCTGACTACGCCGGGCGCAGCCGTGTGATGATTTCCAACCTGGAACAGAGTGGCGATTTCGAAGCAGCTTGCCGGAACGCATTTGAAAAGAGCCTGGCGCAGTTGAACCAACAGGCTGATGCGTATCTCAAAGCCGGAACTTTCGCCACCACGTTAGTTTCCGCGCGAGCGCTTAGCCCCACGCGGGATTTCAAGTTGATGCAGTTGGACGCGAATTCGGGGCAGATCGCGATGGCGGATCTGCTGCTGGCCGCAGGGTCGGCTCAGGCCCCTGCGGCTTACGAGAGAATGCATGGCGCTCCCGCTGCCGAAGGGTTCGGGTTGCTCGCACTGCAAGATCACAAGGACAACGAAGCGCGCCGGCTGTTCCAGAGCGCGATCGAATCGGAAAGCGAGAACGCGCGGGCGTGGCTGGAAGCCGGGCGGCTGGAACCCGATGCGACCAAGGCAAACGCGGATCTGAAAAAAGCCGCGGAGCTGAATCCCAACTGGGCCGAGCCCTACATCCGCATGGCCGAGGTCGAGAAAGATAATCTAGAGCAGCGAGCGGCGATGCTTAAGAAGGCCGCCGGCGTCGACCCGCGTAATATCGACAACTGGCAGGCGCTGGCCCGAACCGAGATCGCCGCGAAGAACTATCCAGAAGCGCAGAAAGCCTGGGCGGGGGCTGAGCGTGCGGCCGCCAATGACGAGGAGCGCGCTCGCATTCATCAGGTTCGTCTTCAAGTGGAACAGGAGCGCGCCGATTATGAAGCCGCCGAGCGCAAACGTATTGCCGAGGAACGCGAGGCGGATATTCAGCGCGTGAAGGCGCAAAGCTACTCGGCCATCCGTGCAGCCGAGGCAGACGCCGGCAAGAAGCTAAATCCGGACGGCTCGGCGCCGCCCAAGCCCGTCGGTTGGTACGAGGAACTGCACGGGAATGCGAGTATCGAAGGCCTCTTCACGAGGTTCGATTGCCTCGGACGACAGGCCCGTCTGGTGATCCAAGGCGCGGACGGAAAGACCCTGCAACTGATGGTTCTCGATCCATCTCAGATCGTGATCGTGGGGGGCGGAGAGAAAGCCTTCGGCTGCGGCGCGCAAAAACAGCCGCAGAAAGTGCTGGTCGAATACATTGCGAAGCCGGATGCAAAGCAGCGGGTCGCCGGCGAAGCGGTCTCCATCGAATTCCGTTGAGGGCCGCGCTTAAGCAACTCATTTTCCGGATTCTCGGTAAGGACCCGGAGGCGGTCATCGTCTCCTTCGCTTCGGGGGATGAGTTGCTCGTGGATCGGATGTTTGCCGAGATCCAAGCCTTGGAGCCTCGCCGGCTGCATATCTTGGTGCGGCCCGAAGAAGCCAGCAGTTACCGGTCACTACGGCGTCTGCTGCGCGGATATCGGATCGGTTTGGCCCCGGTTCTGTTCGACGGTGATGGCCGTTATCGTAACCTGCGGCGCATCGCGTTTTTGCTGGCGCCGACCAAGATTTTGGCCTACAACCAGCGGCTGGAGCGCCACCATCTGCGTTTGCGCACCGGTATCGCCTCGCTGCTCTTTGTGAAAGGCGTGCCTCTGGACCGGATCTTCCTGCGGCCGAAGTGGCTGGTTCCCTGGAAGAAGGACCCGTCAGTTTATCCTTCCACTGTGGATGAGATCGCGGGACGGCCGATGTCCCCTCGCCGGCGCCGGATCGCTGTTCTGACGCCGTACTTTCCTTTTCCCCTGTCGCACGGCGGGGCGGTCCGCATCTTTAATTTGCTGCGCGCGATGGCGGAGGAGTTCGACATTTTCCTGTTCGCATTTCGTGACCAGGAGACGGCCGACGACATCGGCCCCGTACTCGAGCATTGCGCGCGCGTCATACTGGTTGGGAAATCACGTTATCGCGAGCCACGCTGGTCATCGTTACTTCCGCCCGAGGTGCACGAGTTTCGTTCGAGCGCGATGCAAAGCGCACTGGCCCGCATCCGCCGAGAGTACAAGATTGAAGCGGTACAGGTGGAGTATACGATGCTCGCCCCGTATGCCGGAGACATTCTGGTAGAACACGACATCACGTTTGACTTGTATCGCCAGGTGCGCGACCGCTTACCCACGCGAGCAGCCCGGTTTTCGCGCCAATGGGATTACTGGCGGTGGCGGCGGTTCGAGACAAAATGGGTCAAGCGTTACAAGCAGGTGGTCGTGATGTCGGATCAAGACCGCGCTACGCTGGGCCATCCCAATGTCGCGGTAATCCAAAACGGCGTCGATCTGACGCGTTTCACGCCCGAGATCGAACGCCCCGGCCAGCGATTGCTATTCATCGGATCATTTCGGCACTTCCCGAATATCGTCGCATTCCGATTCTTCATGGAACAGGTGTGGCCGATTCTAGAGGCGCAGACCTCCGACATGACAATGACGGTTGTGAGCGGACAAGATCCGGTAATCTACTGGCGCCAGTACACCGGGCTGGCCTCGCTTCCTGCGGACGATCGGGTCCATCTGCTCGAATTCGTACGTGATGTCAGGCCGCTTTATGTGGAAGCGAATCTGGTTCTGGTTCCCACGCTGGTTTCCGCCGGTACCAACCTCAAAGTCCTGGAGGCAATGGCCATGGAGCGGGCAGTTGTGTCGACCCACTCAGGTTGCGCCGGGCTCGGCCTCCAACACGGCGTGAATGTCTGGATCGCGGACGAGGCGGTGGATTTTGCGAACGCTATTCGGACTTTGTCGCAGAATCAGGAGCTGCGCAAGCAAATCGCGGCGGCCGGCCGCGCCCACGTGGAACGCAATTTCGGATGGCAGGAAATTGGTGCACGCCAGCGCTCGCTCATCCGCAGACTGCTGCCTTCGCGGATTCAGATGCGGCGCGCGGGAGCCGGCGATCTGGGCGAGATCTCAGTGATTCAGGCTTCCGCCGCCGAAGCGTCGCAGTGGCAGGCGCAAGACTACCTGGCCTTCGACTGTCGCGTCGCAATGTTCGAAGGCCGGACCGCCGGATTTGTTGTTTCGCGGCAGGTCGGCGATCGGGAGCGAGAGATACTCAACGTGGCGGTCCATCCCGACTTTCGACGGCTTGGGATCGCTTCGGAGCTGCTCCAGACCGAAATCAGGGGCCATGCCGGAGTTCATTTTCTGGAGGTCCGGGAGTCAAACGCCGCGGCTCGCCAATTGTATGCGCGGTTAGGATTCCAGGTGGTAGGCGCCCGGCCGCAGTACTATGAGAACCCGATCGAGACGGGGATTGTCATGAGGATTTTTTCATGATACTGTTCAATTGCGGGAGCCGTCGGTGACTCCCTGTTGAAGAATGTTGGAACTTACCACTTACCCCACCGAGCAAGTCAACCCTACCGACTCGGCGTGGCAACCTCACAAAGGAGAAAACAACCTGATGGAGAACACGCAGGATGAATTAAGAGCGCACCTGATGAAAACGGATGAAGGATTCCGCCGTCTGGCCGAGCAGCATGCGCAGTATCATAAGCAGCTTGAGGCTTTGGAAGCCAAGCAGCACCTCACTCCCGAAGAGGAGATGGAAGAGCATCGGCTGAAGAAGTTGAAACTTCGTCTGAAAGACCAGATGAACGCCATTATTAGCCGTAATCGGGCGCAGAACGTCGCCTGACATCTGGTGCGCTGAAACCTGGGTAGTTAGCACCCGATCCGGAAGACCCGGGTCGGGTTTTTCATGTTCGACCAACAATTGACACGACGCAGCCGCCGTTCAAGATCGACTCCCGCGCAGCTTCGATGACTTCTTCGTTGTAGCGGCTGTTGGCCGGTGTCGCGGCAATTCCCTCGTGGTCGATGTCGCGAATTGCCTGGCGTCGATCGGGCGCGCTCTCCACCCGGAGGCAGCAGCGGAACAGGTATTCGATGGAACGATAGCCGTACCCGACCGGCGTCAAGCCGCCACCTCCCAGATCGACATATTGGAAATAATCCGGGCTGGGTTCGGCATAGATCGTGGCCCCCGGCGCTTCGGGTCTAGACACGTACACATATTCGATGCCACGGTACTGATCGGAGTGGCGAATCAGTGCGCCATTTGTCCGGCCGGAGCAATAAAGCGTCAAGCCCTGCGTGTTGGTACCAGGCGCCTCGTCGGGAAAACTCAGTGAGTTTTGGACGTTGAGGCAGGCGCCGTTGCTCCAGACGATGCGTGCATCGGTCCACAGAAAGCCTTCGTTGCCGTTCGGATACTCGTCTTTGACGCCGTACACGCTGGCTGAGACGGGCCAAAGGCCGGTGATGAAATGCACCAGGTCGACGTAGTGGCAGCCGATGTAAGCGAAGGCATCGGAATTTTCGCTGGTACACCAGTTCTGAAAATTGGAGTGCCGATAATACCACTTCTCCATCAGGCAGGCGGCGCCGAGGCGAAACTCGCCGAACTCTCCGGCACGATACTTGCGACGGGCCAGGAGGCTGCGGTCGTCAAAACGTTTGTGATATTCGATCCCTACGAAAAGGCCGCGCCGAGATGCCTCGCGCTCAATGGCTTCGGCCTCGGCCAGCTTCATGACCAGGGGCTTGACCACCAACAGATGCTGATCGGCCTCGAGCGCAGCCATTGCGGCATCGAAATGCAAGTGATCGGGCAGAGCGATGACTGCGAGATTGTGAGCCGGCGCCTGTGCCAGTGCATCGCGGTACAGGCCGGCCGAAAAGCGGAAGGTCTGTCCAGGGAACGCCTGCTGAAGCTGACGCGAATCAGCCAGCGAGCGCAGCGTTTGGTCGTGTCGCGCGCAGACCGCAATTTCTTCCACCAATCCGAGCCTCTGCAGCTGATATAACGACGGCAGGATCTGGTCGTGTGTGATCATTCCGCCGCCGAGAATGGTGACGCGCATCGGTCTACTAACGGCCTCCGATCGCTTGGTGGAAAGCTTCTTCCAGAACGGCCGTGCTTTCCAGAATCGCCTCTTCGGTGATAACCAGCGGAGGAGCGATCTTGACCGTAGCGCCGCCGAACCCGACCGGTGCGAACATCAGTACCCCTTTCCCGAAGCAGAGCCGCACTACGTTCCACGCCAAATCCGCATCGGGCGCCGTAGAACCGGGTATCACGCACGATAGCCCGGCCACCAGCCCGCGGCCTTGGACGATTCCGATCTGCGGAAAGCGGAGCTGAAGTTCGCGCAGACGCCGGTGCAGGACATTGCCTACCTGGCAGGCATTCGCCGCCAGCTTTTCGCTTACGACCAGATCGATCGATGCCAATGCGGCGGCGCAACAAACGGGGTTTCCGGTATGCGTAGATGTCATTGTTCCGACCGGCTGCGAATCCATGATCTCCGGGCTCCCCGCGACAGCCGCAATCGGCAGCGAACTTGAAATGCCCTTCCCGAATAAAGCCAGATCGGGCAGGATGCCGTAGTGCTCGAAACCCCACATCGCGCCGGTTCGTCCGAAGCCAGCCTGTACCTCGTCCAAAATCAGCAATGCGCGATGCCTGTCGCACCATTGGCGCAACGACTGTATGTAGTGAGCCGGCGCGAACGCGGCACTCGCACCCTGATAGGTTTCAAGCATCACAGCGGCCACATTCTCCGGATTGATATTTTGGTCATTGAGACAGCGCTCGAAATAATCGAAGGATGTGTCCGGAGTCCGAAAGCCGTCCGGAAACGGGACTTGCGCGAAGCCGGGATCCAGGTTGCCGATCCATTCCTTCAGAGCGGGAATCCCGCCGGCTTGCTGCGCGCCCAGGGTCCTGCCATGAAAGGCGTCGCTATAGGACACGATAATATTCTTTGCTGATCCGCCGGTGCGCAGGCCCTGCGAGCGAGCCAGCTTGATCGCGCATTCCACTGTTTCCGACCCGGTGGTAAGCAGGAAGATCTTCTTAAGCGGCCAGGGGAGAAGGCCCGCGAGCCGTTCCACCAGACGCGATCGGATTTCGCTGGCAAAGCCATAGCTCGTTAGCAATCCGGACGATGCCTGAGCGATGATGGCGTCGATGACCGGCTGCCGGCCATGTCCAGCGTTGGTGATCAGCACTCCGGACGACCAATCGATCCAGCTATTGCCGTACGCGTCGTAGATCTGAAAACCTTCAGCTTTGTCCCATACTACCGGCGGCTGGCCGCGCATCGCCAGCGGCTCGTAGCGCTGCAATTTCTCGAGTATTGGCAGCGATCCGGGAACCGGTAGTTGGGTCGCTATGCAGCGTAAACGCGTCCGCACGGGCGGGATCGCTTGGGGCGTCAGATCGAACTCACGAGCCATGCGGCTATTTTCGCATCAGTTGCAGATTGCAGGTGAGACAAACAGGCGGGTTCGGCGACTTCCAGGATGATGAATAAAACGCCACGAGCGCTCGCAGGCCGCCCGGCTCACCCGCTCACCGCCTCGATTGAGACGCACATTCTCCTGATTCGCGGCCAGAAAGTGATGGTCGATTCTCATCTGGCCGAGCTGTATCGCGTACCCACCAAGGTTTTCAACCAAGCCGTTAAACGCAATCTCAAACGCTTTCCAAAAGACTTCATGTTTCAGCTCACTGGCAAAGAGATGGGAATCTTGAGGTCACAATTTGTGACCTCAAGTTGGGGAGGGCGTCGCACCTCACCATATGCATTCACCGAGCAAGGAGTGGCGATGCTCTCATCCGTCCTCAACAGCGAGCGCGCGGTTCAGGTGAACATCGCGATCATGCGGGCCTTTGTAAAACTGCGCGAAATTCTTACGACGCATCGGGACTTGGCTGAGAAGATCGAGGAGCTGGAAAAAAAGTACCGGCAGCACGACGTGAAAATCCAAGCGGTGTTCGATGCTATCCGGCAACTGCTACAACCGCCAGTGTCTCCCAGGAGACGCATCGGATTCGGCAGTTAAAAGCCACCACTAAAGCTTGAGAGAAGTTTTTCATTCATCGCACTACACCTCTATCCCGTGAGGGTAAATCGGTGTTACAGATTACATTCATGGTGGCGCTCGCCATACAGTCAGCTGCCACGCAAAATCCCGATCCTGCCTATCGGCCTCTTCAACATGCCTACGATACACTTCGGGACAGGAATTACGACCAAGCAGTCGCATCGTTCAGGCAAGCAATCGAGTTAGCACCTAACCGCGCCTCCATCCGAAAGGACCTGGCCTACACACTACTGAAGATCGGTGAAAACGAAGCCGCCCGCGATCAATTTGCCGAAGCCATCCGGCTCGACCCAGCGGATCAGCATGTGGCGCTCGAATACGCCTTTCTCTGCTATGAAACGAAACAGCAGGCCGAAGCGCGACGCATCTTCGACAGAGTTCGCAAGACCGGCGACACACTCGCCGAGCAAGCCTTCCAAAGAATCGACCAACCGCTGGCCACAGGCATCGCGCGCTGGCTGAAGGCCCTTGAGATGTCGCCGGACAATTTCAGCGCCCACCAGGAGCTGGCCACGCTGGCTGAGCAGCGCGACGAACTCGATTTGGCCGCCGAGCATTACGAAAAGGCGAGGAAGCTCAAACCGCAGGAACGCTCCCTAATGCTGGATCTGGGGCGCGTATGGAAGATGCTGGGCCGCGACGAGGAAGCCTTCTACATTTTGCTGGCTGCGTCACGCGGCGCACAAGCGCGAGTAGCCGAAAAGGCCCGCGAACTTCTGCCGGCCCGTTATCCCTATGTTTACGAGTTCGAAAAAGCATTGGTACTCGACCCCAAAAACTTCGAGTTGCGCCGCGAATTCTCTTATCTGCTGCTCGAGATGGGTAAGAAGGAAGCCGCCGAGCAACAGTTCTTGATCCTCAATCAACTGGCGCCTGACGATCTGCTCAGCGCGGCGCAGCTCGGATTTCTCCGCTTGAACCGGCAGGATTATTCCGGGGCGCAGCCATTACTCGACCGGGTATTGAAGGGGAACGATGAGGAGTTGGCTGACCGCGTTCGCGTGGCGCTCAAACTGCCGCAGACCTTGCGAAAACGAACCACGTCGGAGCAACAAGTCTCCCAAGAAGCAAAGGCGCTCGCTGAAAAAAGCCTGAAGGCCGGCTACCTGAAGGATGCGCTCAAGTATCTGACTATCGCGCACGAAAACGATCCGGTGGATTTTTCGGTCATGTTGAAGCTAGGCTGGGTCTACAACATCTTGCACGACGACCGCGAGGCCGTCAAATGGTTCAATCTAGCGGGTAAGAGTCCCGATTCTTCCGTTGCCACCGAGGCCGGCCAGGCCTCTCGGAATCTCGCGCCTGGGTTGGCACTCTTCCGCACCACCGCCTGGGCGTTTCCATTCTTTTCCAGCCGCTGGCACGATGCGTTCGGTTACGGCCAGGTGAAGACCGAGATGAGGCTAGGCAAGCTGCCCTTCCATCCATATATTTCAGTGCGCTTTGTCGGAGATGTGCGCGGCACACTCGGCTCGACACTCAGTAATCCGGCGCCGCAGTATCTCTCGGAGACGTCGTTCATCTTCGCATTTGGCGTCGCTACTGTAACCCGTCACGGTATTACAGGCTGGTTTGAAGCCGGCGAGGCTGTCAAGTATCTGACCAACCGAAGCGATGTCGGTGCAATGGTTCCGGACTACCGTGGGGGCATCGCGTACGCAAAAGGCTTCGGCCATCTGATAAGTGGGTTGAAGGGATTCTTCTTCGAAAATAACGAAGACGGGGTTTTCGTGAGCCGTTTTCAAAACGATATGTTGCTCTACACGCAGAATCGCAGCGGGTACACATTCTCTAAGTCCGAATCGCTTGGATTTCAGGCCCAGCTCTTTGTGAACTATAACGCCACCGTGGATCGCTTGCATCAGTATTGGGCCAACTATGCTGAAATTGGCCCCGGCCTGCGCTTCCGGTTTCAGGGCCTGCCGAAATCGATGCTGATTTCCGTGAATTTCCTGCGGGGCGTCTATTTGGTAAACCTGGACAATCCGCGGCGCCCCAACTTCTTTGACTTGCGAGCCGGTTTCTGGTATGCATTCACTCACTAGACTGATTTTTGCCGCGTTTTATTTGATCGCTTCGGCCTCGGCAGCGTCATTCACGTACCACGTAGCCGGCGACGATCCCGGCCCTTGGCCGAAAATTCTCTCCTCCATCGGACTCATGAAGGCCGCCGGGGGCCCAGCCAATCTCTTCATTGTCCGTGCTCTTGCTCCCGGCTCGGTTCCGCAGTGGGCCCAGCGGATCGAACAAGGTGCCGTGGTCGTAATCGAAGGCGAGAGCGATCTCGCCAAAGCGCTCGGTATTCAGCCCGGGGCGAAGCGGGTGGTCGTGCGAAGCATAGTGGACCAGCGCGCGCCCAAGCTCTCGATCGTTTGGGAAAACGCCCTTGAGATTCCCGTGTTTGAGTTGCCAAAACCGGCCATCATCTTTGCCTCCGAACGTTGGGAAGGCGCGCCCGTAATGGCCGCGATTCGGCGAGGCTCCGGAGCGGCGTTGTGGATCGCGACCTCACCCGGCAAAAAGGGGTACGAGCGCTTTCCCTACCTCCTGCAAGCTCTCAGCGATCTCGGCGTCAAGCCACCCTTTCGCAGCGAGCGCCTGTGGGCATTTTTCGACGGCTCTTACCGTTCGCGCGTGGATCTGGATTACTTCGCCGAGCGTTGGCGGAAAGCCGGAATCAGCGCCTTGCACGTGGCTGGGTGGCATTACTGGGAATCCGATGCCGAAAGCGATAATTACCTGCGGCGCTTGATCGAGGCGTGCCACCGAAAAGCGATCCTTGTCTACGTGTGGCTGGAGCTGCCGCACGTCAGCGAGAAATTCTGGGCGCAATATCCCCAGTGGCGCGAGAGAACCGCGCTTCAGCAGGACGCACAGCTCGACTGGCGCAAGCTCATGAATCTGACGAACCGCGAATCGTTCGCCGAAGTTTCGCGCGGCGCCAAGGATCTCATCGGGCGTTTCGATTGGGACGGCATAAACCTGGCCGAGCTGTATTTTGAATCCCTCGAAGGCGCGGCCAACCCGGCGCGTTTCACCCCCATGAACGAGGATGTACGGGCCCAGTTCAAGCAACTGCGCGGCTTCGATCCACTCGAACTGTTCGGCGCCGGGAAATCCGATCCCCCCAAGCTGCGCGCCTTCTTGGACTATCGTGCCGACCTGACCCGGCGCCAGCAGGAAGAATGGATTGATCAGATCGAGGCCATCCGGCAGACCAAACCGAATCTCGACTTCGTGTTGACGCACGTCGACGATCGCTTCGACACGCGCGTGCGCGACCTGATTGGCGCCGATGCCGCGCGCGTGCTCCCACTGCTCGATAAACATGACTTCACCTTCTTGATCGAGGACCCGGCGACCATTTGGAACTTGGGTCCTGACAGATATCCGCAAATCGCGTCCCGCTATCAGCCGCTCACCGAACAGACCGGTAAGCTGGCCATCGACATCAACATCGTCGAACGCTATCAGGACGTCTATCCAACCAAGCAGCAAACCGGCGCGGAATTGTTCCAACTCGTACACGTTGCTGCCCAGGCATTTCCACAAGTTGCGCTGTATTTCGAGAATTCGATCTTGAGCCCCGATCTTCCTCTGCTTGCTTCCGCCGCCGCGAACGTCGACAAGGCCGAGCAGGACGGCACACGACTTACAGTAGATTCGCGCTACGGCGTGGGAATTCCGTGGCATGGCCCCGCTCTTGTAAATGGCCGCCTTTGGCCTGTTCGCGACGAAGCAACTTTGTGGCTCCCGGCTGGGTCGAACGTGATCGAGCCCGCACAAAAAGACCCGGCCCTGCGGATTCTGGATTTTAACGGCAATCTGCGTTCTGCCAGCGCCTCAACTGCGGGACTGCGGATCTCTTACCAAAGCAACTCGCGTGCGATCGCCGTTGT
>DATHOT010000177.1:0-5538 GCA_035484655.1 Bryobacteraceae bacterium | reverse complement strand
ACCTCAGATTGTTATTTTTATGACCCAGTAGTACTAGCAGCCCGTGGCAGAACGCCGAAGATACCGCTTGCTTGCGCGCGCGGCTCAGTAGATGCAACGCGTTATAGAGCCGCGATTGCGAAGGAGCAGCTTCTGCCACGGGCTGCCAGCGTACTGTCCAAGAATTGGATGTAGAGAATGTATTGGTACACGCGACGCCAGTCGCGTTTGTGGTTCGCTGCCAGGATTGCAGCTGCTTCGGATCGATAGTCGGCGCTACGCAGATCGAAAAGTTGATTTGTGCGGCGTCGGGTCGCACTTCTGAGCCACCCGCAAGATGTTCCCCAACGATGATGCCGTAATCAAAATTCTGTTCCTGAATATCCGCAACTTCTCCAACCGCTGGTCACGCCGCCAGGGTTGGGATGCGGTGATGAATCAGCTCGCCGTGATGTTTGGCGATCGGCCTCAGACCCGAGGCTGTGATTGAATCGCTCCGGCGTTTCCACAGTTCGCGTTATAGCCTCTCAAAATCACAGCCACCGAGCCTTAAGCCGGCTCTCAGCCGGAACAGCCTTGAGAGGGCTTCAGCCGCAGCCCGCGACTTTCAGTCGTGTTGGATTCTACCGGCTTTCAGCTGGTAGTCGTTTAATCCTTTGCCGAAGCATGCGAGACCGCGGCGTTCGGGTGCGGAGGCCCACACGCCGCTTCAAGCCAACGGCTGATGTAAACCTGCGCGTGTGCTTCTCCGCAATAGTGACGTGCGCCCCGGGCATTGGCAGCCTCTGATTCCCATTTCAGAATAGTTAGTTGCGAGTTACTGCACTGAATCACGAACCAGTGGACCGGCTTGTTGCTCACGATCCCGCAAATCTCGCACTGGAACTCTTGATGGGATGCCATGATTTTCGTCTCCTCACTGAGTGATCATTCACGGCCTAGTCTAGCAGCCTGTGGCAGAACGCCGAAGATACCGCTTGCTTGCGCGCGCGGCTCAGTAGATGCAACGCGTTATAGAGCCGCGATTGCGAAGGAGCGGCTTCTGCCACGGGCTGCCAGGGTATCTTGTACCCTGCGGGCCGGCAGCACAAGTGGGCGGCCGGTTTTCGGTGACTGGACTCTTCGCGTGAAGCGTTCGGGCGGGCCAGCGACGGCTCACTTCCGAGTAGCGTCATCCGCTTGCGTTGCGGAACCCAACGGCAGTATGTCGCACACCGTCGTTCTGAGGGAAGAGACCTATCCAACGCTTGCGCGGTATTCGTCGGGCTGTCGGACCGCTGCATCCTGATGTCTTCTATTCGGAGGCTTTACGCGTCTGATGTTCACCGTTCGGCCGCTCACTCGCTCCCCTCTTTATTCGCTGCGCAAAGCCTGCATCACATCCACCCGAGCCGCCCTCGCCGCCGGCATCAGTGACGCAACCACCGCCGCCACCAGCAGCACCGCAGCCGAACCGGCCACCACCAACACCCCCGGCGCCTGCGTCTCGTTCACCCACCCCTGAGCGAGCGTCATCAATCCATACCCGCACGCCATCCCTGACACGATCCCGATCGCGGCGATCACCACACCCTCAGCCACCACGCGCCCCACCAGCTGCCGCGGCTGTGATCCGATCGCCAGGCGAATCCCGAACTCGCGCGTCCTTCCGCTCACCGAAAACGCCAGCACGCCTGCCACTCCCACCACCGCGATCAACAGCGCCACGCCCGCGAACCCTCCGAACACGATCGTGTTCAACCGATCCGGCGTCAACACTTCGGAGCGTATGTCTTCGAGAGTCGCTGCCCGCTCCACCACCTGGTCGGCCGACAACCCGCGGATGGAGCGTAGTATCGGCGCCACCACCGCATATGGATCGCCGCGGGTATGCACAAAGAGCCGCCCTCCGAACAACTGCTGCTCGAAGGGCTCGTAAACCGTGACCGCGCGGCCCGGCGTCACTTTTTGGTCTTCCAGGTCCGGGACCACGCCGACGATCCGCATAGGCTTGATGTCGATGCCGACAAACTTCATCACCGGATCGCTCCACGTCAGGTGCCGGTTCACGGCGTCCTGGCCCGGGAACATAAGCTCCGCCACACTCTGGCTGACAATCACGACCAGTTCGCTGCCTTTGCGGTCTGTATCATTGAAATCCCGCCCCGAGAGGATCGGAACGCCCAAAGCGGCAAAAAACGCCGGCGACACGATGCGCCACCTCGCGCGAGGATCGTTTTCGCTGGATGCGTGGCCATCTCCCGTGAATTGAAACTCGGGATCCTGCCCTGCATCGCGCCACGGCACGGAGCTGCCTACCGCCACCTGGTCCACTCCGGGCAACTGCATCAGCCGGCGGATGCATTCGCGGTAGAACTCCCGCACCTGATCCGGCGACTTTCCGTACTCCATGATCGGCACGTTGACTGCCAGCACGTGGCGTGTATCCATTCCGGTTTGCGCCGTCTGCAGCGTCATCAGCGTCTTGAGCAGCATACTTGCGCCCGCCAGCAGCACGAACGACGCCGCGATCTGGACCACCGCAAACACGCGCTGCCGCCCGGTCGCGCTCCCGGTGACGCGGGTGCTCCCGGTCGCCAGCCCGAATCCATGCGACGACTCGGCTGACGGCAGCCGCGGCACATAAGCCAATAGCACGGCCGCCAGCAGCGCCAGCAGCGCGCCGACCCATAGAATGCTCGAATCCACCGTCAAATCGAGCGCCCTCACGGAAAACCGCGAAGCATATCGCGCCAGAATCGATACCATCGGACCCGCGCTCAAAACCCCCAGCAGCGCGCCTGCCCCGCACAACAAAAGACTCTCGCACAGCAGCGTCCGCCGGAGCGTCGCATTGCTCGCGCCAAGCGCCGCGCGAATGCCGAGTTCCCCCTCCCGTCGCATCGTCCGGGCCAGAATCAGATTGGCGACGTTGGAACACGCGATCACGAACACCAGCACGCTCGCTCCCATGAGAACCAGCAAAATCGTTCTGGCATTCGACGTGATTTGATCGCGCAGCTTCACGGCGCTGATCTGGAAATGCGCCTGCGCCGGATACGCTTCGCGATGCTCCCTCACCATCGCTCCGTAGGCAGTATTCAGCTCCGCACGCGCCTGCTGGAGCGTCGCGCCCGGCGCGAGGCGTCCGAACAGCTCCGTCATTCGGTGCACTCGTCCAGTCACCATCGTCGCCGACAGATGATGCGGGCTGGTGACGATATTCGCAATGATTTCCGTATCCGCCGGATACGGTATCGACGGCTCCAGGACCCCAACGATGGTTCCTGTGCGCGGCGGACCGAAGGACTCCAGTCGCACCGCCTTGCCCAACACAGACGAATCGCCGTGAAACGCCGTCATCCAGAATCGCCAGGTCAGAACTACCGCGCCCGCAGCGTTCGGGCCGTCATCGCGCGCGTCGAGCAGACGGCCTAACACAGGATGGAGCCCCATCGTCTCGAAATACGTTCCCCCGACGACGCCCGCGCGGATCTCTCGCGGCTCGCCCAACCCCACCAGGCTGAACCCGATGGTGGAGAAATCGCCGAATTCGCTGAGGGTCTTTACGCCCGCGCGCAGATCGTTCAACTCCGGTACCGAGAAATTCACATTCTCGGCGCCGATTCCCGGCGCGCTCTGGCGAATGTAAATCAGCCGATCCTCGTCGCGGTTCACCAACGGACGCAGCAGCACCCCGCGGACCAGCGTGAAGATCGCCGCGTTCGCGCCGATACCCAGCGCCAGCGTAACGATGACCGTAATAGTGAGCCCTTGGGTCCGTGCCAGCGAGCGGGCCGCGAACCGGATGTCCCGTGAGAGAGTTGTGGCGTCCACATTCGACATCCTACTGCAATCCCAGTTCAGTGCAACCCCACAGCCTAAAGGGCCTTCGATCGAATATTGGCGAACCCGGCGACCATCAGACAGCCGTACCCGGTGTGCTCAGGATTGTACGAGGCTTTTTCGAAAGCCATCGCATTGCCGCGATCATGCCTCTCGGGTTCCCCCCAGCCGGCGAGAATCAGTTCGACGAATTGCATCTTTTATGCTCCAGCGGCAGTTATGCAGTGCTAGGCGGGCATCGCCAGCAAAACCGGCCATTTTCCAGTGGCCGGTCTTTTTTTAACAGAACATAACGGCGACGCGCCCGTGGGGTAGCATCTCCAGGCAAGGAGAAAAACCACTTTGTTCGAGACCTTGTAGAAAAGACAGTTCACGACACGACTTCAATGCGCCGAACCATTCCCAGATACCAGATCAGCCTTCCTGGAGCACCTTGCCGCGCAAGGCCACGCTCCGGCAACGATACAACGCTTCGCGCGAGATATTCTCCTGGTCGCCTCGCGCATTGAGATGACAGCCGACCGCGGTGTGTCTCGTGCTGCGATCGAGGCAGTCGTCGATCAATGGATTTCGGAAGGTTCGGACAAGTCGCCGTCTGTCCGCAAACGAATCGTGAACGCCACGGAGTGCTGGTTACGATTTTCCGGCCTGTTTGTCGAAACACAGCAGCCCCGGATGGCCACGGAACAGATCACTAAGTTCACCCGATACATGTCCGATGAACGGGGATTCTCGCCGGCCACGATCTCATCCCGCTTGAAGACGATTGGCTCGTTTCTCTTGTGGGTGCAACCGTTGAAGGCCAGTTTGCCGGAAGTCTCGTTGGCCGACGTCGATCGTTATCTAACATCGAAGGGCTCGAAGGATGGAAGCGCGTGACGGTCGCCACGGCAGGCCAGACGCTTCGAACATTCTTTAAACACGCGGAGCAGCAAGGCTGGTGTAAGCCCGGCATCTCGGCGGGCATCGAACTGCCACGCGTTTACGAGCTGGAGCACATTCCACTCGGCCCTTCGTGGGAGCAGGTTCGGGCTCTGGTGGCCACGACGGATGCTGGAAGCCGGCGCGACCGCCGCGACCGCGCGGCGATTCTTCTGTTTGCTGTCTGCGGCTTGCGCTGCGTTGGATATCGATGTTATGCCTTCCTCGCGGAACATGGGGCTTTCAGCCGCATTTTGGTCTCTGCCCAGGGAGATGCGGCTACCACCCGCGTTGTTGGCAGAACCGCGTTTCGTCTCTGTGACGTTCCTCTTTTTATCCGCATCATTAGTGCCTCAGCGATACAGCCGGATCGATGCGCGCCGCGCGCCGAGCCGGTATCAAGCATCCGAGCGCTGCGGCGAGCATCAGTGTGGTACTCGCGGCGAGCAGCGTGATCGGGTCATTGGGCAAAACGCCGACCAGTTCCGATTTTAGGAGACGATTGACGGCTAACGACGCAAGAAGTCCGATGGCAAGGCCGATGCCCGCTGGAAGCATTCCCTGCCACTTCGCGACTACACGGGGGTGAGCCCGGACCGGCGAGAGGGCTGAGTCAATCCGCGACATGCGGACCATGCGTTGGGGAGTCGGGCTCACCCACTTCCACGGTTTGCGCGTTAGAACTAACCCGCTGGCGCGGGGGACGCAGCAGCGTGGGTGTGCGGTGGCATAAACAGCGGTAGTTTCGGTCGCAGAAAGGAGTTTTCTGTGACCCCACTACGTCAACGAGTGCTGGACGAACTCCAGCGCCGT
>DATHOT010000176.1:0-7875 GCA_035484655.1 Bryobacteraceae bacterium | reverse complement strand
GTTTTCTGGTACACTCCTTACATAGTTTTTTATGTCTCGCCTGTTTTACGCCTGTTTTTCCTGTCTCTTGATCAGCAGCGCCTTTGGCCTTGCCAACGCGCAAACCATCCTGACTTGTAACTCGACTTCCGTTCCGCCCATCGTCCACGTGGAAGGCATCGCCGAAAGAATCGGAGATATCGTTCTGAACTGCAGCGGCGGAATGCCGGCGGCGCAAATCACGGGCAATCTCTCGATTTTTTTGGGCGTGAACGTTGCCAACCGGGTCGTCGGCAGCACCGTGACTGATGTCGTTTTCACCGTCGACAATGGGTCCGGACCGCAGCCGGTCAACGTTCCTGGAACACTCACGGGGCTGAGCTCCCTGGTTTATAACGGAGTGAGCTTCACTCTGTCGCCAAGCGGCACTGCGACGCTCCGGATCGCGAACATCCGAGCCGACGCCAATCAGCTCACCCCGCTCGGCAACAACTCCATCCAGGCCTTCATCGGATTCAACTCTTCCAGCCTGCTCTCGCTGACCAATGTTCAACTCGCGGTCGCGAAGCCGCAAACGGGCTTGTACTCCGGCTTTTCGTCCAGGATCATCTGCGGAACCAACGGATCGGCTTTGCCCGCCAATCCGAACAGTCTCGCGAGCCTTCTGGCATCCAATGCCGTTTTCGCCTCGACGCGCGTGACCGAAGGATTTGCGGATGCTTTCACACCCAAGAGCGCATGGCAGGGCCTCAATGCCGACACTGGAGTCCGCATTATGGTCAGCTATTCCGGTTTTCCCGCGGGAGCGCAGCTCTACGTTCCCGATGTCGTCGCAGGCTCCGATGCGATTCAGCCGACCGCGGGCGGCGATTTTGGCGTGCCCGTATCCGGTGGGAAATACGCGCCGGGCGGAAACGGGTCGTTGCTGCTGGCGAGAGTGCTATCCGCCGACGCGAACGGCGCTGGCGGAACGGTGGTGTATACGCCGGGCGCCCCCGGTTCAGCCACTGTGAGTTTTGACTCGATGAACCTGGTTCCGTTCACCAACGGGTCCGGGTCCGTCGTTTATGAAGTGGTGGACGCGAATCCCTCGGTCCAGGAAAGTGCGCAGTTTCCGGCGTTCCTTGGCTTGGCTCCCATTTCAAACGGCGAGCCGGCCACGACGGACGCTAATGTCTCCTTCGCCCCCCTATCCACTGTGCTGACCGCCAGCGCGCAAGCTCCCATCCCTCGCTTCGTGGCTCTCCCGGTGCCTCCCGATTGCAGCCTTGTCGGCGATTGCGGCGCGCAATACTTCCCCAACTTTTTGGTACTGGAAAGCTCGCTGCAATACAATGCGTCGGCCGGTTCGAAAGGTCAGACCAACTATATCCAGGTGCAAAATTCGGCCGGTGGCGTCCTGCAGTGGACTGCCACGTTGAAATACCTCAACGGTTCCGGCTGGCTGAGCATATCCCCGGCTAGCGGCGTCAACAACGGCACCATTCGAGTGGACGCGCTTCCCGGCAGTCTCACACCCGGCACGTACCAGGCGATTCTCACGATCGACGCCGGACCGCTGGCAGGTTCTAAGGACGTGCCGATCACTTTGGTGATTACCGCAGCGGTGCCTCCTCCCGTTCCAACGCCGCTCATTACAAGCGTCGTGAACGCCGCCAGCTTTGCCAAGGGCGCCGTGGCGCCGGGGTCGATCGCCACGCTCCTGGGAACAAGTTTCTCCGGCGGAACCCTGACGGTCACCTTCGACGGTCTGCCGGCTCAAGTTCTTTTCAGCAACGATACCCAGATTAATTTGCTGGTCCCGGTGGCTTTGCAATCGAAGGCGTCCAGTCAGGTGATCGTGCAGGCGAATGGAGTTGCCAGCGCCCCCCAGACCGTTACGCTCGCGCCTTTCGCGCCCGGGATCTTTCAGAACGGTGTGCTGAATCAGGACTACAGCGTGAATGCTCCGAGTCAGCCGGCGCAGCCTGGAAGCGTCATTCAGATTTTTGCGACCGGCCTGTCGGGAATCGGTTTAATCACTGCCAGGATCGGCAACGATGTGATCAATCAGCCCTATTATGCCGGTTCGGCGCCTGGTTTGACCGGCGTCCAGCAGGTGGATCTAATGGTCCCGGGTGACCTGACCGGCTCAACCGCCGCCGTTTCCGTGTGCGGCGTCCTGATAAGCGGCCAGGTCGTGTGTAGTCCAGCCGTTCAGGTGAACATCGCGCAGTAACCTGATTGCGTCTGCCTACAATGGTAGGCGAATGGCCAGCGGACACAACTACGACGCCGTCCTGATTCTTTCGTTCGGAGGACCTGAGAAGCCGGAAGATGTCATCCCGTTTCTTGAAAACGTCTTACGCGGCAGGGGTGTTCCGCGCGAACGGATGCTGGCGGTGGCCGAGCACTATTATCACTTCGGTGGCAAGAGCCCGATCAACGATCAGAATCGTGCTTTGATCGCTGGACTGGAAACCGAACTCGCGCGCGAGGGCAGGCATCTGCCCGTCTATTGGGGCAATCGAAATTGGCATCCCTACCTGGCCGACACTCTGCGTCAGATGCGGGCCGACGGTGTGCAACGCGCGCTGGCTTTCGTCACCTCGGTCTTCAGCTCCTATTCCGGCTGCCGGCAGTACCTGGAAGATATCGAGCGTGCCCGCGCCGAGGCAGGTGAAGGCGCGCCGGAAATCGAGAAGCTGCGGTCGTTTTATAACCATCCTTTATTCATCGAAGCCCAGGCGGATCGCGTGCGCGAGGCGCTGGATGTGCTTCCAGCACTTGGCGGCTCGCCGGCACTCATCATCTTTACGGCACACAGCGTTCCCGTCGCGATGGCCCAGACCAGCGACTACCAGAAGCAGCTTAACGAATCCTGCCGGCTGGTCTCGGGAAGCCTCGGATGGACTGACTGGCAGCTGGTGTATCAAAGCCGCAGTGGTCCGCCGGGCCAGCCGTGGCTCGAGCCCGATATCGGCGATGTCTTGCGCGGCCTGGAACCCGGTGCTTCGGTAGTGGTCGTCCCCATCGGATTCATTTCCGACCATATGGAGGTGCTCTACGATCTCGATACTGAGGCTCGGGCAATCGCCGAGGAGCGCGGCTTGCACATGGTTCGCGCCGCAACCGTGGGAGTTCACCCCAAGTTTCTGCTCATGATACGGGAATTGATTCTCGAGAAGTTGGTCCAGGTCGAGCCGCGCGCTATCGGAAAGTATGGGCCAAGTCAGGATATTTGCCGCGCCGATTGCTGTCCGGCGCCGGCTCGCCGCCCAACTCCTGCCACTACTGCTGGTTGAGTCGCTTGTAGACCTCGCGTTTTGACAGCCCCCGTTGGCGCGCGACCGTTTTGAGCGCGTTCATTCGAGAAATGCCCGATTCCACCAGCTTCTCCACCGCCTCGGCCAGTGGAGTGTCGTCGACCTCGGCCGTTTCGCCCTTGCCGATCATGAGAGTTATCTCTCCTTTCACGGAAGGCCGTTTTTCGAGCGTTTCGCGAACTTCCGCCGCCGTTCCGCGCAGAAATTCCTCGTGAATCTTGGTCAGTTCACGGGCTAATACGACCGGGCGCGGACCCAGGATTTCGGCGATATCTTCCAGGGCGTCCAGAATGCGATGTGGGGCTTCGTAAAACACCAAGGTGGCCTCCGACGCCCGCAAATCCTCCAAAAACTTGCGCCTTTGCCCCCTTTTTTGAGGCAAAAAGCCGTGAAAAGAGAACGAATCCGTGGGCAATCCTGAGGCGCTCAAAGCCGCCAGCAGCGCCGACGGCCCAGGGATGGGGCAAACGGTTATGCCCATACTGCGGGCCTGCTCCACCAGCCGGTAGCCCGGGTCGGCAATCAGCGGGGTGCCGGCGTCCGACACCAACGCGATGTTCTTGCCGGCTTCAAGCTCCCGCACCAGATCGGCCGACCGAGCCTGCTCGTTGTGCTCGTGATAGCTCACCAACGGCTTGGCGATGTTGTATCGATCCAACAACTTGCGCGTCTGCCGGGTATCTTCGCACGCAATGAGATCCACTTCGCCCAGAATCCGGACGGCCCGGGCAGTGATGTCTTCCAGGTTCCCGATCGGTGTCGCAACAATGTAGAGCGTGCCGCTCACTTGAGTTCCGCTTACTGTCAAGACTACGATAAAAACGCGGAGCGAGACCAAAAGCAGCGTGCCCAACCCCGGATATTACGTTTGGGAAGTACCCGACAAATGGATTTCCATTGAGCTGAGCCTGGATCTCGTCGATCGGCTGCAGCAGGATGTTATCCGCGGGTTCGGTTCGCTGCCCCGGCGTGGCGCCGAGGTCGGCGGCATACTGGTTGGGACGGTGAGCGGCGGAGGGCGGGTCGTCCGCGTGGACGACTACCTGGAGGTCGCGGTGGAATACCGGCGCGGTCCCTCGTATCTGCTCTCCGAACAGGATGCGAGGGCTTTCGAGACTGAGCTTGCTCAACTGCGGAGCAATCCCGCCAGCACGGCGCGGCCGATCGGTTACTTTCGCAGCCACACCCGGGATGGAGTAGGGCTTGCTCAGGAAGACCTGGATCTGGTTACGAAATACTTCCCCGATCCGGAAACGGTAATCCTGCTGATTCGTCCGTTTGGTACGAAGCCCAGCACGGCGGGATTCTATTTCAAAGAGGACGGCCAATTTCAGAGCGGACCACCGTTGCTCGAGTTCCCCTTCCGGCGGCGGGACCTGGCGCCTGATGAAGCCACGCCATCGCCCGAGCGTCCGTCGCGAGGCGCGAGCGTTCCCTCCCGGATCCGGCGCGCGGCCCAAGCCGCACAACGATCCGAGCAATCGCCTGCCAGGAACGCCGAACCCGAGCCGGTCGCGGCGCCGCGCGAGATTATCGAGCCTATACATGCCCGCGAGCCCCAGCCGGCTGCGGCTGAGATCCTAGAGGAACAGCCGAAAGCGAGCGGCGGATGGATTTGGCTTCCTTTATCGGTCGTGTTTCTGCTGGTGGGTGTCTTAGCGGGGTTTCAGGCCGCGATGCGAGTGGGGCCGCAGGCGCTAGGGGGGTTGGACCCCTATAATCTATCACTCACGGTCACGGCCGCCGGCAACGATCTCGAAGTCAAATGGGACCGCCATTCGTCCGCTATCCGAAAAGCTCTGAAGGGAGTTCTTACCATCGAAGATGGAAACTACAAGAAACCGATCGAGCTGGATGCGGACCGGTTGCAGGGCGGCAGCGAATTGCTCTACCGGCACTATTCAAACGATGTTCATATCCGGCTCGAGGTGTTCCTGAAAGATTCAACCAGCGTGGCAGAAGCGGTGGAATGGAAATCAACCAGCAACCAAAAGCCAGAAACTAGAAACTAGAAACGCAATCTTCGGAATTCAGGTCGCGCAACACCAGTTTGTCCTTCCGTGAATTCACCTCCGCTCGAACGCGGCCCCCCGGGCCGATCTCTCCACCGGCAATCAGGGAAACCAGCGGCTGAACCAGTTGGCGCTGGATAGTGCGCTTCAGCTCGCGGGCGCCATATTCATTGCTGGTGCCCCGTTCAATCAGGAACCGGCGCGCGCGGGGCGGGATCTCCAGGCGGAAGGTGCGTTCCCCCAAGCGCCGGTCCAGGTGATCCTGCAACTGGCGAATCTCGTGGTCCAGGATGGCCGCCATGGCATCGGAGCCGAGCGGTTTATAAGTAACCACTTCGTCGATGCGATTGACGAACTCGGGCGAAAACTGCTTCCGCACGGCAGCCATGCCAATGCTCTCCAGCCGGCGGTTCTGGTGGCCCTCCTTGCGGGGTATCAAGGATTCAAAACCGAAGTCCGGATTTAATTCCTTGGCCATGGTATGAGCGCCCAGATTGCTGGTTAGAAAAATCAACGTTTTCTCGAAATTGACGGTAGTCCCGTCGCCCAAACGCAGCGCCGCTTTATCCAGAATCCCGAGCAGCAGCCGCGTCATCGAAGGGGCGGCCTTCTCGACCTCATCGAACAGCACCAGGGAAACATCGCAGGCTTCACTGCTGGCGGCATTCACCTTTTGCTGCGTGAGCCAAGGCTGCGTCTCGCGATGGCCCAGGTATCCGGGCGGCGCGCCAATCAGCTTGGCCACTTCGTGATCCATCTGGAACTCGCCGCCATCCACTTTGAGAAGCTTTTTGGCGCTACCATGCAGGACTTCGGCGAGCGCCTCCACGGTCCTGGTTTTTCCCGTTCCCGTTGGGCCAAGCAGAAGAAAGACGCCCGCCGGCCGGCCCTCCGGCGACAACATCGCCCGGTACATCTGGACATAGGGAACGATCGCGGCGATGGCCGCCGGCTGGCCCATTAGTTTTTGAGACAAAACGGTTGCGAGATCACCCAACGGATCGATGGATCGCGTTTGTGAACGATTCGTGGGGTTCCTCATGAATGAAAATAAGTTGCTTTCCCATCCATTATCGAATGCAGGTTTCCTGGGGAAGCAGATTTAGCACGCCGAACCGGCCTGGTTTGAGACTATAGTTTCTGGTCTTTTCGCGTAAGGAATGAATGGATTAGGTTGGCGATCCGAGCACTGGCTTGGCCATCGCCGTAGGGGTTGTGAACGCGCGCCATGGCTTGGTAGGCATTCCGGTCATCCAGTAAAGAAGTTGCCTCGCGCACGATGCGCCGCTGGTCGGTTCCCACCAGCTTCACTGTGCCGGCCAGCACCGCTTCCGGCCGTTCAGTTTTTTCGCGCATCACGAGGATTGGCTTCCCAAGCGACGGACCTTCTTCCTGAATCCCGCCCGAATCGGTGACCAGCAGGTAAGCGCGACGCATCAGATCTACGAAAGGCACGTAGCTCAAGGGTTCGATCAAGCGCACATTGGGATGGCCGGCGAGCAAGCGCTGCACGGGGTCCTGCACATTCGGGTTGGGATGCACCGGATAGACCACCTGAACGTCGGGGCGATCGGCGAGCTCCGCCAGCGCCCGGCAGATTCGCTCGAAGCCCTCGCCGAAACTCTCGCGCCGGTGCGCCGTCACCACGATCAACTTCTTGGCGGGATCCAGCTCTGGCCATTCACGGCCGTGCAGCCTGCCTTCGGCAAGCCCATCGCGAACAAACAGAACGGCATCGATGCCGGTGTTGCCGGTGACGTGGATCGAATCCGGCGTCACGCCTTCGCGCCGCAGGTTTTCAGCGGCATTTTCAGTGGCCGCGAAGTGCAGCTCCGCCAGCCGGGAGGTAAGAACGCGGTTCATTTCCTCGGGAAAGGGTTGACGCATGTCGCCGGTGCGCAACCCGGCCTCGACGTGAGCCACGGGAATATTCAGATAAAAGCCGGCCAGGGCGCCACACAGAGTGGTGGTAGTATCTCCCTGCACGATCACGATGGAAGGCCGTTCGGTCTTGAGCACGTCCTCGAGGCCGGCGAGAATCCTCGAAGTCGATTGAAACAACGTCTGACCGGGCAGCATGAGATCCAGATCGTGATGCGGCTGGAAGTCGAATGCCTGGAGCACTTGATCGAGCATCTCGCGATGTTGGGCCGTGACCAAAACGCGGACGTCGAAACGAGTGGGGATTTCGCGCAGGCTGCGAATCACCGGACAGAGCTTGATCGCCTCCGGCCGGGTGCCGAAGATCAACAAGACCTTGTGCATCCGATGGGTTGTGGCCCTGTCCCAGGGCGGGGAGTGAAGGATTCTCTACTTGTGCCGGTAAGTGATGCGGCCCTTGGTCAGATCGTAGGGCGAGAGTTCCAGGGTGACACGATCGCCGGCCAGCACGCGGATTCGATTGCGGCGCAGTTTGCCGGCCAGGTGAGCAAGCACGGTGCGTTCCTGGTCAAGCTGCACGCTGAAGAGTCCGCTCGGAAATTTTTCAACTACGGTTCCAGTAACTTCAATGCTATCTTCCTTACTCATCTTCCTCCTCGTCTAGGATTTTGTGCCATAGGTATATTAGCAAAAGGGCA
>DATHOT010000175.1:0-21266 GCA_035484655.1 Bryobacteraceae bacterium | reverse complement strand
TAAGACCAAAGCGATCCGCATACTGTTCGGGAGTGAGCCAGGCGTGGTAATTCGGAGAGGCCGGGTCTTGTTGATCCCGCAGCAGCGTTTCGAGAGCCGCCTGCTGGTTCGCGGCCGGCTTCAGCATGAGCGTGATCCGCTCGAGTCTTAGAGAAAGATCGGCCGGCCCTTGGTCAAACTGCGCCTGCGCCCTTGGATTGATGGTGCCTCTTACGGCAATTACGTCCCGCGGGTTCAGGTTTTCAGGAATGCGATCCGGCTGGCCGAGCAACAGGCATGGCGCAAAAGCTATTACGATTGCGAAAAGAAAGGCTCGTAGAGTCAACGACATAATCGAAAGGCTTTACTGGGCCTGACTAGTTCGAGGAAAGAGAAAAAAGCCTGCTTAAGCTTATGATACGCGAGAACCGAAGCTCAGATGAGGACAAGTGCGATAGACGTGCTTAGGTGGACCAACTTTCAACGGATTCTCGCGTATTCAGCTTGGGCTTGCTTAAGGACTGGAATGTCCCGATCGGCATCTTTCCATAAGGTGAGGAAATCCTCGTAGGCCGTCTTTGCCTTGGTCTTGTCTCCCGACATAGCGAGCGCTCTGCCTAGTTGCAGGCGCGCTAGTGCGCCGATAGGATCGCTGACGACGATGGCGCGGTGATCGAGAATTTTCTGGAATTCCGCGGCGGCTTCGGCGCCTTGCTGTGCGGCCAAGTAGGCCAGACCGCGCACGTAGACCGGATAGAGAGCGCCGAAGGACGCATCAAACCAACTGGGCGGCGCGCCTAGCTCATACGGAGCCGCGGTTCGCAACAGTTCGATCGCCTTAGCAGACTCGTTGTGGTTCAACGCGAGCAGTGCGCGAAGCCCCGGCATGTAACTCAATCTGACCGCCGTATCCTCGGGGAAGCGTTTGGCTAAGTCATCGGCGAGCGTTTGAGACTGAGAAGAATCGCCCGAGAGCGCCAGTGCAAAGGCAGCGCCATACTCGACATCCCGGCTTTTTGAACTTTCCAGAACTGCCTTCGCACCTTGCTTCGCCTCCCGAATATTTCCGAAGAAGGCGTCCCAGAGCGTGGCTCCGATTTCGAACAAAGCCGCCCTCTCCGGCTGAGCCGCCTGCCTGGCCAGGTCCGCCGCACGCCGCGTCATGCTCTTGGCCTGTTGCCTATGGCCAGAGTACGCCAGACCGAAACCTTGGTAATAGTCCACCCAATCTTCCGCGTCTGGCTTTCCTTGACTTAGAGCGACCACGCGTTCCATTCCCGCCTTGTCGCCCTTCAGTACCGCGAGCATGTAGTTCTGGGCCAGAAGCTCCGGGATCTCCAGTTTATGCTCGGACATGCGACGACACGTGGCCTCGGCCTCCTCCAAGCGGTCCACGAATTGATAAGCGGTGGCGAGAGTTACATACCCGAAAGGAACATCCGGATCGAGCGCGATCGCTCTCTTGGCCTGCTCTATCGCCTTTTCATATTTGCCGAAGAAAGGGTAAACGGTGCCCGACAAGAGTCCCGGCGGCTCGTACTCACGAGGATAAGTTTGGCCCCACAACTCAAAGGTCTCTTGCGCCTTTTCGAGATTTCCCGTCACTTGTTGATCGTAGGTAGTGGTAATAAGAAACTTCTCCGCATCCGACGCGCGATCCCGTAATTGATAGGCTTTGGTGGTGTTCTCCGCGGAGAGCTCGGACTCTCCGATCTCCCCGTAAATGCGCCCCAGATACGCGTATGCTATTGCGAACTTGGGGTCGATCTCAAGGGTGCGCTTGAAAAATGGTAAAGCGGAGAGGTCACCAGTTGAATGGAGAATCTTAAAGGCGGTGCTATAGGTTTTCAACGCTTCGAGTGACGGCGTGGTAGCCTCGGCGAGCGGAGTCGAGTGCTTTTCCACCGTGGCGAGCGATTCGCCGACTCGGGTTCTGAATTTACTGGCAATTTGACTCAACGCATTCAGGACGTCTTCTTTCCTGCCCGCTTGCACTTGCTCTTCATCCAGCACATCTCCAGTGCGACAGTTCTTCGCGCGTAATCCCAATACGTATTGGGTTCCGAGGTTTGCAATCGAGCCATCCAGAACGGCGGCGCCCGCGGTTCGCTCACAGACTTCTTTAGCGAGCTCCGGAGTAAGTCGCGCATCCGCCGGCTGGCCCATTAGCCGCATCGCCTTCTGGATATGCTGATCGGACACGAGGCTGAGAAAAGGCGACTGCTCCAGTTGTACCGCCAGCCCTTGCCGAAGCGTCCCGTCAAACACCGGGTCGCCCGTCTTGTTTGTGAAATCCGCGAGGACAATCGTATCCCTATCCGTGAGTTGTGGTTTGCCGTGAAGTGCCCGGGGAAAATAGAAGTAACCTGCGGCGAAAACCGCCACCACAACCGCGGCGGTAGGTGCAATTACCTTCGCGCGAATGGCATTGGCGGCGCGCCATGAGATGGGCGCTTTGGTGGAGGCATCCGTGGCGGCAAGAGCTGTCGACAAATCGCGTACCATCTCAGAGGCGGACTGATACCGCTTGGCCGGCTCCTTTTCCAGCGCCCGCGAAACGATGCGATCGATTTCTGGCGCCAGTTCCGGCCGAAGCTCGCGTAACCGAGGCGGGGAGTTGTGCACGATGGCGTGCATGACCTGAAGGTGCCCGTCTCCGGTAAATGGCGGCCGGCCCGCCAGCATCTCATAAAGAACTGCTCCCAGGCTCCACAGGTCGGTGCGGCTATCGAGAGTCTTTCCGGATGCCTGCTCGGGAGACATGTACAGCGGAGTCCCTTTTGTGGAGCCATCCACACTCGCCGTAGCGTCGGTGGATTTGGCCAGGCCAAAGTCAATGATCCGAGTGACGCCGTCCTTGGCCACGATCACGTTGCCGGGCTTGATGTCGCGATGAAGAATGCCCCGTTCGTGCGCCTTGGCCAGCCCCGATGCAATCTGCCGGGCGATGTGCAAAGCTTCGGCCACCGGCAGCCCTGCGTCCGTATTTTCCGCCGCGATCCGGGCGCGTAAGGTCACGCCCTCGTGGAATGCCATGGCGATGAACAGGTCGCCACCCGGGGCCTCGTCGATATCATGGATCACTACGATGTTGGGGTGATCCAAGGTCGATGCAGCGCGGGCCTCTTCTTTCAGGCGCCGCTTCAGTTCGTCGTTCTGCCGCAGATGCGGCGGCAGAAATTTCAGGGCTACCAGCCGATTCAGCTTCGGGTCGAACGCCTTGTAGACCACTCCCATGCCGCCGGCGCCCAGCATTTCCAGAACCTTATAGTGGGAGATCGTCTGACCGGCCAACTGCGTTACATTGGATTCCTCTGACTCCAGCAACTCCGCCGCCGGACTGTCCAGGAAACTTCCTGCCTGCTGATCGGAGGCCAACAGGGACCGGACTTCCCGCTCCAGCCCCTCGTCTCCCGCGCACGCCTGCCGTAGAAAGCCTTCGCGCTCGGCACGCGGATGTTCCAAGGCGGCGTGCAGCAGGCTATCGATTCGTTTCCAGCGTTCCGAGTCCATCAGTGCTCCCGCCAGTCGATTCGCGGTCGCCGGTGATTTCGCGAGACAGCCAAGCCTTGGCGGTACGCAAATCCCGCCTCACCGTGCCGGACGAGATTTTGAGTACCTCGGACGTTTCTTCCAGGCTGAGTCCGCCAAAAAAGCGCATTTCCACCACCTGCACTTTGCGTGGATCGAACCGCGCCAGTGCGTTCATCTCGTCATCCAGCGCCACCGGGTCCGCGGGTCGATTGCCGCGCACGTTCCACCAGAATGCGCCGGATCAACTGGGCCGCAACCGCGAAAAAATGGGCTCGATCCTGCCACTGCATGCGCTTATAATCCACCGGGCGCATGTAGGCTTCATTCACCAAAGCCGTAGTTTGCAGGCTGTGGCCGGGGCGCTCCCGTCGCATGTAACGCTTCGCCAGGCGGTGAGCTCCTCATAAACTAAGGGGGTTATCCTTTCGAGCGCGTTCCGGTCTCCGTCGCTCCAGGCACGGAGAAGCGTGCTTACATCGCCCGCCGCCGGTTCGCCGCGCTTTGCCGCTCTCTGCATTGCCTCTGAATTATACCTCCACACCCTCTCGGCCAAATTAAGTTGCTTGCGTGATCACTTCCTCGCGCATCCTGCGCCTACTTGAATTGGAGGGACATCGGTTGGGCTCGCAAATTTGATCGCCGCCCGTACTAGATCTGTTGAAGCAGGCCGGTGGACCGGTGACGCCCGCCCACCCAACGCCTGTGCCCCCACCCGCGCCGGCTGACTTGAAGCATGCCGTGGAGCGCGGCCTGGCGCTGATGGAGAAAACCAGTCACGGCTTTTTTGTGAATGGCGCCTGTGTATCCTGTCATCTCTATGGGTCGGCCGGTCCGATGCTGCTGGAGCGGGTGGACGGGGGCGGCGCGCCGCTGGCCCAGCTCTATGCCCTGACGGCGCTCGCAGCCGCGGGCTACCGCCCGGACCGCATGACGGATGCGATGATCGCCAATGTCATCGCCCAACAGCTCCGCGATGGCCGCTGGCAGTATGTGCAAATGGGTTCCCGGCCGCCGATCGAGGACGGTGATTTCGCCAGTGCCGCGCTCGGCATCCGCGCACTCAGCGTCTATGGTCCTCCCGGACGCACCGAGATACCGGAGCGTATTCAACGAGCCCGGAACTGGCTGCTTCGAGCCGTACCCTTGACCGCCGATGATCGCAACATGCAGTTGCTCGGCTTGCATTGGGCCGGTGCGGAGGAGCAAGTGCTCCAGAAGCTGAGTCGAGATATCTTGGACCGGCAGCGCGCGGATGGCGGCTGGGCCCAGCGGTCTGAACTCGAGAGCGATGCTTACGGTACAGGTCAGACCCTTTTCGCGCTCAGCGAAGCGGCCGGCGTTTCATCAAAAGACGCAGCGTACCAAAAGGGAGTGAAATACCTGCTCAGTACCCAGCACGCCGACGGATCCTGGTACGTGCGCAGCCGGGCCGCGAAGATCCAGCCGTATTTCGAGAGCGCTTTTCCCTACGGTCCGGACCAATCGATCTCAGCCATGGCAACCGGCTGGGCGACGGCTGCCCTGGCGATCGGTCTATAGGAACCTACAAGAAGCCCTGGTATTCACTCTCAACCAAACAAAAAGAGCCGGGTGCTGGTCGGGCACCCGGCTGAGGAGCACCCACAGGCGGCTCGGAGGTCACCGCTTGTGGTTGTGGAGGAGCCGATCAGGCCAGCAGACCACCATGCCCAAGGCAGGCGATCTCCCAACCCGAAACACGATATCGAGCCAACATCGGGGGAAGCACCCAATCTACCACATTCGGCTTAGCCGAACGAAAGCAGCCCGGCGCCGACAAGATGGGAATTTCATCCTTATAGCCCAGCAGCAAAAGATTGCCCGGTTCTACCGGGGCCAGGAAACGCTCGAAGTGGCAACCGGCATTCAACATTGCACGCCCTACGACGTCGTCGGGCCCGGCCGGCGCGGTCGTGGACGCAATCAGAACAGCAGTGGGCTTGGCGCGCAGCAGGTGCTGCAAGGATTTCGCGACTGTGCACTCATCTTCGAGCGAAGCTAGCACGAACGCTGTGCTGGTCCCCAATCGCTCCAGCCGCTGGCGCATTATACTTTCGAACAGCAAGCGGGCTCGTTCTCCACTGGCCGGGTCCGTGTACAATACACCCAGCGCCGGCGAGCGAATGGGCCGAGCCTGCAAAATTGGCCCTCTTTCTTTAATGATCGATATAACAGCTTCCAGTTGCGAGCTGGCCACGGCAAAAGGAGTGCTTTTAACGGTAGCCACGCGCTGACCGGCCTTGGCGTAAGCAAAATTCAGCATCGTGGCGATCACCACGCTGGCCGTGCAGTTGATCTGTTTGAGCAACTCGTCGTCGACCAGCAGGCAACACGGCTCGGTAGTAAATAAATTGGCTCTCCCTCCAGCAGCGAGACGAATCTCGAGCGATCCACAACCGATTTCGCTCGCGACCTGCATGACAGCCTCGTCCTCGCCAACTTCACCTTCTTCCAACTCCGTGACCCACACTTCGCTCATGCCTTCGGTCGCCAGCATGCGCGCATCTTCTTCGCTGATCACGTGGCCCTTTGCCAGCAATTTTTTTCCGCCCGCGCGAAAAACTGTGCAGCAGAGGACTCTCCCCGTCGCTTCCTTCACATCTATGGTTTGAGCTCGCATACTTTCCCACAATTCCCGTCCCTGGGAATTTTACTAGCTTGAAAAATTATACTCCTAACAAGTGGAAAACCAAGCGAAAATTCTCAAGTATGAGGCGAATTAATTTCCCGGAAGCAAAACAAGCTACCGGGCTTGCTTTAATTGTGGGAGTTGCACCATGACGGATTCGGGTTCGGTACCAGTCCCGAGTACTGGGTGTGGGCGCAATGCCTTCAGCATCGCAATCTCATCGCAGCATTGAAATTTCGGGCATCGAAGGCAATCTTTCCAGACCTTTAGCGGCAGTTCGCCCCGCTCGACTTCCCGGAAACCAACCTTTCGAAAGAAATCCGGTACGTACGTGAACGCAAAGATCGCGTGTAGTTGATTTTCTACAGCTTCTGTCTCCAACGCTTCCACAATTCGTCTTCCCACGCCGCGAGTTTTCAAAATCGGATCCACTGCCAGCGATCGCACTTCGCCTGAGGTCGGAGTGTAAAAGTGGAGCGCTCCGCATCCCACCAGCCGCTCCCCCATAAATGCAACCGAGAAATCGCGAATGTTTTCTGACATTTCAAACTCGGTTCGCGGCAGCATAATTCCATTCGCGGCATAATCATTGATTAGATTTAGCAACGCGTGGATGTCGCTCATGGTCGCCTTGCGGATGGTTACGTCATCTGCGTCACCTTGCACCGGCGATTCCGTAAAACTGGGGCTAGCCATTGCTGGGGACTCCTATTTCCGCTGAGAGCCTGGTTCCAATCGGGTGCCCGGACAGCAGTCTGTCAAGTATGCCAGGGAGGCCGCCGGGCGCGATGACCACTTCGCTGACACCAGATTGTAACCCTTCCATCGCTGCTTCCAGCTTGGCCCGCATGCCGGCGCTCGCGATCCCCTGCTCGATCAGTTTTTTACATTTGTCAATTGTAATTGACGGATAAATCACTTTTTCCTTATCCCAGACTCCATCGACATCCGTCAAAAAGAAAAGCTTTTCCGCCTGCATTGCCGACGCAACCGACGCGGCCATCTGATCTGCATTGACATTGTAGAACTGCCCGGAGCGATCGCCTGCTACACAAGCGACCACCGGCAGGTAACCGCCCTCGATCAAAAGAGTGAGCAAGCGCGCATCGGATCGCACTGGCTTGCCGACGAATCCCAGCTCCGCATTCATTTGCCGCGCTTCCGTCAACAGCGCATCCATCCCAGTGAGCCCGACCGCTCGCACGCCCTTTGAAACGAAAGCGGCCACCAACTCCTGATTGACCGAGCCCGCGAATATCTTGAGAACCGCGTCCAGCACGTCAGGCGTGGTCACGCGCAAGCCATCGACGAAACGGCTTTCGACTCCACGTTCTTCGAGGAAGCGCGTCATCTGCTTGCCACCGCCGTGAACCACAACGGCTTGGAGACCGTGTTCGGCCGCTCGCCCGATTTCCGCCGCCAGGCGTTGGCGCGACTCCGTAGAATCGAGCAGCGTGCCGCCGATCTTGATCAACGCCTTCATATCAGTTCCCCGGCCATTAGGAGGCCCTCAGTCTCAGGAAAGCCTAACGCCAGATTCATGTTCTGCACTGCTTGGCCGGCTGCGCCTTTGACCAGATTGTCGATCGCGCTGACCACCACCGCCCGCCCCGTCCCCGGATCAAGCTTCACGCCGATGTCGCAGAAGTTGGTGTGAGCGACGCCCCGGATGTCCGGCATATCCCCAAGCGGGAAGAGACGGACGAATGATTCGTTCTCATAGCGGCGCTGGTAGATTTCGAGTAGCGCTTCGGCGCTGTTGAGATTCCGCGCGCGGAAGTAGATGGTCTCCAATATGCCGCGGTCGATGGGAATGAGTTGAGCGGTGAAGCTCAGTTCCGGGTCCTTGATCCCGGACACCATTAGGATTTCGGGCACATGCCGGTGATCGAGCACCGAATAGGCTGAAAAATTGTCCGTCACCTCGCAAAAACTGGTCTTGAGGCTCGGTTTGCGGCCCGCGCCGCTGACTCCCGACTTGCCGTCGCAAACGATCCCTGCACTGCGGTCGATCACGCCGCTCGCGATCAGCGGTTGGATGGCCAGGTTCGCCGCGGTCGGATAGCATCCGGGATTTGAGATGAGGCGCGCTTGGGCAATGCGGTCGCGGCAGAACTCCGGCAATCCGTACACGGCGTCGGCGAGCAGGTCGGGCGCGGTGTGCTTTTCTTTATACCAACGCGCATAGGTGCCGGCATCGCGCAGCCGGAACGCTCCGCTCAGGTCGATCACCTTGGCGCCGGCGTCCAGCATTTGCGGCGCAAGTTCCATCGAGACGTCGGCCGGAGTGGCCAGAAACACCAGCGCGAGATGCTCGGTCTGGACTGCTTCCGGGGTGCACTGTGCGGCTGCGGGCTGCTTGGCGCCGATCGGCTGGGGGCGGCGGTCGGAGTCGGCGCGGTGCTCGAGCAGGACTGGCTGGACGTGCGGGTGTCGGGCAAGGAGGCGGACCAACTCCGCGCCGCTATAGCCCCGGAAGCCGACGATGCCTACGGTATAATTATTCACTCTCGTGAATAATTATAACATGAGATGGATAGGGTAGTGTCCACGGCTCAGGACACTACCATGGATACTGTACTGAAGTGGTGGGCAGTCGCCTCACGCCCCCACAGGCTCCGACGCCTCAATGATAGCGTCCACCTCTTTGCGGACCCGTTCCATTCCCCAGCCGCGTTTACTCCCCAGCGCTTCCGCGTACGGCATCAAGGACTCGGCATCCCAGCTACGTTCGTAGCCCAGGTAGGTCGTCACAAAGAGATAATCCCAGAGGCGCTGCTCCAACGCGTCGCCAATCTCCCGTTCGGCCGGCGCGAACGGCCTCTCGGCGGTCACATGCAGCGAGGCCAGGCCAGGCGCGATTTCCCGGCATACCAGATCGCCAGCCTCCTCACTCATCCGCCGGTAGGTGGTGTACTTGCCTCCGGCGACATGCAGGATTCCATCCTCGGAGTTCCAGATCCGGTGCTCACGCGACGCGCTGGTCGGCGATCCGTTCCGGTTGCCAATCAACGGCCGCAATGAACTGAAGGCCGAGACCGGCTGGGCCGCCGCATGCGCCGGGAATAACCTGCGCACGAT
Organism: Bryobacteraceae bacterium; assembly: GCA_035484655.1. Lineage (GTDB taxonomy): Bacteria > Acidobacteriota > Terriglobia > Bryobacterales > Bryobacteraceae > Palsa-89. The sequence goes on along the minus strand of DATHOT010000175.1, from coordinate 12,025 downwards.
GCCGAGCAGATAGTCACGCTCCCGCGCGGTGATGTGTACGTGCTCCGGCCCCCCCTGGTGATCCTCATCGGTGGTCCCGACTAGCGTAAGCTGATTCCTGCTGCCCCAGGGGATCAGGAAAATGATGCGTCCATCCGGCTCGAAGTGCGCGATAGCGTGATCGGCCGCGCCCACCCGAGGAATTACAATGTGCGATCCGCGGACCAGACGCAGAGCATCGCCGCCGCTCCAGGCACCTCGCGCGTCCACCAGTTTGCGGGCGCTGATCTCGAATTGCTGGCCGACCAGCGTATCCGTGCACAGCACACGCCAAAGGCCACCCGGTCGCCGCTCCCAAGCATCGGCTCTCACGTAGTTGGCCGCTACTGCGCCCGACGCCATTGCGTCCAGGATATTTTCGACTACGAATCGCGCTGATACGACGCCGCAATCGTGAAAAAGCGCCGCCGCGCTCAGCCCATCGCGCGTTAATCCCGGCTCGATTTGAGCGACCTCGGTCGTGCCCAGCATCCGGTGAGGCGCGATCGCATCGGCCCCGGCCAGCCAGTCGTAAACGCTGAGTCCCGTTCCGTAAATCAGCCGCGACTTTATCCCATACATGGGCAGAAGAAATGCCAGAGGCTTCACATATTGAGGAGCGATGCGCAGCAAAACGGAACGCTCTTCGAGCGATTCCCGCACCAGATGGAATTGCAGATATTTCAGATACCGCAGGCCGCCATGGATGAGCTGAGAATTCTTACCGCTTGTTCCGGAAGCGAAGTGCCTCTGCTCGACCAGGCCCGTTTCGAGCCGCGTTCCGGCGTGTCTGGCTCGCAGGGCGAGATCGCGAATGATTCCGGCGCCATTGATCCCGCCCCCGAGGACGAGCACATGGAGCGGAGTTGCTCGGAGGCGTTGGATCTGCTCGGGCCGCGGGTCAGGCACTCAGTGACTAGGTTAGAGGATGCTGCTCCAAAAAACATATCGCGCATAAGTCAACCCTATCGGGGACCCATGCGCGATACGAAAGATAACGAATCGGCGAGCCGATTAGCCCTTCTTGGTGGTGTCGTCAGCGGACTTTTTCTTCTTCTTCTTTTTCGCTGTGGACTTGGACTTGTCGTCGGTCTTGGTATCCTGCGCGAAAACGGCGGCCGCGCCAGCGAACAGCGACAGACCAAGCATGATGCTCAACAGTTTCTTCATTCGGGTCTCCTTAAAGGTTTGGGCAATTGTGCCTGACTACCGCTTCATCATGCCAGTCCTAGATGAACTAGACCTGAAGCGGCAGTTAAAAAAGCTTCACCTCCTAACTCTTGAGTCACGTCGCCTGAAAATGCTTTTTGCCCAATTATCTCCCAAAGTATCAATACCTTAGAAGTTTGAGTATCGCGAGGCTGATGCGAAAAGTTGCGTGCACTGTTTTATTATTTGATTGTCATGAAGAAGGATCAGCTCGCCCGACGGCTGGCGAAAGAATCTCACATCACGACGGCCGCGGCTGCCGATCAACTCGATCGTGTCCTGCACGATATTTTGAAGCGCGTTCGCAGCGGACAGAGCGCTTCTCTTCCTGGCCTGGGTACTTTTCGTCCCGACCGCAAAAGCGGTTTTGAGTTCGATGTGACGAAACCGCAGCGTGCCAGAGGCGCCGTTCCGAAGAAGGCATCCAGGTGAACGACCAGCGGCACATCCTCACCGCACGCATCGTCAAGATTGTCCGCGACGCTCTGGAACGCGGCGCCGCCGTCGAGATCGACGGACTGGGTACTTTCCGGGGCAGCCGCAGCCGGCGCTTCACGTTTATTGCACAGAACAAGGCGCGCGTGTTCATCGCTTACGTCGAAGAAGATCTTAGGCCGGTCAAGAAGCTTTATGCCGCGTTCGAGCAACATGGATTTCGTCCCTGGCTGGACAAGAAGAAACTGATGCCGGGACAGAATTGGCCCAGGGCCATCGAGACGGCGATTGAAACCTCAGACTTTTTTGTGGCCTGTTTCTCCCGCCGGTCGACTTCAAAACGGGGCAGCTTCCACAGCGAACTTCGCTACGCGCTTACATGTGCCGCCAGGGTCCCCCTCGACGAAATCTTCTTCATTCCGGTTCGGCTGGACGGCTGCATTGTGCCGGGACGCATCTCCAAGCGGATCCAATATGTCGATCTGTTCCCCGAATGGGAGGCGGGCGTGAGAAAAGTGATCGCCGTGATGAAAGTTCAGCAGGAGAATCGGAAGGAGAAGCGTCTAGCGTTGGCTGGCTAGCTTCCTTTTTACGGATACTGCTTCTTTGCTATCGGGCGCAAGCTCCAAATACTTGGCGTAAGCTTCGTGCGCCGCCTTGGAGTCCTTCATTTTCTCCTCGGCGTCACCCAATCTCAAAAAGGCTTCCGCGTAATTGGGATTCCATCGGGTGGCTTCGCGAAATCGGTTGATGGCCCCCTTGTAGTTGCCCTTCTTGAAGTAGAAGTTGCCTACCTTGAGATCCTTCTCGGCTTCCAGCGGATTGAAGGTGTATTCTTTGGGCTTGAGGCTCTCGTCTTCTTCCGGAGGTTCCTGCTCCTGGACCTCGGGTTTCGGCTCCTGAGCTTTGGATTTCAGTTGCTTGTCTTGCGGCCACAGCGCGCCCGCGAGGAAAAAAGACAGAACCAAGAGCCGTCCCACGCTTCAAGTATACCTGGGGCCGGAGCCGCTGCACACTGTGAATTGATCCGTCTTTTGACACACCTGAGACAATAGAAATAGACCCCCGATGGAGCTTCGCGACAAAGCTGCCCAGTTGCCCCTGCTGCCCGGCGTGTATCTCTACAAAGACGAGCATGGGAAGGTAATTTACGTCGGCAAGGCCAAGAACCTGCGGTCGCGCGTGCGCAGCTATTTCTCCGATGACCGGCTGGCCGACGTCAAGACCGGAACGCTGATCTCAGATGCGCGCGACGTCGAATATATCCTGGTCGATAACAATAAGGAAGCGCTGGCGCTGGAGAACAATCTCATCAAGCAGTGGAAGCCGCGCTTCAACATCCTGCTACGGGATGACAAAACTTTTCCTTACATCAAGCTGACCAACGAAAAATATCCACGCGTGTACGTCACGCGCCGCCTGGTGAAAGACGGGTCCACATATTACGGCCCGTACTTTCCCGGTAACCTGGCGCACCGGCTGGTCCATTTCATTCACCGGCATTTCAAGATTCCTTCCTGCAAGGTGGATTTAACGCGCTTCCACACGCACCCGTGCCTGGAATTCCACATTCATCGCTGCCTGGGACCTTGCGTCCAGGGGCTGACTACGGATGAACAGTATGCCGCGGGCGTTCGCGACGTGCGGCTGTTCCTGGAAGGCCGCTTGCGGGATCTGGCGGGCGATCTTCGCAAAAGGATGCAGTGCGCCTCGGAGGATATGCGCTTCGAAGAAGCCGCCGCAACACGCGATCTGATCTCCACTGTCGAGGAGATGGAGGAGAAGCAGAAGATCGCGGCCGCCGAGGGCGAGAACATCGATATTCTGGCTTATTACGCCGAGCCGCCGCTGGTTGCCGCTAATCTGTTTCATCTTCGTAACGGCCGCATCGTGGATCGCCGCGAATATTTCTGGGAAGATCTGGTAGAGTTCCAGCCATCGGAATTTTCGGCTTCGTTGCTGATGCAGATCTATCTCGAGCAGCCGTACATCCCCAATCGCATCCATGTGCCGGTGGATTTCGAGGATCGCGACGTGCTGGAAGAGATGTTGAGCGAAAAACGCGGGCGCAAAGTGGAAATTCTGACTCCGCAGCGCGGCCAGAAGAAAGCGCTCCTGGATCTGGTGGAGACCAACGCGAAACACGCGTTTCACCAGCGGTTCCGCGTCATGAAACCGTCGGCCAAGGCGGTTCAGGAATCACTGCAGGACGTGCTGGGGCTGCCCGACCCGCCTAAGCGCATCGAATGCTTCGATATTTCGCACATCCAGGGGACCGACAAAGTGGCCAGCATGGTGGTTTGGGAAGACGGCCGCATGAAAAAGTCGGACTACCGGAAGTTCATCATCCGGACCGTGATCGGCAACGACGATTTCGCGTCCATGCGGGAAGTGGTGACGCGCCGCTATTCACGATTGCAGGAGGAGAAGAAGCCGTTTCCCAGCCTGATCCTGGTGGACGGGGGCCTTGGCCAGCTGCATGCCGCGGTGGACGCTCTGGAATCGATTGGCGTGATCAACCAGCCGGTGGCTTCGATCGCCAAGCGCGAGGAAATCATATATGTTTACGGCCAGGAGAATGAGCCAGTCCAGCTCGACCATTATTCTCCGGTGCTGCACCTGATCCAACAGGTCCGCGATGAGGCGCATCGGTTCGCAGTGACATTCCATCGCAACCGCAGGAGCGCCGCGCGTCTGACATCGGAGCTGGAGCAGGTGGAAGGAATCGGCAGTAAGACCATCGCGAAGTTGTTGCGCGAATTTGGGAGCCTGGAGCGGGTTCGGGAAGCATCGCCGGAGGAACTGGCGAAGGTTATTGGGACTGCGGCGGCGCGTCGGCTGCGGGAGTTTTACAATGCGCAAAGGACGAGTGAGTTGAAGGTGCTGAGGTAGCGCACGCACTCTTGCTTGCCGCGTCGACACTCGTGTCGACGCCCGACTAATGCCGGAAATGCCGCACGCCGGTGAACACCATCGCCAGGCCTAACTGGTTCGCCGCCGCGATCACCAGGTCGTCACGCATCGATCCACCTGGCTGAATCACCGCCGTGATTCCGTGCTTCGCGGCCTCTTCGACGCCGTCGGGAAATGGGAAGAACGCATCGGAGGCGAGCACCGTTCCTTCCAGCGGCAGCACCGCCTTCATCGCCCCGACTTTTACCGAATCGACGCGGCTCATCTGCCCGGCGCCCACCGTGACGCTTTGGCCGGCGCGCGCGTAGACGATCGCATTCGACTTGACGTGTTTGCACACCTTCCAGCCGAATTCGAGCGCCCGCCATTCGTCTTCCGTGGGAGCGCGCTCGGTGACCACTTTGCACTCGCTCCGTTCCAGCCGATGCGAGTCTTGCGTCTGCACCAGGTATCCACCGCTGATCGATTTCACTACCGGCTCGTCTTTCGGTGCAGGATCAACTTTGAGCAATCGTAAGTTCTTCTTCGACGCCAGTACGTTTCGTGCGCCGGGTGCGTAATCGGGCGCAGCGATGGCTTCGACGAACGTTTTCGAGATCTCCTGCGCGGTCTCTTCATCCAATGTTCGATTGAACGCCAGCACGCCGCCGTAAGCGGACACGGGATCGGCCTCGAATGCCCGGCGGTAGCTTTCCGCCTGCGTTGCGGCCTCCGCGCAGCCGCACGGATTGGTGTGCTTGATGATGGCCGATGCAGGCTGATCGAACTCCTGAATCAACTGCCAGGCGGCGTCCAGATCCACCAGATTGTTGTAGGACAGCTCCTTGCCCTGCAACTGCTCCGCTCCGGCGATCCCGCCCTGGCGTACGGAATAGAGCGCCGCGGATTGATGCGGATTCTCGCCGTAACGCAGGTCCAACGCGCGCGGCGCCCGAATGTCGAGAAACGCCGGCAACCCGGATTCCTCCTTCGCACCCACGCGCGCCAGTCGCGTGCTGATGGCGCGGTCATAAGCTGCAGTGAGCGCGAATGCCTTTTGAGCGAGGCGCCACAAGGTCGGCTCCGATAGCTGGCCTTTGCACTCATGCAGCTCTTGCAAAATGGCCGGATAATCGTCCGGTGAAGTGACCACCGCGACATCTTGGTAATTCTTGGCCGCCGCGCGGATCAAGGTCGGCCCGCCGATATCGATGTTTTCGATCAGCTCCGCCATGCTCGCGCCTTGCTTCGCCGCGACTTTTTCGAAAGCATAAAGATTCACTACCACCATATCGATGGGCGGGATCTTGTGCTCGACCAACGCTTGCATGTGCCCCGAATTGGCGCGTATGGCGAGCACTCCTCCGGCGATCCGGGGATTGATCGTCTTCAGACGTCCGTCCAGCATCTCCGGAAATCCGGTCACTTCGGAAACCTCGCGAACTGCTACGCCGCCTTCGTGAATCGCCCGCGCCGTGCCTCCGGTGGAGATGATTTCTACTCCCAGATCCCGCAGTCCTTGCGCGAACTCGACGATGCCCTCCTTGTCCGTGACGCTGATCAACGCTCGTTTGATGAATGCCATTCTCTACAATGGTAAACGTGTCTCATCCCGTGACGTTAATCCCCGGTGACGGTATCGGCCCGGAAGTCGCCGATGCCGCCGTCCATGCTGTCAACGCGACCGGCGTTTCCATCGATTGGCAGCGCGCCGATCTGAACGCCAGCATCATTTCCAAATCCGGCCAGGTGCTGCCCCCGCACATTATCGAGTCGCTCGAACGGACGCATGTCGGCCTGAAAGGCCCGGTAACCACTCCGATCGCGGGTGGATTTCAAAGCGTCAACGTAGCATTGCGCAAGCAGTTCGATCTCTACGCTAATGTACGCCCGGTGCGCTCTCTTCCGGGCCTGCGGACTCGCTTCAGCGACGTGAAGATCGACATGGTGATCTTTCGCGAGAACACCGAAGATTTGTACTCGGGGTTGGAGCACGAAGTAGTCAAAGATGTGGTAACCAGCCTGAAAGTGATCACCCGCGTGGCATCGGTAAAAATCGCCGAGTACGCCTTCGACTTCGCCAGAAGATATGGGCGGAAGAAGGTAGCGGCGATTCACAAGGCCAACATCATGAAGCTGGCCGACGGGCTGTTTCTGCGCTGTTGCCGGGAAGTGGCCGCGCGACACCCGGATATCGAATATAAAGAATTGATTGTGGACAACGCTTCCATGCAGCTTGTCATTCGCCCGGAAACTTTCGATCTTCTTTTGCTGCCGAATCTCTATGGCGACATCGTGTCGGACCTCGCGGCCGGCTTGGTCGGTGGACTGGGCGTGGTGCCCGGCGCGAACATGGGCGACCAGCATGCGGTGTTCGAAGCGGTGCACGGCAGCGCCCCGGACATCGCCGGAAAAGGCATCGCGAATCCGACTGCACTCATACTTTCGTCGGTCTTGATGCTAATCCATCTGGGTGAGGAGAAAGCCGCCAGCCGATTGCGGGCCGCCATCGAACGAACCTACGCCGAGAAGAAGCACCTGACGGGCGACGTGGGCGGCAGCGCATCGACTGAGGAATTCACCGATGCGGTGATTGGGAATTTGGGCTAATTCAGGCCTTTTTTGGCCAGAAACTCGATCAGATCGACGACCCGCATCGAATAGCCCCACTCGTTGTCGTACCACGAGACCACGTGGACCAGGTTTCCGTCCAGCACCTTCGTCAAACCCGCGTCGACAATTGAGCTGTTGGGATTGTGCAGCATGTCGGTGGACACAACCGGATCTTCGGTGTAGGCCAGGATGCCCTTCATTGGGCCGTTGGCCGCATCTTCCAGCGCCTTGTTTACTTCTTCCGCCGTGGTCTTCTTAGATGTCACGACCACGAGATCCACCACCGAAACGTCCGGCGTCGGAACGCGCATCGCGTACCCGTCCAGTTTGCCTTTGAGCGCCGGCAGCACCAGCCCGATGGCTTTCGCCGCGCCAGTGGTAGTTGGGATCATATTCAGAGCCGCCGCGCGCGCCCGGCGCAGATCCTTGTGGGGAAAGTCCAGCACAGGTTGGTCGTTGGTATAGCTGTGGATGGTGGTCATCGATCCCTTCTCGATGCCGAACTTCTCATGCAGCACCTTCGCCACCGGCCCCAGGCAATTGGTGGTGCAACTGGCATTCGAAATGACTTTGTGCTTGGCCGGATCGTACATGTCGTTGTTGACGCCCAGCACCAGCGTGACATCTTCATCCTTAGCGGGCGCCGAGATGATGACCTTCTTAACGGGCCCGCGCAGATGTTTCTCGGCATCCTTCTTGTCAGTGAATCGACCAGTGGATTCGACCACGATCTGAGCGCCGACCGATGCCCAGTCGAGCTCCGCCGGATCTTTAATCGCAAAAACCTTGATGCGCTTTCCACCCACCGCGATCGCATCGCCCTCGGCCTTCACTTCTTGGTGCAAAGGGCCGAGAATGGAGTCATATTTCAATAAATGCGCCAACGTCTTCGTGTCAGTAAGGTCGTTGGCAGCGACAAATTCAATGTTTGAACGATCCAGGCCAGCGCGGACGACGTTGCGGCCGATGCGCCCAAAACCGTTTATGCCTACTTTGATTGCCATATACAACTTCAGTGTATAGGTTTCTAGTTTCTGGTTTCTGGTTTTTGTAGCGAACGCCTACCGCACCGGCGCCGCGGTCGAACCGCCAACATCGGCGTAAGCTTCCTTGATCTCGGTAACCTTCGTTCCGGTGAAGGTCACGAAAGTGATCTTGCCTGGAGGATCGCCGTAGACCCAGTCTTCGGTTTCGGCGCCATCCTTCGTCACATTGCGCTCTTTGCGGCGCGGCCTCCCGATGGCCAGCAATACCTCGTCGCGATTCATGCCTTCCATCGCTTTGTTGGCCTTGATCGCTTTCTGAACAGGCTCCGGAAGTTTCTCGACGTAATTTTCGGTGGCGCTTTCCTTCTCAAAGGCCAACACCGGCGCCAGAATCTTCTTAATGTCAGCCGCTTTCAATGAGGGCAGCGGCTTGTTGAATAACAACACGATACTTGTGCCGCTAGGCGCATTCGAGTTTTGCTGCGTGTTGACTGGCGCCATGCCGCCTCCCATTCCGATCGATACGTGATCGCGCCAGTTGCCCTTGCCGCCCTTCATGCCGTGGTTGATTTCGAGCACAATCTTGTCGCTTTCCATGTTCACGTGCGTAATTTGTACCTGATCACCCACGCGCGCCGCCGGGCCAAACTGTTGGCCGGCTTCCGCCCAGGCCTGCTTGTCCCAGGTTCCGGCGCTGTCAAAAGGCAGCGGCTTTCTGGACCGCGGGAGGATGGTCTTGGCGGTCGCATATTCCGCCATCATGCCGCGCAAAATCTCGATACGGTCGTCTTCGGTGAGCTTTTTGTCGGTAGCGTAAACCGGTGTCAGCAGACCGAGAACGGGAAGCAGTAGGCAGCAGGCAGAAGGAACCATGCAGACAGCAGACCAACGCTTACGATTCATGACGCCTCCCGCAACAGAAACGCTTCCTGGTATTGAATCGGAGCTCTCTGCAGATAAAAGAATACAGCCACGACTGTTACGCTCGTCAGCAATCCGCCTTCGGGGCCATAAGCACCGCCGCTCCAGAGTTCGCCGACCTTCCAATGCATAGAGTACCCGGTCACTCCCATTGTAAACCCGCTCAGGTTGGCCCCAAACCACGGAAGAGTCCAGTTCCAGCCGAAGTGCAGGCCGATGGGCAGCCACAGGTCCCCGCTCAGGAGAAACGCATAGCCGAGCACGACTCCCCACAGCACGGTATTGAGCAGCGCCAGCCACGTAAAATTCAGATTATCCGAATGCGCCAAGCCAAAAAGAACGCTCATGGGAAGTATAGTCGCGAAAGGGCCGATAGCTTTGACCAGCACCTGGAACATATATCCACGAAACAGCATCTCTTCGCCCACCGCGCCGAACAAAAGCACGATGGAAACGAATAGAGCGGCCGGCCACTGAAAGTGCTCGTTCGGGACCGGCACTAGATAGGCGATCCGGACCAGCAGCGGCAAAACCAGCACTACCAGCGCGGCCCCGAGTCCGCCCAGGACTCCCACCGCCAGATTGCGGCGCGATGCCGCAGTCCATTCCAGGCCGATATCGGCCAGCTGCCCGCGTTCGTAAATCCGCAGCACAATAGAGTTGGCAACCGCGGCTGCGGCAAAAGTGCCCAGGGTCGCCACCACCAGAATCGGCACGCCAAAAAAAGCAATGATGATTGGAAAAATGAAATAGTTCCCGAGAATTGCGATGAGCGCGAAGATCCCTACGCGCAGCAGTACGCCGAGATTTTTTTGGCGCTGGGTGGACGTCTCGGGGAGCAAATCCTTATGTTACGCGAATAAGGAGATGCCAGCGACGCCGGCCGCACCCGCTTCCATGCACAGCGGCGCATTGTCCGCCGTCACGCCGCCAAGCGCATATACGGGCAGGCGCACGCTTTGTGTAGCCGCACGAAAAGCTTCAATTCCGATAGGATTCACCGGCTTCGTGATGCTCTGGAAGACCGGGCCCAAGACGGCGAAGTCGGCGCCTTCGCGCTCGGCTGCCTGCAACTCCTCGATGGTGTGGCAGGACACGCCGATCAAAAATCCCGGGGGCGTGATTCTGCGGATGGTGCTGGGGGCAGCCGAGCCGGAAGGCAGATGCACTCCCCGCGCGCCGCACGCCAATGCCACATCGGCGCGAGTGTTGACCAAAATCCTGTCGCCCGTCGCCGCGACAGCGCTCCGCACAAGTTCGGTAAGCGCGCGTCCTGAAAGCTCTTTCGCTCGGATTTGAATCAGGTCGACGCCTTCGCGAGCGGCGCGCGCGGCCACCTCGAGTGAGTCCGTGATGCAGTATCGCTTCATAAAATCGGCGCTCTAGAGGATCCGCAGGGTGCTGCGCGGAAACTCGATCAGCCATTCCTTGACGCCGCGATGCTTCTCGAACTCGGCCCGCGATACATCCACCGCGATGTCGCCCGCGAACTCCAGCCGTAGACGATCCGGCTTCTCCACCACGCGCACCAGTGTGGCCGGCAGCTGATTTCCTATTGAATGCCCATCGCGAGTCGTCACCGATAGCAGGTCCGGACGGATACACAACCACACTTGATCGCCAATCAGTCGTCCCGGAAAATACGGGCCGGTCAATTCGAAATCGCGATAACGAATCCGGCTCACGTTGCGGCCGGGGTCGAGTGCCCGAATTTCCGCCGGCAGAAGATTGTAGAGTCCCAGCAATCTTGCTACGTCGACGTTGACCGGCTGATCGAAGACCTTTCGCGGCGCCCCGGTTTGAACGATTCGGCCTTCGCGAAAGACCAGCATTTCGTCGCCCAGCTCCAAGCACTCCTCGAAATCGTGAGTGACCAAAAGAATCGGAACCCCGAAATCCTGCCGCACCTCGCGAAGAACGGAATATAGCTCGGCCCGGAGAGGAACGTCGAGACCCCGGGCCGGCTCATCCAGCAGCAGCAGCCGCGGCGACCCGATCAACGCGCGCGCGATCGAGCAGCGCTGTTTCTGCCCTCCGGAAAGCTCGTGAGGACGGCGTCCGGAAACATCGGCCAGGTGAAACTTTTCCAGCATCTCGTTCACTTTTCGATGGCGCTCCAGCCGGGGGCTGCGATCGAGGGCGAATTCCAGATTCTTGCGTAGCGTCATGTGAGGAAACAGCGCGTAGTTCTGGAATACGTAGCCGCAGTGGCGCGCTCGTGGTGCCAGGCAAACGCCGGACGCGGCATCGAACAGGATCTGATCGTCCACCAGGACGCGGCCTTCATCCGGGCGCACAAATCCCGCGATGGAATCGAGCGTCAGTGTTTTGCCGGCGCCGCTGGGCCCAAAAAGAACCGTGATGCCTTGGGCCGCCTGGAACTCGACATCCAGTGAAAAACCGGCGGATTCAGCGCCCGGCGTGAAATTCTTGCGGAGACGCGCCTGGATCATAGCGCGGTTTGACGCGGCCCGAAGGGATTGGTGGTGAGCCGGTTTGCGACACCCAAAACGATCAGTGCAATGACAGAGACGATCACCACCAGAACCCGCGCGGTCGCGCCATTGCCCGCTTCCACCGCGTCGTAGATCGCGATCGCGACCGTCTGCGTGCGGCCCGGAATGTTGCCGGCGATCATGAGCGTGACTCCGAAGTCGCCCAGCGATCGCGCGAAGGCCAATGCCCCGGCGGCAAGAATCGAACGGCGCGCGAGTGGTAATGTCACCCGCCAGAAGAGCCGTAGCTCGGAGGCGCCCAGATTGCGCGCGGCGCGCTCAAAGGAACGGTCCACACTTTCGAACGCGGCTCGGGCCGACTTCACCAGTAAGGGAGTGGAGTGAAACAGCGCCGCCACCACCGCCGCCTGCCAGGAAAAAACCAGCGGCGCGCCGAACAACCATTCGTACAGTTGCCCGATCGGGCTGTTGCGCCCTAACACGACCAGCAAATAG
>DATHOT010000174.1:0-2459 GCA_035484655.1 Bryobacteraceae bacterium | reverse complement strand
GGTCCTGCCACGCGGATTTCGCCATCCTGGACCGACAGTTTCCGGCGACGTGGACGTGTTTGGCGCCGGCGGACTCAGCGGAGATCCCTTTCCCCCGCCAATCCGTGGTAACCGGGTTTTAGGATCTGGAATCGGACGACTGAAGGCTGGCCTGACACTGGCGCAAGCGCAGGCGCGGCTCACTGCCATGGCCGCCGACTTGCGCCACGACTTTCCCACCGATTATCCGCCGCAGGCGCAATGGACCGTTGAGATTCAACCCTTGCAAGAAACTTTGGTGGGCAATGTTCGGCCCATGCTGCTGGTGTTACTAGGTGCGGTGATCCTGATCGTTTTCATCGTATCGTTGAACATTGCCAATCTTCTCCTGGCGCGCGCTTCGGGGCGGCAACAAGAGATGGCGGTGCGATTAGCGCTGGGGGCGAGCCGCGGCCGCATGGTGCGCCAGATGCTGACCGAGTCCATGCTGCTGTCGCTCATCGGCGGTGCCGCGGGAATCTTAACCGCGGTGGGTACTTTGGGTTTCATCCTGCGCTTTGTGCCATCGAACGTTCCCCGGCTGAACGAAGTACGAATCGACTGGGTGGTGCTGGCGTTCGCTCTGCTGATTTCCATTCTCACCGGCTTAGTGTTTGGACTTGCTCCAGCGCTTCATTCGGCAAAAGTCGCTCTCTCCGCGGCCATTCGTGAAGGCGGTCGCGGGTCCGGCTACAGCACTGCGACCGGCCGATTGCGGGATGTTCTAATCGTCTCGGAACTGGCATTTGCCGTCATACTCATGGCGGGAGCCGGCTTGCTGCTGCGTACGCTGCGGGATCTGTTGCAGGAAAATCCAGGCTTTCATCCCACTCAAGTGGTCACGGCAAACACGTGGCTAGGAGTTCCCAACAATCCGAAGACGGATCCGTATCTCAGCATTCCTGGTATGGCCAACTTTGATCGTGAGGTGCTGCGGCGCATGAAGGCGATTCCGGGAGTGGAAATCGCTGCAATCACCTCATCTCTGCCGACCACCAATAGCAACCCCGACGCGGTCGGTGGCTTAAGGATTGAACGCTTCGCGATTGAAGATAGACCGGTCGAGTCCTCGCAGGATCTGCGCGCCGAAAGAATTCGGATTAGCCCCGATTATTTTAAGGTGTTGCAGGCGACGCTGATACGCGGCCGCTCATTCACCGAGGGCGATGAAGACGGCAAACAGCCAGTGGCCATCGTTGATGAAAGCACCGCCCGTAAGTTTTGGCCAACCCACGATCCGCTGGGCCGCCAAGTACGGTTCGGAAGGGACCCTGCCAAGCCATGGACGACCGTCGTGGGCATTATTAAGGACATCAAGAGTGACGGTCTCGACATCGATGGCGTTCCCCACATCTACGTTTCGACCTATCAAGACCCCAGCAAGCAAGTGAACGTGGTGTTGCGAACGTCTCTGCCCGCGCCCCAGCTCGAACCACAGATTCGGCATGAAATCCAAAGCATTGATCCCGGCTTACCCGTATTCAATGTTGCCTCTATGGATGACATCCTTGATCGGTCACTGTCTTCACGCCGTTTTTCTGCCGATCTGGTGGGCGGATTCGCCGGACTGGCGGTGCTTCTGGCCTCCATCGGAATTTATGGCTTACTGGCCTACATGGTCAGCCAACGATCGCGTGAGATCGGTATTCGCATGGCCTTGGGAGCCGGGCGAGGCGGCGTCCTGAAGCTGTTCTTGCAAAAGGGTCTTGTGCTGGCGGGCCTCGGAATTGTGGCCGGCATGGTCGTTTCTGCATCCACTGCGTCATTGATGGGCAGTTTGCTTTACGGCGTGCGCCCGCATGATCCGGCCGTGTTTGTGATCGTTCCTGTGCTTTTGTTTGCCGTCGCCGTTCTAGCCAGCTATCTTCCAGCGAGGCGCGCGACGAAGGTGGATCCAATGATTGCCCTGAGAGAAGCATAGCGAACCACCTGTGCAGGAAATGCGGGGACAGACGGAACGTTCCCCCGTTTTTCGACCGTCACAGATTTGCCTGGTTTTCCCTAAAACTGGGGAAAGTCCCATCTGTCCCCAGGTTCCTTCCTGGGTGTGATAATTTCGGTAACGAATCCTCCTGCAACTTATGAAGCGCCACGTCCTCATGTACGGGTTGATCGGCGGAATCCTGATCGCTCTGCTCCAGTGGACCGAATATCAGTTCCTGGTCGTCGAACATTCCATCGAAATCTACGGTGGACTGATCGCCGCGACCTTTGCCGGTCTTGGCATCTGGCTTGGCCTCAAGCTGACAGCAAAACGCCAGACAATTGTTGTGAGGGAGGTCCCCGTCCCTGCCGAGGGGCCGTTCATCCCTGACGAAAGAAAACGTGAGGACCTCCATATCACTCGCCGTGAGCTTGAGATCCTTGAACTGATCGCCCAGGGCCTGAGCAACCGCGAAATCGCCGAGAAGCTTTTTGTGAGCGAGAGCACGGTGAAGACC
>DATHOT010000173.1:0-38398 GCA_035484655.1 Bryobacteraceae bacterium | reverse complement strand
TTTCAGATCCAAGGGGTGGAAACCGGTTTTGACGCGACGAACGTAATTACCGCTGGGCTTCCAATTCCCGAAAAGCGATTCCCCGATGCGATTCAATTCAACAACTATCTACGCCAGATTGTTGACCGTGTCGAGGCGCTGCCCGGCGTCCGCGATGTCGCAGTCACCTCGGCGTTGCCGATGCGCGGTTGGGGCTATGGAATGCCATTTCTGATTGCAGGCCGTCCCTTCGTGGACCGCTCTCATCGGCCCGCATGCTTCTTTAAGATGGTGAGCCCATCCTATTTCCGGGCGCTGGGAATGCGCCTTCGCAAAGGCCGTGGGCTTACTGACCGCGATCTTGCCGGTGCTACTCCTGTGGCCGTCATAAACGAAACGATGGCCAAGAAGTATTTCGCAAATCAAGAGCCACTGGGCCAGCGAATTCTAGTGCAACAAATTGTCCCCGGTAAAACGCAGTTGGGACCGGAGATCTCGTGGGAGGTAGTGGGTGTTGTGGCCGATGAAAAGGTCGGCGATCTCGACGACACGATTGCCGCGTCCGGCATGTACGTTACCAACGAGCAGAGCCCGACGTTCTTTACGGCGCTGGTGGTGCGGGCCGCCACCGACCCGGCGCTGCTCGGAGAAGCGCTGCGGAAATCAGTATATGCGTTGAATAAAGATCAGCCGCTTACGGACATTAAATTGCTGGAACAGATCAAGTCGGAATCGCTGGCGCCGGACCGGCTCCGCGCCGTGCTGATCGGAGTCTTTGCCGCTGTGGCGATGGCGCTTTCCGCGATCGGGATCTACGGCGTCATTTCGTACTCGGTGGTGCAGCGAACCCAGGAAATCGGAATTCGCGCGGCCCTGGGCGCCAGCCGCTCCGCGACGCGCTGGCTCATATTGTCGAGCGGGTTGCGCATGACTGCCGCCGGCCTGTTGATCGGATTCGTCGGAGCGCTTGCGCTAACCCGCCTGCTCTCCATCCTGCTTTTCGGCGTAAGTGCGCGCGATCCTGTCACTATGACCATCGTAGCCGGAATTCTGGCCGTGATAGCGCTGTTGGCCTGCTATCTGCCGGCGCATCGGGCGACTAATGTGGATCCACTGGTGGCGCTGCGATATGAGTAACCAGGCCGTCCGCGGCCCGATCACTGCTGTGGAGAATACTGGACGGTCATCAGAACCTCGTGTGACTGCGGCGTCGCGCCTGGCTCGGGTTCTTGACCCATCACGCCGCCTACCCATTTGGACGCAGCCGCCAGCGCCGGGTCATTGAGTGAGGCGTCGGAAGAAGCCAACAGTTCTACTTCTGTTAATTGGCCATCCGGCGATTGATTCCCGTGCAGCACCACGATCTGCGCAGTACCGCCCGGCGCGCCCGCTGGCGCCGGCCTCATCGACCTGACGTGCCACGGCGCCGACATGACAGGTCCCACACCGATCTGATTCAAACCGGCAGTCTGAAACGCTGTGGGATTGTTGGACGGGTCGCTTATACTCTCGGTCTGCGCCTCGACTACCGTCTGGCCCGCTTGCGTAATGGTGAATTTATTGGCGATCAGCTTGCCGTGAAACTGTAGCGCCTTGGAGTAATCGTACTGGACGTACAGGCCCGGCGCCAAAGAGTAAGTCATTAACGTTCCCGCCTTAGGATCCACGCAATATTCCTCTTCGTCCCACCGCCGGCCACCGGTTTGGCTCGAGGTATTAGCATTGTGGGAAATCAGCGCGCAAACCACGCCAATGCCGTTAAGGCTCCCGGGCGCCGTCCGAAGCGATGCGCGCGGTCCCACCATCGGCTCCGAATAGAAAATGGCCTCGCGAACCTGAAGCAGCCGCAAGGGCAGGGAATTTGCGGGCTGACTGCTATATAGTATGCGATTGGCTTGCAGGTTTACGGCGGAAAAGTTAGGGCCTTGAGCCGTCCAGCGATAGAACCCGGCCACCGACATGTCTTCCAACTGCCAGACCCCGCTCGAAGTCGAAGAACCAGTCGCGGTGAACGTAGTCTTTAGGTCATAAGGCTGCGCCCGCACATTGGAATTCCGGTGCGCATTGAGGAGCAGGTTGATGATTTCGGCCCGCTGGCTCACGTCCTGCACGGGTTGAGCGTTACCCGTGACCAACTCCAAAGGATCGGACGGGACTGGAGGCTGCACCAGTTGCGGCAAGACCCGCGCCCCGCGAGCAACCTGCGCCACTAGCGGCGCCTGCAAAAAAGCAATACCGATGACAATTGCATTACGGAGAGTAGGCATGGCAAGTCTCCTCAAAATATGTATAACCCAAAATCCGATGGTTTGGTTACACGTTCGTGTCGAAATTGCCCTCTATGTTGTCCCGCCCACTCTCCGCATGTTATTCTTTTGCCACTGACAATGGCCGACTTTGCATACGCCCCGAGGCTCGCGATTCCAACCTCAGACGTTTTGGATTCGCCCCGCCATTCGGCGCTGGTTCGCATCACTCACTGGATTTTCACGCTCAGCTTTTTTGGACTGGTCGTCAGCGGCTTTGCCATCATCCTGGCACACCCACATTTCTATTGGGGCGAAACCGGGGGCATCGGCAGTCCCTCTCTTTTCGATCTTCCGCTTCCAACCATGTTGGGCGGACCGTCCGGCTGGGGCCGCTCGCTGCACTTCCAATCAGCGTGGATCGCCGTCCTCGCGGGTTCGCTATATTTTGTTTCCGGCATCTTCACGCAACACTTCCGCACGCATCTGCTCCCTGCCATGGCCGACCTCTCCTGGCGATCCCTGCGCGACGGCATGGTTGAGCATCTGCGTTTCAAGCGCCCGGTCGAAGAGGATTCCTACAACGTCCTCCAGCGGCTTTTCTACCTCACCGTCATATTTGTAATCTTTCCGCTCATTATCATCACAGGATTCGCCATGTCTCCGGCCATCACTTCCGTGATTCCACAGTTCGTTACCGTCTTCGGAGGCCACCAGACCGCGCGCACCATTCACTTTTTCCTCGGGGACATCCTCGTTCTTTTTTTTCTCGTTCACATCGCTATGGTGATCGTTGCCGGATTTTCCAGCCGTATGCAGGCCATGATCACCGGTCACCCCGCTATCAGAAAGGAGCCCTCGTGAGCAATCCGGTCTCCCGCCGCAAACTCATTACCGACAGTCTAGCCGCTGGCGCCGGAGCCGCCGGGTTGACCTACGCCGCACGCCTGGCTTCCCGTTACGGACTCATCCCCCCCGACAGCGGCGGCATCTGGGGCGTCGGCGAAACTCTCACGTATGCCACCCAGCGGGTCCTGATGTCTTATCATTCGCTCGCGCGCGAATTCAATCGGAGCGACATCTCCAAAGTCATTCCCGTTAGTGGCGATCCTCCCAAGACGGAACGCTTCGAGCGTCTTCTGGCCGGCCGTTTCGCGGATTGGCGGCTCACCGTGGATGGTATGGTTGCCCGCCCAACCACTTTCTCGCTTGATGAACTCAAGCGTTTGCCTTCGCGCTCTCAGATCACGCATCAGGCTTGTGAAGAAGGCTGGTCCTTCATCGCTGAATGGACCGGCGTGCCTCTTTCTACCGTTTTGAATTCCGTGGGAATCAGCCCGCAAGCCAAGTTCGTAGTCGTCTTTCCTTTCGATGAATCCTGGGACAGCTTGGACTTGCCCGATGCGTTTCATCCCCAGACGCTTCTAGCATACGGCCTGAATGGCCAGGATCTGCCCACGCCTCATGGTGCTCCCATTCGTCTGCGCGTCGCGCGCCAGCTCGGCTACAAGAGCGTGAAATACCTGTCGCACATCAAGGTCACCGACACTCTGAAAAACATCGGCAAAGGTCTGGGCTCAGCATCCCCGGAGTTCGGCTACTCCTGGTTTGCAGGCATCTGAGACAATGCTCTTCGTCTACGATCCCGCGACCAATCCGCTCAACAACAACGAGTGGGCCTTCCCACTCTTCGAGTGCATACATATCGCATCGTTCGCCATGTCGGTTGGCACGATTGCCCTGGTGGACCTGCGGCTCCTCGGCTTGGGCATGCGTCACCAAACCGCCGCCCAGCTCGTCAAGGATACGATGTTGTGGACACTCGCCGGTCTCATCATCGTCATCACCTCGGGGCTGGTGATCTTCACCTCAGATCCGCTCCGCTATTATTACAGCCCTGCTTTCCGGCTCAAAATTATTTGCCTGCTGATCGCCATCGTCTATAACTACACGATCCATCGCAAGGTCGCGTTGTCCAAGCCTCCGCCGCTGGTCGCCGGGCTGGTGGGCGCGGTCTCTTTGCTGCTGTGGATCACCATCGTCTTCGCCGGACTTTTTTATGCCTTCACTTAGAAACTGCGGTGGGCTCTAAATGCCAATACTTGCCCAATTCAGCCAATGGGTCTCAAGCTTGGATTTCTTCACAGCCCTGCGCGAATCCGCCTTGGCGTATCCCGTCATCATGTCGCTCCATCTCAGCTCCATCGCGGTGTTTGGCGGACTGATCCTGATGACCGACCTGCGATTGCTCGGCCTCGCCATGCCCAACACGCCGGTCTCGGATGTGATTGCGCAGACCCGCCTCTGGAAGCGGATCGGGTTCGTCGTCATGGTGACTTGCGGTGTTTTGCTGGCAGGAGCGAAGCTCGACAAATATTACGACAACCCGTACTTTCAACTGAAGCTCTTGTTTCTGACATTGGTTGGAGTCCACGCTCTCGTGTTCCATCGCAGCGTCTACGGAAACGCATCCGAGCTCGATCGCGCGCCGGCAATTCCAGCCGTTGCTAAAATCGCGGCCTGCCTCTCGCTCGTCCTGTGGATCGGAATTTTGTCCTTTGGTCGCTGGATCGCTTACTACGAACGGCCTGGACAAGTCGGCATCGCTCCGGCAGCCGCTACGCAGTCGTTGAGCCAAGTGGTGCCGTCCCGATAGCTGCTACGCATGCAGAATCCGTGGTTGCACCGTTATACCGTTCTGGTCGCGGCCTGCACCGCCATGCTTTTCGTTAACGGCCCGGTGGTGTCCACCAGCGAGGAGCGGCCGCTGTACTCCTTAGGTCAGACCCACGCGTGGTCAGGAGTGGCCATGACCATCCTGATGGCTGGCCTGGTGTTTTCGCTTTCGCGGTCAAAAGCACAGTCTTGGTTGCGACTGCTCGGCTGGGCCGCGTTCGCCGCCACCGTGGTTCAGTGGTCCGTTGCGCTCGAGACCGGTCCACTTCCGGTGCCCGTGAGAGTCGCCCACACTGTTCTCGCTCTGCTCTTGTTCTCGGCCACAATGGTGGTTGCAGTCTTTACTTCGGAAAGCTGGAACCAGATTCCGAAGCCGATCCAGGATGGTTCGCGCGTCCGATTTCTGGCGACCACCACTGCCGCGCTCGTGCTTCTGCAAGTCAGCCTCGGCGCCATCTTCCGTCACGGCGTCACAGGCGGGATCCCTCACATACTCGGCGCGCTCGTTGTGGCAGTTTTTCTCGGCCCGGCTATGGCGGCGATTCTGCGTACCGAGACACCCGAGGTGCGTTCCGCTGCCATTGCCTTGATAATGCTGACGACCGTCCAATTGCTATTGGGTTTCGCGCTCTTGACAATGCAGTCGTTCGACGACATTGACCCCCTGATCGTAATCATCGCAACCACCGCTCACGTGGCCATGGGAGCGTTCACTTTAGCCGCTGCGGTGGTCACTGCTATCCTGATCCGGCGCGCTATAGCCAAACCAGACCCATAACTGATTGGGTAGTTTTTGTAATTCTGATTTCAGGGCGCCTTTATCGTGGCGTCAAAGGAGATGCTCATGCGGCGATGTATTCTTCGATTCTTTTTGCCGGGGACGGTCCTGTTCCCCATAGCCTTCCCTCTGATGGTTCCCAAAGCACATGCAATTCCGGCGTTTTCCCGCCAGTATCAAACCTCCTGCAGTACCTGCCACGTCGACTTCCCAAAGCTCAACGACTTCGGAAAAGCATTCAAGGACGCCGGTTTCAAGTTTCCCAAGGACGACGAAACGTATCTCAAAGTTCCGGCCACACTACTGGGTGCCCCGGCGCAAAAAGAGGTGTGGCCTAATGCCATTTGGCCCGGCACCATCCCAGGTTTGCCACCGATCGGTTTCCGCATGAACACCTTTTTCCAGGTGACCACTGGACGTCGCGGCAACTTCAACAGCGTCGGAGGACCGAATACCGTCCCGCCTTTCATTCCGGCCACCGACTTCGAGACCGGATTATTCAGCATATTCTCGGCTGGTAACCTGGGCAGTGACATAGCATTCTGGGTGGATAACGATGTCAGCGTCGGAGGAAGCAACGCCGCCGGCGGATTGGGCGACGGTTACTTGAAGTTCGTAAACATCGGGCGGGTTTTCCACCTCCCCACCGATACTCTCCATTTCCGGGCTGGACAATTCGAGCTGGACTTGCCTTTCACCCAGGCCAGAAGCATCAATCTCAGCCCCTATGATATTTACTTGGAAAGCAACATCGGTGTGATCAATTCGCTCACCAATCAGCAGAACGTTGCGAACCAGTTCATGTTCGCGAATGCAGCCAAGGGGATCGAGCTGAGTGGAGGCCATCTCTATGGCGGCTACCATTATTCGGTCGCGGTTGTCGATCAAAATACCAGCGGCCTCAATCAGTCGGACAATACCAGCCCGTTTGTTCCCTCTGCAACGGGGAGCGCAAATGGCGGAGTCGGGTTTGCCTCCAACACCAGCGCCAAGGCTCTCTACACGCGCTTTTCTTACCGCTTCAATCTGGAGCGGAATGAGGCCAGCCGCAAGGATATTCAGGCCGCCGGTCCAGCCGGCCCGCGCGACCACACGTATCTGAATTTTGGCGGCTTTTATCTGCGTGGAAATTCGCGCCAGGGGTTCGTTGGGCTGGAGTCGAGCGGCGTGGACACTACGCTGCTGACCGTTCACGAGCCTTACTATCGCGCTGGAGGCGACTTCAGCTTCAATTACCGGAAACTCAACATCTACGGCCTTTACATGCATGGCAAAGACGACAACCTGCTGCCCGTGGATTCGTCCGGCAATGTGATTCTTCTTCCGCTTTCCCCCACCATGGGGCCCTACCCGGTGCGGTTCGTTTCCAACATGCCGGCCACCTTCAGCGGCGGATTTGTGCAGTCCGATTTTCTCCTTTTGCCTTGGGTAATGCTGATCATGCGGTACGACGGCGTCAACTCCAGTGCTGACCGCATCAACGGTTTCGCGTTGGCCAGTGGCACTCCCTTCTTCGCGCCGCTGCGATCCACTCGCAACCGCTTCACACCCGGCGTGCAGTTTTTGATTCATCCTAATATCAAAGCGTCCTTTGAATATCAATTCCGGCCTGAGCAGAGCGTGGAGAGCGTAACATCAACCACGAACCTTCAACAGGCTCAGAATCCGTTTCGGATCAACACCGCGCTCTTCGGATTGGAGTTCGTTTACTAATTCATGCGACAAGCTATGTCAATCCATGGTCGTTTCTTGAAAGCCGTCCTAACTTTTGTGGCCGGTTGTGTAATCGCCCGCGGCGGCAATTTGAGCGGAAAAATCAGCGGCGGGAAGGGAGCGGCCGTAGTCTACGTCGACGCCATCGCCGGCAAAAACTTCCCTCCGCCCGAGAAACACATCGTGATGGACCAGAAGTCTCTTCTGTTCCAGCCACACGTCTTAGTCGTGTTAGCCGGCTCAACTGTCGATTTCCTCAACGGCGACAACGTGCAGCACAACATCTTTTGGCCGTCGATTTCGGGCAACAAGAAGCTGAACCACAACCTGGGTACCTGGCCGAAAGGCGAGATTCGCTCGTTCAAGTTCGATACGCCGGGCATCGTTCCTCTGCTGTGCAACGTGCATTCCGAAATGTCCGGATATATCATCGTCGCGCCTACGCCGTATTTTGCCGAGGCCGACGCCTCCGGGAACTACAAGATCGACAACATCCCGGACGGCGGCTACACCGTCACTGCCTGGCGCGAAGGCATGAAATCGCAATCCAAACCCGCCGCTGTGGCGAGCAATACAATGCTGGACTTCACGCTCAGCAAGTAGGAGCTATATATGTACCAACGGAAAGTTGTTTTGTTCGGCGCGGCTGTGGCCGCTCTTGTTCCTCTGTGCTTTGCCCAGGTGCTCTCGCCGCCGGAGATTCTCGACCCGGCTATGCGTGCGCTCCAGCAGAAGCATTTTCCGGAATTGAAAGCCGCCGCCGTCGACATCACATCGCACCAGTATCCATATCGGTTCTATCTGAGCCGCAAGTTGGACCTCACCGAACAGCAGGAGCAACAGAACGACCAGCGCTCCATCCGCTTCACGAATTTCCAAGGCCATACGGTGCTTCAGGTCACGGGAAATTATTTCGCCTCTTACTCTGAGGAGTCCATGAACCAGAACGAGCGGGTGAAGCAGACCTATCGCGACGTCATGCTTCCGATCCTTCAGGCGACCGCGTCGCGGCTTAGCGGCGAATCTGAGCTGAACGCGTTTGCCATCGAAGTGGCCCACCACGTTCGTAAACAGGTGTTAGGCGTCCCTGTCGAACATCCCGAGAACCTGGCGCTTATCGTTCCGTTCGCCACCGCCGAGAGAATCGCCGCCAGCACCGATGTGGATCAGCGGATGAATGCTTTGCTCGAATCGCAAGTCTTCATCAACGGCAAGCCGGCTTCATTCTGGCCGGATCCCCCGGAGGCTCGAGTCGTTCCCCCTCCACCTCCACCAGCAGTTGCTCCGCCTCCACCGCCGGCGCCGGTCCACGATCTATCCATCGCCGCGTTGCAGCAGAAACAGATCTCATATCAAGGCCTGATCGACCGCATCGTGCATGAGTTGGATGCCGATGCGCACTTCGTATCCTACGCGCCTCCGGTGCTGGTGGGCTTTCACGGAAAATCGTATCTTCAGTTATCGGTCACCACCAACCTTGCTCCTTCCGGCCTGGGCTCCCAGTACCGCATCGCTGCCTTGGCCTTCGACCGGCACGTCTCGCATCTGATCCGGCCGCTGCTGGCAATGGTCCCAAAGGATTCTGATTTCGACGGCATCGTCTTCAGTTCCACCGTTTCCGCGGCTTCGCAATCCATCGAGTTTTTCTTTCCCCTGGCCGAGCTGCGGCGTTACGTCGATTATGATCTAACCGGTCAGCAACTAATTAATTCGGCGCTCGTGCTCATCAACGGCGAGCGGGTTGGTCTGGAACTGCAGAGCGCCGAGGCCGACATTCGCTAGTGGCGAAATTGCCTCGAGTTGACACCGAACCATCCGCCGGTTAGGATCACGGCAGGTACCCTATGAGCAGTCGAGCAATAACTACCATTGCAATCGCCTTGATGTTGTTGACTTCGGCGATGTTGTCCGGTCAGCCGCGGACTTCCGACGGCCAGCCGGATCTGCAGGGTACGTGGACCAACGCGACCATTACTCCGTTCGAACGCCCCAAAGAATTTGAAGGGAAACCTATACTGACCGAGGAGGAGTCGGCCGAACTTGAGAGCCGAGCCGCTCAAAATCGAGTCGACGGCCCTCCCAAAGAAGGGGACGTTGGTGACTACAACCGGCTGTGGCTCGACTCGGGAACTAAAATCGTCTCAACCCGGCAAAGCTCGTTGGTGGTGGATCCTCCGGATGGAAGAGTTCCGTTATCGCCCGCCGGCGAGTCCAAGCGAAACTACAACCTGGCGCACAACTCCGACTCTTACAAATACATGAGCCCGTGGGATCGATGCATAACCCGCGGATTGCCCGGCGGAATGTTCCCGGCCGGTTACAACAACGCATATCAAATTGTGCAGACTCCTGGATACGTGTTGATCGTTTCCGAAATGATTCATGAAGCTCGAATCATTCCACTGACCTCGAGCCAGCACCTTCCCGACACTATTCGCCAGTGGAACGGAGACTCGATTGGGCACTGGGAGGGCAAGACCCTGGTCGTCGACACAACCAACTACAACGGCAAAGGCTGGATAACGACCAGCGCGGCGAGCGGGCGCATCAAAGGGGTTCCGCAGAGCAAAGGGCTGCATGTAGTCGAGCGCTTCACCCGCGTCGACCCCGGCACAATCAGCTACGAAGTAACCATCGATGATCCGGCCGTTTACACTCGACCCTGGAAAGTGTCTTTTCCGATGACCCGGGATGACAACTATCAGATCTACGAATACGCGTGCCACGAGGGGAACGAAGCCGTTGGCTTGGTGCTTCGCGGCGGCCGCGCCAAGGACCAGGACCGCTGAGCGCAGTCGTATTCGTGCAGGTTGGCCTCATTTCCGACACCCATGGCTTCCTCGATGAAGCGATATTCAACCACTTTGAGAAATGCGCAGAAGTGTGGCACGCCGGCGACTTCGGCCCGGTGGAAGTGCTTGACCGGCTGAAGAAGTTCAGGCCGGTGCGTGGCGTTTTCGGCAACATCGACGGCGCCGAAATTCGCTCTGAGTTGCCCCGCGACCTGGAGTGGGCGTGTGAAGGCGTGCGCATTTACATGACACACCAAGGCGGCTATCCGGGCCACTACGATGCCCGCGCGAAGCGGGAGTTGAAGCAGCGTAAGCCGGACCTGTTCATCTGTGGGCATTCACACATCGTCCGCGTTATGCGTGATCCGGAGCTGAAATTGCTGCACATGAATCCTGGCGCCAGCGGACGTGTTGGCTGGCATCTGAAACGCACCGCTATGCGCTTTGCCGTCGAGGGGGCGAGGATCGGCAACGTAGAACTGATCGAGTTAGGCCCGCGCAGCGCTCCCAAGCCGTAAACAAATACACTATAGTGTGTAATACGTTTCCCCGAGGGGGAAGCCCATCGACATCAGCGTCCCAGGAGGACAGGAATGACCAGGCAAAGAAAGCTTCGAATTTCAGTGCTCGCGTTGTCAGGAATCGGTTGCGCGAGCGCGCTCGCTCAATTGGCCCAGCGGCCGGCGGAGCAATACATCGCGGCGATGGATAAGCCGGATCGCGTTCTAAAGATCGACGAGGTGATTGAAAAGCTGAAACTCAAGCCGGGAGATATCGTGGCCGACATCGGGGCCGGCAGCGGAGTCTTTTCAATTCCCATGGCCAAAGCGATCGCCCCCAACGGAATTCTGTATGCGGTTGATATCGACCAGAAGATGCTCGATTACGTAGCCACGCGGGCCAAGAAGGAAGGCATTACAAATCTCCGCACTGTGTTGGGCGAATATGATGATCCCAAGCTGCCGGTGAAAGATACCGATGTTGCCTTCTTCCACCGGGTGTTGCACATGATCGAGCACCGCCAGATCTACGTGAACGCCACCGCGAAGTACCTCAAGCCCGACGGCCGCTTTGTGGTGATCGATAAGAATCGCGAGGACTCGCCCGAAAGTTGGATGTGGCTCAATCAGTCTGACGTGGACACCTGGATGGCGGCCATCAGCTTTTATCCGGCCGAGAAATTCGCTGTGTTCGACGACCGGTATTTCGTCAGTTATCAGCGGCCTTATGGCAACAGTGTGCTCCTGAAGAAGCGCGACGTGAAAAAGGACTGACCGATCCCTACGGTTTGGCCGCTGCGCGCAGGTACGTGAGGATCGCGGTCAGCTCCGAATCGTCGTACGATTTGACCGCGGAAGAGTGCCGCCAGTTACTGCCATCCGCGAACGCGACTGAGCCCGGTTCGGCGCTTCGCTGCACCGGCGGGACGGAGGTCAGGTCGTAGAATACGATGCTTTGCTTGCCTTCGCTCAACACCAGCACCGGCATCGATTCACCATCCATGGTTGCTGTCTTCACGGCGGGCGTGGCCAGTGCCTTCAACTCGGCGACGGAGGACGGCACCTTCGCGATTGGAGCCGCCACGGAAATCCCGAGATCGTCCACTTCATGGCAAGTGGAGCATCGTCCAAAGCTACGCACTGCATCGGTGAACAGTCGCGCGCCGCGAGCGGCTTCGCCGGTTAGTTTGGGCCGTGAGGAAACGGTTGCTGCTGCGCCTCCGGGGCCGACAGTGGGATTGGTGATGCCGTTCAGCGTCGCGACATAAGCAATCACAGCCACCAAATCCGGTCGTGACAAGCGAGTGGCGAAGGACGGCATGCCCGTATCGGGGACTCCGCGCGTGACCACGTTGTTGATATAGGCCTGATCGAAGTGCCGGCCCACCAGACGTGGAGCGCCCCCCGCCCCACCCTTGACTCCATGGCAGTATCCGGTGGCGCAAGACTTCGCGAACACCTGCTCGCCCTGCTGCAAAACTTCGGTCAGATTCTGCGCCGCCGAGGACACCGCCAGCAGAAACGCGGTCACCGCCAGTTTCTTCATCGCGAGCCCTCCGGCAGGGCAAATATTACCAGCGTCGAGCCCAGCCGCCACTCCTGATCGGGAAACAAAGATTGAGCGAGCGCACCCACAACAGAAACATGCCACCCGGTCGGCGTGGCGATGTACTGGCGCCCGTTCACGGCATACGAGACCGCCGATCCGCGATTGCCGGCGCCGGTCTGATAACTCCATAGCTTGTTTCCGCTTTTGGCATCGAGCGCGAAGAATTCGCCTTCCGGGTTCCCGGTAAACACCAGATCGCCTGCCGTGGACAGCATCGAAGCCAGCAGCAGATATTTGTACGGCATGCTCCAGGCGCGTTTGCCGGTAACCGGATCCCAGGCGTCCACATGGCTGTAAGTGGTGCGCCCCGGCGCCAATTTCATTGGGAACTCGCCGTTCATGTAACCTCGTCCTTCATCTGGCGCCCGATTGTTCGGTGTAATGTCGTTGCAAATTTCATTGACCGGCACGTAGAGAAAACCGCTGCGTGGCGAATACGCCATGGAGTTCCAGCTCTTCGCGCCGGCCGCGCTCGGGCAGACGGTGATGGTCTTGCCCAACTGAGGCTCGTTGCGGCCGACTAATTTGCCGTCCTCGGTGACTCCGGTAATCCAGGTCCGCGCTTCGGGAACCGAGAATGCCCCCAGATATTCACCAGTAGCCCGATCGAGCACTGACGTCAACCCGCTTTTATTCATGTGAACCAGCGTCTGCCGCAAACGGCCCCGGATCTCGCGGTCGATAAGCAGGACTTCGTAGGCAGAATCGTAATCCCACAGGTCATCGGGAACTTCCTGGTAATGCCAACGCAGTTTTCCTGTGTCGGCGTCCAGCGCGACCACACTGGCGGTGTAGAGATTTATATCCCTGCTCTTGTCGGCGCCGGCAGCCACGCGGTCACCATCAAAAAAATCGGACGCGGCGTTACCGGTGCCCCAGTAGACCAGATTCAGCGCAGGATCATACGAGCCCGTCAGCCAGGGAGCGCCTCCGCCAAATTTCCAACTGTCGCCCTTCCACGTCTCATTCCCTTTTTCCCCGGGGCCAGGGATCACATACCAGCGCCACGCCAAACGCCCATTCGTGGTATGGAAGGCCGTGATGTAGCCGCGATGCGCTCCGTCGCCTCCCGTGCCGCCCACAATGACCTTGTCCTTCACCACCAGCGGCGCAGCGGTGATGTTGCACCCGCACTGCCGCGCGTCGTCGATGTTGACTCGCCACAACAGGCGCCCGCTCTTTTGATCCAATGCCACCATGTAATCGTCCTTGGTGCCAAAGAAGACCTTGCCATCGCCCACGGCCACACCGCGATTTCCAACAAAGCCGGGAACACTATGTGGTGGTTCGGGATATTCATAGTGCCAGATTAGGCGGCCTGTCGCGGCGTCCAGCGCGAACACGCGCGCCCGGGCCGTGATCACGTACATCACACCTGCCACCACGATGGGCGTCGCTTGCAGGTTCTCCGCATAGTCGCCGGTCTGGAACATCCAGGCGGGCGTAAGGGCCTTTACGTTGGTGGTGTTGATTTGATCCAGGCTGCTATAGCGCCACGAAAACTGTGTGCCGCCATAGTGCGGCCAATCGGCGCGCGTGGCTCCCGCATCCTGCGCGAGCAGCGAAGAAATCGTGAACAGGAACAGGGCGAATCGCATGCTGACTATCATAGTGAATTTTCCAGGCAGTGGCGACTTGACGCGCAGCTACTCCGAGACGATGTGGTGTTCTTCGCACCAGTCGAGCGCGATCTGCTTGAGGGCTTCGTCGTCGCCTGACTCCTCTGCCTCAAGCAAAAGATCGCGGGAGACGGTTTTTACCTGGCCGGTGTCGAGATCCAAGAAGGAAGAGGATTCGCCGAACTGCATCTCCAAAGCGCCGACGATATCGCTCAGGCGGACGGCCGGCATGGCATCGAAACATCATACTGCGTTGACGCGCAGGAGGCTCGGCTCAAGTGATAAGATCGCCTCCAAGGAAACCATCATGACTCCTAACCGTCCGTTCGCTCCGTTTACGCGCCGGGACTTCTTGAAGCACGGCTCGGCTTTCACTGCCTCTGGCGTTCTCTTGCTCGAAGAGTTAAGGGCGCAAGGCGCCAACTATGCTACCGCCGAAACTACCTATGGCAAAATTCGCGGCGTCGACAACAACGGAATCAAGACCTTCAAAGGGATCCCGTACGGAGCGAGTACCACTGGACTGAACCGCTTTATGGCGCCCGTGGAACCGGCCAACTGGACCGGTGTACGCGATGCTCTTGAATATGGACACAGCGCTCCCCAACGTGACCCTGCCGCTCCGCCGCGTACGCCGGGCGCTCTCAGTATCTCGGGTGAGAAGCTGCCGGCCGAAGGCGAGGATTGCCTGGTGCTCAACGTTTGGACACCCGCCGTCGGCGCTAATGCCAGTAACGGCCGGAAGCGCCCGGTGATGTTCTGGTGCCATGGGGGAGGCTTCGCGACCGGTTCCGGATCGTCTCCCGATAATGACGGCACGAATCTCGCGCGCCGTGGCGACGTGGTGGTCGTGACCGTAAATCATCGCCTCAACGTGCTCGGTTTTGGAAACCTAAGCGAGTTCAGCACTGATTTCGCGGCCTCCGGGGACGCCGGGATGTTGGACATCGTTCAAGCGTTGAAATGGGTGCGCGCGAACATCTCCCAATTTGGAGGCGATGCAAACCTGGTGACGATCTTCGGCCAATCCGGCGGCGGGCGCAAGGTGGAGACGCTGCTGGCCATGCCCTCGGCTAAAGGGCTTTTCCATCGCGCGATCATTGAAAGCGGCGCGGCCATCAAAGTGGTGGATCGCGACGTCGCAGTGCGCGATTCAGAGAGACTTCTCGCCAAGCTCGGCATAGAGAAGACGAATATACGGGAATTGCAAAGCCTTCCCGTGGAGAAAATCATGGCGGCGTACTTCGCCGTGATGAAGGAAGACCCGGGTGCCGACCAGTCGATCGTAGGATTTTCGCCGACAGTGGACGGCAAGATCCTGCCACAGCATCCGTTCCATCCCAATGCTTCGCCGGTCTCGGCCGATGTGCCGGTGATGATCGGCTGCACGCGCACCGAGATGACGTTGTTCTCTCTGAACGACTCCTCTGCATTTACGCTAAACGACGAGGCGATGCGGGCGCGCGTAAAGGATCTGCTGGGCGGTCAGGCGCCGGGTATCATCGATCTCTACCGCAAGCTCAATGCCGGGGCGTCGCCTTCGGACATCTACTTCTTGATCGCCAGCGACTACCGCTACGGCGCACCGACGATGAAGATCGCCGAACGTCGAGCTGTACTGGGCAAAGCGCCGGTGTATCTGTATTACTTTACTTGGGAGACTCCGGTACTGGGTGGACGTCTCAAGTCGCCTCACACGATGGAGATCCCATTCGCGTTCGACAACGTGAAGATTTCCTCGCGGCTGACGGGTGGTGGAGCGGATGCGATGGCCCTGGCCGATAAGGTCAGCGACGCCTGGATCGCCTTCGCGCGTACCGGCAATCCAAACACGCCGAAGTTGCCGCGCTGGCCGGCTTTCAATGCGCAGGACCGCCCGACGATGGTCATCGACAACGTGAGCAAGATAGTTAACGATCCGCTGCGGGAGCAACGCATCGCGATGTTCCAGGCGATGGGTTTGGTCTGAGCCAGCTTCTGATGATTTTCAGAAGCTGACCCTCAGGTATATTGTTTAGGAGGCCAACGCACTGATGACGCGACCGTACGCTGCTTTTTTGCCAATCCTTTTCTGCCTGCCGGCCGTGCCGGTTTTTGCGCAGACGACCATCGGAAGCAGCACCTGCAACTCTTCGAATCTGAATGGGACCTATGAATTCATCTTGAGTGGGCGCCAAGTCACTTCTACCGGGGCAACCACAAAACTGTTCCAGGCCGTCGGCACCGCGGCCTTCGACGGGCTCAGCAAAGTCACATGGACCATGACGGCGAACACCATCACCACCAGCCAGACTTTCGGAACAGCGTTGGTGTATTCGGGATCGTATAGTCTGCAATCCAACTGCCTGGGGTCGATCAGCATCGCCACTGGAGACACCGGCACGTTCACGCTGGAGTCTTATAACGAGGGGAAGTCGTTCGCAGTAATCGGGTCGGACGCCACCTATGCATATAACGGGAGCGGCAATGTGCAGCCGTCGACCTGCCCGGCCACGTTATCTGGTGTGCACGAATTCAGCGCTAACGGGAGTAGTCTTTCGGGTGCCTCTGTCATCGGTGTCCTCGATGTGGGAGGTGTGCTGCAATTCGACGGGCAAGGCAACCTGACCGCCAACTGGACCCAGGTGGCGAACCTCGCCACTACCAACGTCACGGCCACGGGAACCTACACGGTGAACTCCACCTGCGGGGCATCGGGCACGCTCACTGACACGGAGAACAACAAATATGCGGTCACTTTCAGCATCTATTCGACCGTACCGGACTTCGCTCTCGCAGTCTCAAGCCCACAATTGGTTTTCGACGGATCCGGTTCCGCGGCGCAAGCCACCAATGCGAGCGCGTGCTCCGCTGCTACATTGACCGGAACCTATGAGTTCACTCTCAGCGGTCGGCTGGCGCCAGGAGGAATCCCCACGAAAATTCTGGTCTCGGACGGAGCGGCGGTGTTTGACGGGCAAAGCAAAGTCACTTTCAACCTGACGTCCAACGCTGTCAATGGGAGCCAGGCTTTCGGAATGCAGGTGGTGTACTCGGGCACGTACTCGGTCCAAGCCAACTGCCAGGGGTCGATCACCATCACCAACGGGGATACCGCCAGCTTCTCGCTGGTGGCTTATTCCGTCAACGCCACCACCCAGCAAGCTAGGTCATTCACGCTAGTCGGGACCGACGCCAACTACGCCTACAACGGAGGCGGCAACGTGCAGCCGAGCGCTTGCGCTGTCAGCACGCTTTCAGGCACGTGGCCTTTCAGCGCGACGGGCAACTTGCTTTCCGGGGCTTCCAATACGGGAGCCGCCGATATCGCGGGCGTGCTGCAGTTCGATGGGCAAGGTAACGTGACTGCCAATTGGACTCAGGCGTCGAACACGCCTACGGTCAACGTATCGGCAACGGGAACTTACTCGGTCACGTCCGCTTGTCTGGGTTCCATCACCCTGACCGATACCGCGAGCAACAAATACGCGGGCTCCGTATCAATTTTTGGAACGGCCGAGGCCAACTTTGAACTAGTGGCCGCCACGCCGCAGTTGATTTTTATAGGCGCCGGCCGCGCGGCATCCGTGAATCCAGAGCAGGCGGTGGTGAATGCGGCGAGTTTCCTCCCCGACCAGACGCCGGCGGGAAACGTCTTCTCAATTTTCGGCGTGAACCTGGCGACCGGGACAGGGCAAGCCACCTCGGTGCCCCTGACCACGACGCTGCTTACCACGACCGTGACGGTTAACGGCGAGTTGGCGCCGCTGTTTTACGTGAGCGCGAGTCAGATTAACGCGCAGATGCCCGAGGATATTGCTCCAGGCGTGGCCACTGTGATCGTGAAGAATGGCGCTTCCACCAGTAATGCGGCGTCTGTCATTGTCCCGGCCACGGGAACGCCGGGCATCATCGTTTACGGCAACAATCGCGCCGTGGTGGTGAATCAGAATGGGAGCGTAAATTCTCCCACCTCGCCTGCCAAGGTTGGCGATATCTTGGTAGCGTATTTCACGGGCGGTGGACCTGTTAACGCCTCCGGGCCGTTGGTGACTGGGGCTCCCACGCCGGGCGGGCTTTCGCCGGTCACCGGAGCTTACACTGTGAAGGTGAGCGGGGTCGCAGCCACGGTCAACTACGTGGGCTTGACGCCCGGTTCTATCGGACTTTATCAGGCGAATTTCGTGGTTCCGAAGGTGGCCGCCGGGGATCACCCGCTGGTGATTACGATTGCGGGAGAAAACTCGAATAACCCGTTAATCGCCGTGTCGAACTAGGGCGCGCGACGCACGCATAGGCTCCTACTTGGCCGCCGGCGCGGGTGGCCAGTTGCCGTCGAAAGGCGGCCAGTTCGGCGCTATGGCCTCTTGCTCCGGATAATACGTGGAAGTGGATGAGCTGGCGGCTTTGCGCAATGAAGTTTCGCAGTTGGATATTGAGCGCCGGCAAGCCGATTTTCTCGAGGCCTTCGACGTCCAGTCCGATTGCCCGGCCGAGGAGCTCGATCGCGCTGCCCGAACTTCGGTCGCTTTAGACCATCTGGTGGAGCGGCATAATCTAGGCTCGCTAGCCTACTATTATTCAGGCTCCGGTAATCTTGCCAACGAAGACGCGATTAGTTCGATCATCCTCGGTACCAGCCTTCTGACGGCCCGCGGAATTCCGGTAGCCGGCGAATACGAAGTAAAGAATGCACAGGCAATGAAGATCATGGACGCCTTCGGAGCTGGTGGATCGTTCACCGAATACTACGGCATCGACTTCACCGATGACATCGTCCTGATGGGGCATGATGGCCCGGGTCATTTGGCTGTCGCCGCGGGGAAGATCAAAGTGCGGCCCCTCAAAATCTTTCACGGAAAGGTCGGCCGCGGTCTTTCGGTCGAGATGTCGGTGAAGCATGGCCCGGTGACGCTGCTATCGGTTGTGGAAATCGCTGGACGCTTGAAATTGCTAACGGCTCACGCGGAGTCGGTGCCCGGCCCTATCCTGGAGATCGGAAACACGAACAGCCGGTATCGCTTCGGCATCGGAGCGCGGCAATTCTTCAACGCCTGGAGCGCCCAGGGCCCCGCGCATCATTGCGTCATCGGAATCGGGCACATGGCATCTAAAATTGAAAAGCTGGGCGCCTTGCTGGGGATCGAGACGGTGCGGATTTGCTGACAATCAATCCAGATGGAAGACTTCGTCGAGCAATTCCAATTGGCGATCGGCCGGCCGCCCTTGCGGGTCTTCGAAAAAACCTTTCATCTCGGCTTGCCAGCGATCGTTTACCTCTCTGAGAGCCATGCCCGCGAGAGCCTGATCGAAGTTGGCGGTCTCGAGGTATCCAATGAGCAGCCCGTCTTCCCGTAGGAACAAAGAGTAGTTGCTCCAACCGGTCTGGCGCAGGGCCTCCAGCATCTCCGGCCACACTGCCTGGTGGCGCGCCCTGTGCTCGTCAATGCGGTCTGTCTTTACTCGAAGCTGGAAGCAAATGCGTTTGTAATGAGCCATGCGGAATCCGTTACCCGGTCTAATCTTACGTACCAGCGTGGATGTTTTTCAATCCTAGGCCCTAATTTACACCCCTCGATCCACGCGGCTCCTTGATCTCGAACGGAGACCACTCCTCCAGCGCCTTTATTTTCTGTTGATTGGCGTTCGCTATCTTCCGTCAGAGAATGCTTGGCCCGGTAATTGCCCCTATTGCAACTGAGGAGAATAAGCATGCCCCGTTTCTTGAATGCGGCCTTGCTGGCTGCCGCTTTGATGATCCCGATCTCGGTAGTGCCAACAGCGGCGCTGGCGGACGATCGCAGCTACCATGACAAGCAACACAATGACGATCATCACTGGAATAGCCATGAAGATCGCGCGTATCGCGTATGGGTGAAAGAGAACCATCGTAAATACAGGGACTTTTCCAGGCTCCCCGACAACGATCGAGAATCCTATTGGGCCTGGCGTCACGAGCATTCCGACGCCGTGCTGAAGATTGATATCCGTTAGGTTCTACGGCAGGGGAGTAACTACTGCATTCGATGTTCCGACCTCGTTGCTGACCGTCGTCGAAATGGAGGCGATGGTCTGTAACAAGGTCGTCCCGGCGGGTGGCGTGCCGCGCAAGGTAAAAGGTAAGCTCACTGTGAATTGGCCTCCGAAGGCTTGGGAAGCAGTGCTTTGAAACCATTGCGTCGCGGCTGGCTGAATATTGATGGTTACCTGAGAAGTGCCGAAGGCGAAGCCGGCCGCCGCGGTGAATTGCAGTGTCACTGACGTGAGTGTGCGCGTGGTCGAGTAACCGGTCACGTTCAGCACGAAACTGCTGGCACTTTCACTCGCAGGTACAACCGAGAGAAGGACCGGTGCCGCTGGAGCGACTGAGAATTGCAGCGTAGCCGGAGAACTCGGCGTGACGAGGACATTGCCGGCCTGCGTGGCAAACGTTGGCGTCAAAGTGATCGTGCTGGCGACAGTGCCGGTCTGCAAATGCAGAAGCGGTCCTTGATTGGCAAAGTTCGCGTCGGTGCTGTTTGCTGGAATGACAAACGGAACGGTTTGGCCGCCGGTTGAGAACTGAACAGCGGGATCGGTCAGGAGATTGCCAGACGTACTCAGGGTGAGGAGGCCGTTCAGCGCCAACGGGTAGGGGCTGGCTAGCTTGAGGCTGACCACCGACTGCGTTTGAGGAGCCACATTTCCGCTCGGCCCCTGGATCGTGTACGCAGGCAGTGCCGGAGGCGCGGTCCCGGAACCAATTAGGGGAATCGTTATGGTATCGACGTGCAAGGTTCCATTGACCAACCCTATCGTGGTGGGAGTGAAACTGATGCTGAACTGTACTACTTGACCTGGGCCCAGACTGGTGGGCAGATTGGGAGGTCCTGAAAGTGCGAAAGGACTGTTTAGTTCACCAATGACAATGTTCGATACGTTGGCGTTGGTCGTACCCGTGTTAGTAATGATGAAATTGAGCTGGCCTGTCTGGCCTATGGCGGAGGGGCTGAATATGACGGCGGTATTATTAGGACCAAGCGTGGTCGTCGTTGCCCCGGAAACATAGGAGTACACGATGTCTGGGCCAAGACCGTTACCGGTGAGGTTAAATAAGTCGGCGCCGATGAGTAACTCGCCGGTCTGGGTTCCTGGCTGCGTCGGCATTGAGGTCAGCGTGAACGTAAATCTGCTATTGGGCGCCAATACCTGCGGAAATAAGGGTAGGCCGGTGATCTGAAATGGCCCGGCCAAACTGGGCGGGGAATTGATCGTGCCCGTGGTATTGCCGGTATTCTGGACCTGAATTACCACGCTGCTCGAACTTCCCACGTTCGTATCGGGAAGGGAAATAGGTCCGGGGGGTGTTACTGGCGTGCTCTGAGTTCCTTGAAGCACGTTGTAGGAGAACATCGGTGAAACGCCGCTGCCCTGAAGGTTGACAGTGACCGGTGTGCCGGAGTCGAAGCTAATCTGGATCTGGGCGGAATCCGACTCCACGGCGGTTGGCAGATAACGCACCAACAATTGGAGTTGCTGTCCGGCGGTCAAGGTAACCGGAAACAGCGGTAAGCCGACCAATGTGAAGGCCGGCGAACCGGTCAGAGTGACGTTGGTGACCTGTCCGGAACCGCTGCCCAGATTCGATATATTCAGGTTCGCCTGCGACGTCGTATTAATCAGTGTGGGAGGAAAAGGGATCGTACCTCCCGGCTGCAACGGAACCGTGTTCAGCGTCGATTGCAGAACATAGCTCAACACAAACGATGGGGCCGTGCCCTGCAAATTCAAACTGATCTGGTTTTGGGAAACCGTGGGCGGATTGGTAATCGACGTTGTTTCGGTGAACGACAGATTGAATTGCGCATTTGCCCCGCTCGACGTACTAGGGCGATAAGTGAGATCCACGATCAGACTGGCGCCTGGAGTCAGGGTAATTGGTGGAGTTCCTGCAAGAATGGCGGTGAAATCCGGCGAACCGAATAGTTGCGGAGATTGCGGCACTGTGACGGTTCCGCTCCCGCTATAGGTCGCAGTCAAGCGGAACGTTTGACTCTGGCCGATTGCTGCCGAGAATGCAACGGTCGCCGAATTGGGGACCACAACAGCCGCATTTGTGGAGGTCAATCGGAGCTGAAAAGGAAAGGTTGTTTGCGCGGATGCCCAACTGGCGACCATTCCCAGCAGCAACGCGCCTCGAGCAGCGCAGGTCGAACGCTTCAATTCAAGCCTCCCGCGCGGGACTGCGCCGCCGGTACGAAATAAACAGCGGGCTGCGGCACACTCGCAAAAAGCCACAGCGGGTCGCCCGATTTGGAAGGTGAGCAGATCACGAAGCTGTTTGGTCCGAAGGCAGCGATGCCGGTGGGCTGGAAGTAAAGCGGAAGATTCACCAGGACTTGCTGAGTGGCCGGGTCGTAGGCCTGAAAGATCTGGTCACTGGCGCCTGCGACATACACAATCGAACGGCCTTGGGCATCCCGCCCCGAGGCGATAGCGATCGGATCCTGCAGACCATTGAGCGGGAAAGTTTGAGAAGTATAGCTATTGACCGCGAAGACATCTAACTGAAGCGTGCCGCCATCCAGAATGTAAAGACTCGCTCCATCGCTGGAGAATGTCAGAGCGACCGGATTCGCCATAGGTAGAGCGGAAGAGAAATTTTGGCGATCACTCGACAGGAACACTCCGCCATTCTTACCTTGAATCGCGAGCGCGATGCTCTTACCTTGCTGATCGGTCGCGACCGCGGAAAGCGATCCTCCCAGCGCGGAAAGATCCACCACCGAGCCAACCTGCGGTGTGCCGGGAAGGCCGGACAGCACCCGCAGCCAGGCTCCACCCCGCGAATATAGCACCGCAACCGAACTGTCGCCGGACCAAACGATGGCATCGGGCTGGCCGGAAACGCCTGTAATTCTGGTCGATACGGGGCTGGAATCCAAGCCAGTCACCAGGAAGCCGGTGTCGATCGCCGCATCGCCGGCAGGAGCGCGGCCGACCGTCACTTCACGGCGCTTCTTGTTGCCCGGCCCGAAACCAATCGCATAGTTCTGGTGGGGCGCAACCCAGCCCATGTCGAAACCGGTTACCAGCGCGGACCCGAAGGAAGCGGAGCCCGGCAGTCCGATCACTGCCCGAAAACTTTGGCTGGGCAGATCAAATGTGTAACCCTGGAGAGGGCCGCTGAGTGTGGTCGGCTGGGAACAAAGAGACCCGACCGACAAAGCGATTCCGAGGGGCAGTGCCCAAAGACGGTGCATCGACTAGTGCGGACCTCCCACGGTGGGTGATCCAGGCGTAATAGTGATGGTACCGGCGGTGCTGGAGCTGGAGCCGCCGCCACGCGTGGCGAGGACGATGCCCGCGACGGTCGCAGCCCCGCCCGCAATGAGCGCGATTTTCATCCATTTGGATGAGTACCATTTGGACTGCTTCTTGGCCCCTTTGCCCTCGTCCACAATTCTTGTCACATTCGACATTGAAATCGTGGTCTCACCCAGTTGGTTGCTGTATGCGGCCGTAACGTGGACGTCGAAACTACCGACCTGACCGTTGGCCGTCCAATTCATGGCAGCGGCTTGGCCTTGACCATTGGTGTGGACCGTTTGGGAAGTATTTCCTCCGCGAAAAGTGGCTCCTGGGCCGTTCAAGGGAAATCGGAATACCACCTCGGCCGTATCCACGGGGCGATCATTTTGGTCGAGTACCTGGACCACCAAGGGGCTCATAAGACCACGCTCCAGATCGTTCATCCCTTTATTCCCGGCTAACGCGGTCACCTTCAGACTCCGCGTCATCGGAAGAGGCGCCATCGGCGCGGCGGGAGCAGGTTGGGCGCTAGGCGGGGTGCTCTGGTTGCTCTCAGGTGTGCTCTGACGTGTGCTGGGCTGGTTACTCTGAGGGGTCTGAGGATTCGGTGCAGGCTGCTGCGCCGGGGTTTGCTCACCCGCCAGAATAGGTCCCACGGCCAGAAGAATCGCCAGCGCCTGAGGCAGCCAGCAGTGCATGGACAGACTTCGATTCGCGGCGTGTTGCATGGTGAAGGTTCAGTATATCATCCGACTGAAAGCCGATTCCCCTCAGCGAAGAATAAGAATAAGAGTATATGGCAGGGTCTGGAGTGCGAGTTGCCCGAACGTTGTCCAAATCGCCCTGGAATAAGATCGGGGGACATAGAGCACATCGTTTGGCAGCAAGGGAAAGTCATTCTCCTTGCCCTCCAAAACGCGCTTGACGTTTATGTCAATCTCGGCGCGGCGAGTGGTGTTTTCAATGGGCCGCAACACCCGGATTTTACTGCGGTTTGCGTCGCGCGAAAATCCTCCCGACTGGGTGAGAGCCTGCAGAATAGAAATAGAATCGCGCTCCCCGAGTTCGAGGCCGCCCACTCTGCCGACTTCTCCGTTCATGTATACCGATTCGGCCCGTTCCACCGAGATCACGTCATAAGGTTGTAACAGGATGTCCTCGGCCGGATTCACATTCTCTCTCAGACTTGCCATACTGATTTCGACCGTGCTGATCTTTTTCTCGGGATCCACAACGGCGTTCGGCAGCGGGATCGCACCGTATTCAGCGCGCCGTGTGACTTTTATGTGGCGGCTCGCGTTGGGCTGGAGCCCACCCAGGCCCGTGAGCATTTCCACCAGCGTTCGGCGGCCCGCCAATGGATAGATTCCGGGACTTTTAAAAGCCCCAACGAAAAAGACCGGCTCGCTGCGAAACTGGACTACGGTGATGATCACCTGAGGCTCACGGACATACTCGCGCAGGCGGCGGACCAAATCCGTCTCCAGCTCTTGAACTGTCATTCCTCCAGCGCGGATGCGGCCCAGGAGCGGGAGGTTGATGTTGCCTTCCGCATCGATCCGGAAGGGCCGCTCGTTTATTTCCTCTACCTCGGGAGCGCGTACCAGGACCTGGTCGTTGGGGCCGAGCACGTAGTTGGGGCGTATTGCATCCTGCGGCAGGTCACGCGGAATAGCCGGAGGTTGTTCGGCTGGATTGGTGTTGTCGGGGGACCGCTGGGGATTCTGACCTTGGGCCGGCACGGGCTGTTGAGGCTGTTGAGCAGGTTGCGCCTGCACGAAAAACGTCGCGGCACTCAGTAGGAACAGATTGCGAAAACACCGGCGATAGTTCATGAATAGCATCCTAATTCTTGTTCTTGTCGGTTTAGGCTTCAATGCGAGAGGATGGCTGTCCGATGGGGTGCCTTGACCGGACGCACCCAATATCGATCCACTTCCGCGCACACGGAGCGGCGCAGCAAATTGATCGATACTATGAGCCGGCATTTCCCCTTTACCTCTTCGAGAATACCTTCGACCCCAGCCAAAGGTCCGTGTTCGATCAGAACCGTCTGACCCAACTCCAAAAAGGGCCATGGCGTCACAAGTAATCCCGATTGTACCATCGTCCGAATTCGCTCAATCTCCAGGTCAGGTATCGGTGTGGGGATTCTTCCGCAACCCACCAACCCCACCACGCCTGGAGCGGTCAGCACTGGCAAGCGGTCTTGGGGATCGAGCCGGCAAAACACATAACCCGGAAAAAGGAGCTGCTCCATTTCCTTCTTACGGTCAGACCAGCGCCGCTCAATCTTATAGGACGGCGTAAACTCCTCGTAGCCACGCTCCTCCAGGTGCACAGCGGAAATGCGCTCATGGTTGGAACGCACTCGAACCGCGAACCACGCCTGAGCTGCCGGAGTGAATGTGGACACTGCGTCGTGCGCTGCGGTTTGAGAAATCATAACTTAGCGGAAACAATACTAGGTTGCCCGAGCATTTGACATTTGTCAACTTACTGTAGTTCTAGTACTTTTCCGTGAGTAACCTACCCGGCCCGTACCATATTATGCTGTATGGAGCAGCTCCTATGCGAACCGACCTGGCTATCCTCAACCACATCAAGGTAAACGGGCAACCATTACGGTGGTCGGCATCGCGCCGCCCAGCTTCATAGGAACTGGCGCCGGACAAAGCCAGCGTTTTCCTGCCGATTTCCTTCAAGCCGCACGTGACCCCGGGCTGGGACGGAACCGACAGGCTGGATGACTACTGGGTGTACCTGATTGCGCGGTTGAAGCCGGGCGTCACGATGAAACAGACCGATTCCGCGCTGGGT
This sequence comes from Bryobacteraceae bacterium, assembly GCA_035484655.1. Lineage (GTDB taxonomy): Bacteria > Acidobacteriota > Terriglobia > Bryobacterales > Bryobacteraceae > Palsa-89. The sequence goes on along the minus strand of DATHOT010000173.1, from coordinate 12,396 downwards.
GAAGATGAGTAGCGATCATTGACCACGGTCACTGAATTGTTGCGCTCACCAAGTACGCGATATAGGGCGCTAAATCGCCGAAATCGACTGCGGCGGTAAATCCCCCGCCTGGGGGAACCGCCCGGACCCGCTCGTATCGATATTTGGTTTACGTTATTGGACACGGCTGCGCCAACGGGTAAGATAGGCGAGCGCCGTGGCCTCGCGGGGAAAACCGCCAAGACCCGCGAGGAAGGCTATCCGGTGCGCCACTTGACCTGGTGTGAGATGAGACTTAGCGCACGCCTCACCTTCAGCTTGACGTCTTGCGCGGTGACGGATTCGCCTGTCAAGAGAACGGCTTCGAATTATACTTCTCACGCGGCGGAAACGCGAGTCGTTCAACGCCTCGACGCTTGAGTCCGGCGACTTCGAATGGCATACACCGTATGACGATTCTAGTAACATCAACCTCATGAGGGACTATCGCTGGATCGCCCTCACTTCCGGCATCGGCATCGCGGCCGCCCTCTTGCTTTATGCGGCCAAAACTGACGGCATGAGTGTTATGACCGGGCCCAAGGCGTTCACCAATACTGCCTCGCTCAGCCCTGGTCTGGCCCGCAAGATCACCGCGCAGGATCTTCCCCAACCTCAGCCTCCTGCGATGCTGCCACGGGCGAGGATGTACATGAACCTGATAGGCGGTTTTTCCAGACCCGGCAAGCGGCCTGAGAACGCCATCCCGAAAGTCCCGGCCGGCTTCAAGGTCGACATCTTTGTCGGGAGCGGCCTGAAAACCCCGCGCCAAATGCGCCGGGCTCCAAACGGTGACATCTTCATGGCGGATACAGGCGCCGGAACAGTTCGAATCTTCCGCGGTATCACGGCCGATGGGCAGCCGCGGGAATCTTCGCTGTACGCCAGTCTTCCAGATGCATTTGGCATAAACTTCTATCCGCCCGGACCGAATCCACAGTGGGTCTATGTGACCAACACCAGCACGCTGGTGCGTTACGCCTATAAGAATGGCGATCTCAAGGCCGCCGGAGAGCCCGAGCAGCTGATCACCGACATTCCCGCCGACGGTGGACACTCCACCCGCGACATTGTCTTCTCCAAAGACGGCCAGAGCCTGTTCCTGGCGGTGGGATCGGCGTCCAACAATAGCGAGGATAAGGCCGAATTCCACCGGGCCAACATCCTCGAATACACACCTGAAGGGAAATTCGTTGGCATCTATGCGTCGGGCATTCGAAATCCCGTGGGCCTGGCGATTAATCCGGAAACGGGCGAGCTGTGGACTTCCATGAACGAGCGCGACAACCTGGGTGACAACCTGGTTCCCGATTATGTGACGCATGTCGCGCGCGGCGGCTTCTACGGCTGGCCGTGGTTCTACATCGGCGGCAATCAGGATCCGGCCCATCCTGGCAAACATCCCGAGTTGAAGGACAAGGTGATCGTGCCCGACGTCCTGATTCAGGCCCATAGCGCTTCGCTCGGCATGGTCTTCTACGACGGCCAGATGTTTCCAGCCGGGTATTCGGGCGATGCGTTTGCGGCCGAGCACGGATCGTGGAATCACTCCCAAGGCTCAGGCCGCGAAGTGATCCGCATCCCCTTGGAGAAGGGCCGAGCTTCGGGCGTTTATCAGGACTTCCTCACCGGATTCACCAGCGGCGGAGTTGCTTGGGGCCGACCGGTCGGAGTCGCTGTCGCAGCCGACGGCTCGCTGCTTGTAACGGACGACGGCGCTCGGGTGATCTGGCGCGTGAGCTATACCGGTCCCCATGGCGCAAGTCTCTGACTGGTGCGAAAAGATGCAGCGAGTTCGCGGCGCTCGCGCGCTCAGTCGGCCTCATGTGTTGTAATGTCGCTTGTGCGCGCCGCTTGGTTGAGCTTGGCCCTGGTTGTGGCGGCTTGTCAACGCACCCCGCCGAGTGCTCTGGATCGGCTGCATCCCTGCAAGATTGAAGAAGGGCCTACCGAAGCCTTCTGCGGCCAGTACAGCGTTTTCGAAGACCGCTCGGCTAAGACGGGCCGCAAAATCGCACTCAAGATCGTTGTCGCGCCCGCGCTGAAGCGTGACCCTCAGCCGGATCCTCTATTTATCTTCGAAGGCGGACCCGGCGGTGGCGCGGCTACGCTGGCGGAGTATCGGCTTCCCATGTTCCATCGCTTCCAGTTGGACCGGGACATTGTCCTGATCGACCAGCGGGGCACGGGCGATTCCAACCCGTTGAACTGCGAGCCGGAGGATCGTGACGAAGAAGATTTCTCGAAAATCGACGACTATCCAGTCGAGAGGCTGCGCACCTGTCTGGCGGGACTCAAAGCTGACGCGCGCCTTTACACCACGGCCATCGCGATGGACGACATCGACGACGTCCGGCGCTTTTTGGGTTACGGCCAGATTAATCTCTGGGGCGGCTCCTACGGCACGCGTGCCGCGCTGGTCTATTTGAAACGGCATGAGGGGTCGGTGCGTAGCGTTATTCTAGATGGGGTCGCCCCGCCTGACATGCGGCTGCCGCTTTTCATGGCGCGCGACGGACAGCGAGCGCTGGACCTCATGATCGAAGACTGCGCCAAGGACGCCGCCTGTGGCAAGCAGTTCCCCCACCTGCGCGATTCGCTGACGACACTCTTTGCGCACACGGCCGCTAAGCCGCGCATTACTTTGATCCATCCGCGCACCGGCAAATCCATCCTGATCGACGTTTCCGAGCGCCTGGTGGCGTCCATCATCTTCAGCGCTCTCTACGATCCCACTCTTACTTCTTTACTGCCCCAACTCATCACCGATGCGGCCCTGGGAAATTATCAAGGCTTAGTCGCCCTGGCTTTCTCACGCGACATGCCGAAGGGTGCTATGAGCGAGGGTATGTTTCTTTCGGTCGTTTGCGCTGAGGATATGCCGCGTATTCACCCCGGCGAGATCGAACGCGAAGCAAAAGGCCGATTCCTGGGAACAGCGTTTTTCGACACGCGGATGAAGCCTTGCCAGTTCTGGCCCAAGGGCGTTGTAACCGACGATTTTTATCAACCTGTGGTTTCGAGCAAACCGGCGTTGATCCTCTCTGGAGCGGACGATCCCATTACGCCGCCTTCCTGGGGCGATCATGTGGCGCAGTACCTGAAGAACTCGAAGCACTTCGTTGTGCCCGGGTCTGGCCATATCTCAACACCGCGCGGCTGCGTGCCGCAACTTATCGGGAAATTCCTGGATGAAGCCAGCGTTCAAAATCTGGATCCAGCGTGTTTACAGTCGCAGCACCGGCCCCCATTTTTTCTGAACTATACCGGGGCCGATCAGCCGTGATCGAAATCCGTGGCCTGCGCAAAAAATTTGGCGCTGTTGAAGCGGTGCGGGACGTGAGCTTTAGCGTGGCTGACGGGACTGTGGTTGGGCTTTTGGGACCGAATGGGGCAGGCAAGACCACCACGCTGCGAATGTTATCGGGACTGATGTCCCCGGATGCAGGCGCCATCCTCGTGGACAATGCCGATGTGGTGGCGGATCCGATCGGCGTTCAGGCGCACATGGGGCTTCTGCCCGATTCGCGCGGGCTCTATCCCCGTTTGACGCCCCTCGAGCACATAGAATATTTCGGTCGGCTTCACGGCCTCGACGGTCCGGCTCTGCGGGCGCGTGCCAAGGTGCTGTTGACGCTGCTGGGCCTCAATGATTTGGCGGACCGGCGTGTTTCCGGCTTCTCGCAGGGCGAGCGGACCAAAGTAGCCCTCGCGCGGGCGCTGGTGCATCAGCCGCGCAACGTGATTCTGGACGAGCCTACCAACGGGCTTGACGTGATGAGTACTCGAGCCATGCGCGATTTGATCCGCGGGCTTCGGCGGGATGGCTGTTGCGTGCTGTTCTCGAGTCATATCATGCAGGAGGTTTCGGCTCTTTGCGATCGTATTGTCGTAATCGCGCAAGGGAAAGTGGCCGCTGACGGGACGCCTGATGAGCTTCGGAGCCTCACCGGCCGTGAGAACCTCGAAGACGCCTTCGTAGCCCTTTCCGGGCTGGAGGCGGAGGAAGTTTCATGAGTACGCTGCGGCTGATGTGGATCGTATTCAGGAAAGAACTGGCCGACGGCATGCGCGACCGGCGCTCGATTTTGTCGGTAGTGGTGGTCGCCTCACTTTCACCGGTTCTCTTGGGAGGCATGTTTACGGTGATGGCCAGCCGCGGCAAGAATGCCAATGAGATTAAACTGCCGGTAGCCGGTGCCGAATATGCACCCGCTTTTATCGATTGGCTGAAGCAGCAAACCGGCGTCGAGATTGTTCCGGCTCCCGCCGATCCCGAGCAGGCCGTTCGGGATCGAAAAGAGGATGTGGTTCTCATCATCGAGAAGGATTTCTCAAAGGACATGGCGCGCGCAGTCCCGGCGCCGGTCAAGTTGGTCAGCGACTCGACCCGCGACAGCGCGCGGCAAACAGTCACCCGGGCCCGAACTCTCGTAACTACCTACTCCAGCCAACTGGCCGCCCTGCGGCTGATCGCCCGTGGAGTGGCTCCGTCGATTGCACTTCCTGTGCGGGTTGAGGATGTTGAGGTTTCCAGCGCCCAGGAGCGATTGGCGACTCTGCTCAACATCCTGCCTCTTCTGTTGGTCCTGGCTGCGTTGACCGGTGGCATGCAAATCGCCATAGATACGACGGCCGGCGAACGCGAACGCGGGTCGCTTGAGCCGCTTCTTCTCAACCCCGTACCGCGCGTGGCGTTAGCGGCGGGCAAATGGCTTGCGGCGTCGGCGTTCGGCTGCGTCTCGGTCGTGTTTTCGATGTTGCTGACGGTGAATGTGATGCGGCGCGTGCCCTGGCATGATATGGGAATCCGGTTTCGCGTATCGGACGGGGACTTGATGAGTTTGCTGGCGCTGGTGCTGCCGCTCGCATTGTTGTTGAGTGCGGTGGTGATGTTCGTCTCCACCTTTGCCCGGTCCTTCAAAGAGGCACAAGGTTACATTGGAATGCTGATTCTATTGCCGATGTTGCCGGGCGTGATCTCTACGCTGTACCCCTTGTCGAACCGGCCATGGTTGGCGCCCATTCCAATAGTTGGACAGTATGCGCTGTCGGCCGATGTCTTAGGCGGCAAGCCACCCGCTGCGGCTTTCTACGTGCTCGCGGGCGTATCCGTGCTGGCCTGCGCGCTCTTACTGCTGGCGTTGATCTCGCGACTTCTGAAACGAGAGGCGATTATTTTCGGACGCTAGCGGCGGCATAAAACCGCCAGGCCCTGGGTTACCATGGATGGCATGTCGTCCGCGGAGGCCCTCGTCGTCACGCTCGATGTCGGCAGTTCCAGTGTGCGGACCTTGCTGTTTGACGCCCAGGGGCGGCAGCAGGATGGATTCGGCGAGCAGATCCGCTATCAGTTTACGACCACTCCGGATGGCGGCGTAGAGATAGAGGCGGACCAGCTACTGGACTTGAGCCTGCGCTCGCTGTCCACCATCCACGAACAGGTCCGGGCGGCCGGTCTGAAGCCGGCGGCGGTGGGATTTTCCTCGTTTTGGCATAGCTTATTAGGAGTGGATGGTCGAGGGAAGCCAACCACGCCGCTGCTGCATTTGTTCGACACGCGCAGCGTCAACCAAGTCCGCGAGCTCGAGCAGCGGCTCGATCTAAAACGCGTCCATGCGCGCACTGGATGCGTTCTTCACAGCAGCTATTGGCCGGCCAAACTCTTGTGGCTGCGCGAAACACGTCCGGATGCATTCCGCGCGACGGATCGTTGGATCTCGTTCGGCGAATATCTGTTCCTGAAGCTGTTTGGTGTCGCCATCTCATCCACGTCCATGGTTTCGGCCACCGGCCTTTGGAACCAGTCCGCCAACGATTACGACGATGAAGTTCTGACCACACTATCAGTGGATAAGCTGCACCTCTGTCCTTTCGGCGAGATGGATCACTCGCAATCGGAGTTGCTCCCTTCGTACCGCGGCCGTCTAGTCGCCTTGCACGGGATTCCCTGGTTTCCAGCTTTAGGTGACGGAGCTTGCGACAGCGTGGGCAGCGGTTGCGTAACTGCCGATCGTTTCGCGCTCATGGTTGGGACCAGCGGGGCGTTGCGCGCAGTTTGCCAACCGGCCGTTAGCCTGCCCTATGGACTGTGGTGTTATCGCGTCGACCGCAGCCGCTTTGTTCTGGGCGGATCGCTTTCCAACGGCGGCGAGGTCTATGACTGGATGCATCGCACGTTCGCATTGCCGGACCCGGCCGAGACAGAGAAACAACTCGAAGCGATGGCGCCCGGAACGCACGGCCTGCTGCTGTTGCCTTTTCTGGCGGGCGAACGATCGCCCTATTGGCGGTCGGACCTGCGCGCGGCGATCACCGGCTTGAGTCTGGCGACGCGGCCGATCGATATTCTCGAAGCGGCGCTGGAATCGGTAGCCCTGCGCTTTCTGGAAATCTATGGGCTCATGGCGAAGAGCCTCGGTCAGGCTGGAACCTTGATTGCTTCCGGTGGCGGATTGCTGCGGTCGCCCGCCTGGATGCAGATGATTGCCGACGCGCTTGGTTTGCCGGTTACCACCTGCCTGGAACCGGAGGCAACCAGCCGCGGCGCGGCTCTGCTGGCACTGGAGCGGCTGGGCGTCATCAAGCACTTAGACCAAACTGATGCGCGCCTGGGCGCGGTGCATCAGCCGCGAGCCGAGTATCGAGCGGTTTATGCGGATCTGCTAACCCGCCAGCGTCTGCTGTTCCAAAAACTTTTCCCGGAGAATTGAACAATCGTGAATCCTTCCGTCACCGAACTGGCCGCGCAGGTTCGCCTGCTTTTGATGGACGTCGATGGCGTGCTCACCGACGGCAAAGTGTATGGTATTCCCGATCCGAAGGGCAACATCGTTGAGACCAAGGGATTCGATACGCAGGATGGGATCGCGCTGCAGTGGCTGTCCTGGAAAGGATTCGTGACCGGCGTCATTAGCGGGCGCATCTCACCGGCCACCGAGGAGCGCGCCAAACAGTGCAACATGACCTATGTGTATCAGGGGCACATTGAAAAGATCCCGATTTTGGAGGAAATCCTGAATCGCTCCGGCATTCCCGCGGCGCAAGTAGCCTACATCGGCGACGATCTGACCGACGTGGTGATCATGAATCGGGTTGCGTTGGGCATCGCGCCCGCCAATGCCCGGCCAGAGGTGAAACGCTCGGCCAAGCTGGTCACCCAAAGTGCGGGCGGACAGGGCGCCGTGCGAGAGGTGGCCGAGCTGCTGCTGAAGGCTCAGGGACATTGGGATGATCTGTTGCGGAAATACGAGGTGAGATGAGCGAGGAGATCGGCAAGGAAAGGATCGGTATTGTCGTCACGGCCCGCTCGGGCCTCGGTGTTCTGCACGAGCTGACCGGCGTGATTGCCCGCCATCGCGGCAATATCGCATCGGTGGAGATTATCGAGGAGCGGCCGCCCGAATCGCGCATCTATTTCGAAATCGACGTGCCGGTCGAACCATCGATTTTGCAATCCGATCTGGAGAAGCTGGAGATTGTTCGCCAGGTCACCGTCGTCAAGACGTTTCAGAAGATTTACGGCAAGCGGATCATCATCGTCGGCGGCGGCGCGCAGGTAGGCCAGGTTGCGATTGGAGCTATCTCGGAAGCCGACCGGCACAATATCCGCGGCGAGCACATCTCCGTCGATACAATCCCTCTAGTGGGCGAGCAGCCGCTGGCCGACGCAGTTCGCGCGGTCGCGAGATTACCGCGCGCACGGGCCCTGGTGCTGGCTGGCGCGCTGATGGGCGGCGAGATCGAGAAGGCCGTTCGGGAAGTTCGCGCACAGGGACTGCTGGTCATAAGCTTGAACATGGCGGGCAGTGTTCCCGAAGCGGCGGATCTGGTAGTCACCGATCCGGTTCAGGCAGGCGTAATGGCCGTGATGGCGGTCGCAGAGACTGCCAAGTTCACGATAGAACGTCTAAGCCGTCGAGTATTCTGAGCGTAGTACCCCGTTGGCGTTAGTTCCAGGGTCGCGACAGGTTGGCGCGATTGGTGACAAACTGACTGTCTAACCGAAGGGATATAGGACTCTAACCAATTGATTCCTATATGTTCTGACTGGTCTTGCAATTGCCCTAGCTTTTGACAAATGTCCCCGCGGGTCAGAGCCTATTTTTACTGCGTTGTCGGTATTGGGCTCTTCCTGTTTTCTAATGGCGTTAGCCAATTTGCGCCAACTGACTTTCAGCAATTCTTCGCCTACTTGGCCCTGGGCATGCTAAGCGCGACCTGGAGGGTCAAGCTGCCGGGGGTTTCAGTAAACGTTTCTCCAGTATTCGCTTTTGTGTTAATTGGCATCGCGAACTACTCGCTGGGTGAAGCTCTCATCATCGCTTGCGGCTCGACATTGGTCCAGTGCATGTGGAGGCCCCTCGAGAAACGGGATGGTCGGAAGATCATGTTCAACGTCTCGGCGGTGGCCATCGGAGTCACGATTGCCTACAATCCGTCACACTTCGTGCTAAGCCAAGGCCTGGATCATGCGCCCCGAATGCTGCCGCTGGCGGCGCTGGTGTTCTTCATCATTAACACTGGATTGGTCTCGGGAATGATCGCATTGATGGAGCAAGAAGCCTTCCGGGCTGTCTGGCGAAATATGACCCAATACCTGATTTGGTATTATCTCGCCGGCGGACTGCTTGCTACTTTGATCATCATTGGCAATCGGCTGGGAGGTTGGCAGGCAGGTCTCTTTATTACCCCATTCCTGTACCTGGCCTATCAGTATTACCGCGAGTATTTGAGACGCCAGGGCGTTCCGGTGGAGGAGTCTTAAGACAACTTCGCCAGGCGACTTCCGATAGCTTTAGTCCGCTGAGTTGGCGGAAGTTCTCAAGAAAAGTGAATCAAAGGGCTTTTGTTGGAGTTTCCGCTTACCCAATTCACCGAAACGGGACTTCGCTCGGGATTTCAAAAGGCGAAACTGGGTTTCGGTGAGGTTCATCTCCTTGCAGATCTGCTCCTGGGTCTGCTCTTCCAGATAGAAACGAGTCAGAATCTCGCGATCGCGGTCCGACAAAGTGCTAAGAATGCTGGTCATGAATTCGACCTTTTGCTGGAATGCGGCGCTCTGCTCAGGATTGTTGCGCCCATCGGCCACCCGCACTCCGACGTCCAGGTGCAGTTCTTCCCGCCGGCTGTGAACGACATCATCGATATAGGCGGCTACCTGCCTGCGGACAACCGTCCGGACAAAACCCATCAGGCGCTCGGGCTCGCGCAGGTCGCCGCGCTTGATGGCTTGCACGACGATGAGGAAAGCATCGTGCACTTTGTCGTCCAATTCCTGAGGTCCGAGCTGGCGGCACAGGTAAAAGCGAATACCGCGCGCAAAGAGCCCATACAGGTCTTCCAAGCCGGAGTTCTCCCCCGTTCGAATCCGCGCTACGAGTTCGCTCCAATCCACCCGGCTGGTGACGGATTCGGACCGGTCGAACTGGGCATCGCCAGTGGCATCGGAGCGGGCGGCGTCGGCCGGCTCGAAAGTGGTAACCGCGGAACCTGAAGAGGGTCCCGAATCTAAAATACTTTGGCTAAAGGCATGAGGCGGTGCGCGCATGTCACTACTACTCCCTTACGACAACGTAAGCGCACTCCAATAACTGGATGCGCCTATGACGCGCCCGGCGGCGCTGCGGTCGCAACGGTTCCGCAGTTCGAGCTTTGCGCCAGCCGTGGGGGAGTATCCCCAAATGTGGGTCCTTGACCCTGTTTCTGCGGCAAGCACAGCACTCAAATCGACAAGTTTTCGAGAACTTTTCCTATGCCGTGCATTTGTTTCACCAAACAAAATCCGGCTCAGAACTGTTAGTTGGGAGTCTAAGAGGACGACAACAGACGCAACCGCCAAGCTGTCCATGGACGAGATTCCATCGGCAATCTCTTAAGCTTTCCGGAACGGCGGCTGAATCTCTTAAGTGTCCAGGACGGCGACGGTACTGGCGATAACTTAGAGCATAACATGAATTGAAGAGAATTTTCGAAGAATCTGATGCGCATCGCTATTGTGTCCGACATCCACGGCAACCTGACCGCGTTTGAAGCAGTCTTGGCGGATCTGCGCCAGACTTCTCCGGATTTGATCCTGCACGGCGGCGATCTGCCTCACGGAGGATCAAGTCCCGCGGAAATTGTGGACCGGATTCGCGATCTCGGCTGGCCAGGCGTGCTGGGCAATACCGACGAAGTGCTTTTCAGGCCTGAATCGATGGAGGAGTTTGCGAGCCAATCCTCAGCGCCGCCGGCCCTATGGGCTGCAATTCGCGAAATGCTAGCGGCCACCCGCGAAGCCCTGGGAGACGACAGGATTGCCTGGCTGCGCGACTTGCCGTGCATTCAACTTCAGGATCCAATAGCGCTCGTACATGCAAGTCCTGCAAGCACTTGGCGGTCGCCCGGCTATACCGCCAGCGACGCCGAGCTGGAATCGGTTTATTCGCCGCTCGGCCAGCCCATCGCCATCTATGGACACATCCATCACTCCTACATTCGCAGCGTTTCGGGAATGACGGTCGCCAACACCGGCAGCGTCAGCCTTTCTTACGACGGCGATCGCCGCGCCGCCTACCTTTTGCTGGATGATTCCAAACCGGAAATCCGGCGCGTGGAATATGACGTGGACCGCGAGATCAAAGCTGTCTTCGCTTGCGGCTTTCCTCATGCCGATTGGGTGGCGAAAATGCTCGTGAGCGCCAGCCCCCAAATGCCCTAACGCACACAGCGGCCCTGCTGTTATCCTAAGCCGAGGAAACCAACATGGCTAACCAGTTTGGCACGGATATTCTGATCCAGTCGCAGGATCCAAAGAACGCGGCATCGTTTTACGTCCGCCAGCTCGGCTTCGAGATCACTGACGAGAAGCCCAACATGATCAGTCTGCATGGCAAGCACATCAACTTATTCATCGAGCGAGGTCCAACACTCGGGCCCGTGCTGGAAGTTACAGTCGACAATGTTGAAGCGGCTAAGCAGCGCCTCACCAAGAATGGTTGCCAGATCGTCAAGGACGAGCCGGATTTTCCGCGCTGCTACATCCAAGATCCGTTCGGCTTGATATATAACCTGACGACCTAGCAGTGAGATGCTAGCGTTCATTGGACGGCTCTTTCGATTGAAAACCTACTTTACGGCGATGCTTACAGTGTCCTGGCTCTGCGCGTTTCCGATCTTGAGAATCACGGGCACGCTGGAACCAACGGGCGTACTTGATGGAATCACGGCGTTCACCTGGAACAAACCGGAAATTTCGTCAGGCGCAGAATCGGCATCGATCACTTGCGCATCCATGCCGCCTATTTGAACATGCACTGGCAAAATCGACTTTCTTAAAGGGGGACCAGTGATTTCTCCCGTAATGCCGGGCGGAGACGTGAGCCCTTGGCCGGTGGCAAAGATCTGGACAATCGAGTTACGCGCGGCGGGATTCGACGGCGTATTGATCGAATTGTCCTGATTCAGAACGGCCGCTTCCCCCTCACCCGTGGAATTCAGTGCGAAGATAGCCGGAGCAGCGTCCGTGATGGGAACTCCGCCCGCAGGAATACTGGCACCACTGAAACTTACCACGATGCTGGTCACTGTTTGGCCGGCGACTTCATACGGCACGATTGTGTTGATTTGGGTCGCCGACGCATAGATCAGCGGCGCGGGTAAACCGTCGAAGAGCACCTGAACACCGCCAAGATTTGTAGCGGCTTTGCCATCGGCGCCTAGCATGAAGTACGCGGGCGTGGCGGGTCCGATGTTCTGGCCGAAGATAGTGAGAATCTCGCCGGGAGAAACACTTCCGTCGGCTTGCGATGCTGCGTTGAGCACGGCCGCGACGATGGGGATCGCGCCCTGCTGCGGCAGCGGCGGAGGCATGGGTGTGACCGTTAGTGTCACGGCGACCGAGGTTACGTTCGTCGACCCGGGCGGAGCCGTGATGGTGACCGTTCCATGATAGACGCCCGGAGCGAGGGCTGCAGGGGACGCTTCGATCGCCGACGCGCCCGGCGTGAACATGGGCGGGAATAGGATCGGACCTGGTGGAGCCGCGACACCGAGCCAACCGCTGCCGTCATCGGTCGAAACGGAAATGCCGAAGCTGAGGGGAATGCTGCCACTCGTGACGTTGATAGTTTGAGTGAGCGTGGAGACGCTGCCACTGGCCGCAGTAAAGGTCAGGTTCGAAGGGCTCACAGTCACGGGCGGAGGCGGGGCATTCCAGACTGTCAGAGTGACCGGAACCTGCCCGGGCGCGGCCGCGGCTGCGGACGTGATTGTAACGATGCCATGATAGGTCCCGGCAGCGAGATTCGTGGGCTCGACGCTCACCATGAATCCCTGGGGGACCTGGCCGACAGCGGCTGACAACCAGCTTCCGCCATCGCTCGTCTGAACGGTGAG
>DATHOT010000172.1:0-7250 GCA_035484655.1 Bryobacteraceae bacterium | reverse complement strand
CTCGCACAGATTGAAGCAACTCTTCGCAAAGTGTCGGAGAGGACAGGACGTTGAGATCCCGGCGTCTGTTCATTATTCCAGCTTTTTGCTTTTTGCTGAACTGCTCGACGCGGCCGGTGGTGGAGCACGCGGGCCCAATGTTCCGGGACGTGGCAGCCGACACAGGATTGCGATTCCAGCATTTCACCGGAGCGACTGGACAGTTTTATCTTCCCGAAATCATGGGCTCCGGCGTCGCCCTGCTCGATTACGACGGCGATGGAGACCTGGATATTTTTCTGATGCAGGGAACGGTTCTGGAACCGGGCAAGAGTGTGAGCGATGCGCGCTTCCCGGCGCCTGCCGGTTCGAAGCCTGGGAATCGCCTGTTCCGCAACATGCTCAAAGAGACGGGCAAGCTGCAATTCGTGGATGTCACCGAGCAAGCCGGTTTGAACCACGTGGATAACGGAGTGGGCTACGGCATGGGTGTCGCAGTGGGCGATTACAACAACGACGGGTATCCCGACCTTTTCGTGACCAACTTCGGCTCGAATATTCTGTATCGGAACAATGGGAACGGAACATTCACGGATGTCACTCGCGAAGCCGGTTTGGCGGATGCCGGATGGAGCGCCAGCGCCGCCTTCGTCGATTATGACCGGGATGGTTATCTTGACCTGTATGTCACCCATTACCTCGACTTCACTGTTCGCGGAAACAGGGAATGCTTCGATCCGGCAGGGGAGCGCGATTACTGCCCGCCTACTGCCTACAAGGCGGTGTTGCACAAACTCTACCGAAACCTGGGCAACGGCAAGTTCCAGGATGTGACGCACGCCGCGGGGATAGACGCCGCGGTTGGCCCGGGTCTAGGCGTCATCTGCGCGGATTTCAACGGCGACGGTTGGCCGGATATTTACGCGGCCGATGACGGCGCGGCAAATTTGCTGTGGCTGAATAACGGCAACGGAACTTTCCGCGAAGCCGCGTTGCTATCAGGTGTCGCGTATTCTGAGGACGGCGTGGCGCGAGCGGGCATGGGCCTGGCGGCCGGCGACTTCGATGGCACGGGCAACGAAAGCATCTTTGTCACAAACCTGACCAGGGAAGGGGCCGGCCTTTTTCGCAACAAAGGCCACGCCGAGTTTACCGATGCCACGAGGGAATTCGGCCTCTATCAGCCGACGTTTCCTTACACCGGGTTCGGCGTCCACTGGTTCGATTACGATAATGACGGCCGGCCGGATCTGTTCATGGCCAACGGCGCGGTAACGATCGTGGAGAGCCTACGGGGCGCGCCCTATCCGTATCATCAAAGAAATCTGCTGCTGCATAACGAGGGCACTCGATTCCGGGAGACCAGCGGCGAGGCGGGGCCACCGTTTGAGCTTTCCGAAGTCGGTCGCGGGGCGGCTTTCGGCGACATCGACAACGATGGCCGGGTCGACATCGTGGTTACGAACAACAATGGGCCGGCGCGGCTCCTACTGAATGAAACCATTCCGAAAAATCACTGGCTGGAGATCCGGCTGCAGGGTGTGAAGTGCAACCGCGACGGAATCGGCGCTAAAGTGGCCGTGCTGCGGGAAGGACAAAAGCCTCTGTGGGGCCGAGTTCACACCGATGGCAGCTATCTGAGCGCCAGCGATATTCGGGTGCACTTCGGCCTCGGGCAGAATCCGAAGGCTCAAGTGCTGGTGGAGTGGCCCGATGGATCCAAAGAAAAATGGGACCACGTGCGTGCGGATTCACTGATCACGCTGCGGCAGGGCACGGGAAAATCTCCGTAAGGCACGCCGTTAACCGCTCAGAGCATCCTTGCAAAACTGAACGCACTTGGCCAGTTCCGCCATGATGTTGGAGCCTTCTGGAACGGGATACTCCTGTTCAATGGTCGCCTGGAATTTATATTTCTCGGTCTGCATCAAGCGAAGGACCTCCTTCACCGGAGTGTCACCCTGCCCCCAAGGCACGTTCGGACCGTTGTTGCGCTTTCGGTCCTTCAAATGAATGTGCGTAATGCGGTCATTATGCTTCTTGATGTATTCGACCGGAGAGAAACCATTACCGGCAAAAAAGTGGCCGATGTCGAGGTTGATGCAGTTGTACTTGGAGTACGACATGGCCGTCTCCCAACTCTCCGGTCTGCCGAAGGCCTCCGGGCTTGTAACGTCGGCGTGGCCATGATAGCCGATCCTCATTTTGTGCTTATCTCCGAATGCGCCGAGCCGTTTGGTTCGGCTCAAGGGGATTTCACAGGAGATGGCAGTGGCGCCCAGAGCTTTTGCGAGATCAAAGCAATAGTCGACTTCATCATCCGCCATCGCGTCGATCCCATCGAACTTGACGATTTCGATCGGGACACCTTGATCCTCCCATTTCTTGCGGAAGGGTTTGACCTTTTCCATGGAGACGGCCAGCCGCCACTTCCGCAGCTCTCCCGCTTTGGCGCGCTGTGCGGCTTCCTGCTCGGAAGTCAGAGGAGCGCGGCCTCCCTTTTGCGCGCCTTCGCCACCACGCGCCCCGCCGCGCCCGCCACCTCGGGCGGGAACTAAATTGGCAGGCACGCCCAGAAAAGCCTCCACTGGTTGCGATCGCAATTCGATGGCGTTCAGCCCCAGTTGAAGCATGGCATCCAGGATTTCATCACCGCTGGCGCTCATGTTGCGCATGCTGTACGGCATGTTGATGCCGATTTGTACGCCTCCAAACTTCGAGTTGGGCTTCGCCATCAGCTTCGCTACGGGAAGCGCGGCCAAAGCCATCTTGCCCAGCGCACGTCGAGTGTAAGTCATCTTTGTTCCTTCCGTGAAAGCGGTCTGGTCATGGATGATATCATTTGAAGGCCATGTCGTTCAGAATCAACCAATCCTTGCTATCGCGCCGGCAGTTCGCCGTATTCGCCGCCGCATCCGCGGCAGGGTTGAACGCATTAGCCAAGACGGAGTTTCCTGTTGGACTGCAACAAACCGCCGTAGGCCGCAATATTCAGCAAGACTTGCACGGCACACTTCGCGCTGTAGCCAAGATGGGCTACGACGTCATCGAGTTCTCCGCGGGATCGTTCATGAACTGGAGTCCAGATCAGGCCCGCGAGGTTCGGGCTCTGCTGGACGAGATCAATCTCAAGTGCAGATCAACCCATAACGAAATTGTGTCGTTCACGGGCGACGGGTTGTCAAAATCCATCGAGTTAAATCAGATTCTCGGCTCGCGCACGCTAGTATCGGTCAGGGGGCCCGGCCCAACTCCCGGCGGCGGAGCTGCGCGCGGAGGAACACCGGCAACGCCACCCACGCTCGATGCCTGGAAGCGATTCAGTGAACAACTCAGCCAGGCAGCCGGCCGGATTCGCAGCGCCAAAATGACCTTGGGTTTTCATAACCACGGCATCGAATTCCAGCCGGTGGAAGGTACGCGGCCGATTGACATTCTCGCCGCGAACCAGGACATCACATCGTTTCATTTGAATATTGGCTTGTGTCTGCAGGCGGGCGGCGACCCGATCGCATTTATCCAACAATGCCCTGGACGCATACAGTCGCTTTTGATTCAGGATTACAAAGGCCAGGCGCGCTGGAAGGAGATCTTCAGTGCAGCAGAAGGGAAGGGCGGGCTTCAGTTCTACCTGATCCAACGGACCGACGGTCTATTTTTGGTCCAACGTGAGGGCAACGACCTGCTCGATTTCGCCCAGCAGGACCTGCAGTATTTTCGCCGGCTCCACGGCTGAGTGATAGCAGAATAGAAGACAGAGGGAAAACTATATGAAGAAGCTTGTTCTAGCAGCAATGTTATTGACGGTTTGCGGATGGGCGCAGCAGCGGCCGCGCTTGGTGGGTCTGTCGCACATAGCCGTTCGAGTGAAGGATCTGAGAGCGGCGCGCCATTTCTATGGCGATCTACTGGGGTACCAGGAGGCTATCACGGTCCGCAAGGACGAGAGTGCTGTAGTAGGCGGCGGTCTTGCGCAGGACCAGGTGGCGGCGGTTTTTTTCAAGGTCAATAACCGGCAGTACATCGTGGTGATGCCCGAGACGTCGCCGGACCAGCCGCGCTACGTCGGCGCCGCCATTGAGACCGACAACGCCGAGGGGATGCGGGCATTCCTTAAATCGATAGGCTATGCCGTGCCTGACAAGGTCGACAAGACACCCACTTACGATCTCGCGTTTCACGTCAAGGACCCGGATGGTAACTTGTATGAGATCATGCAGTACACGCCGGAGAGCCTGAGTGTGCAGACTCTCGGGAAGTTCCTGAGTGACGACCGAGCCTCCACGCGCATCCTGCATGTGGGAATTTCAATCTCCAAACAGGAGTCCGCCGACTTCTATCTGAAGGCCTTTTCGCTGCGCGAATTCTGGCGCGCCGATCCCACCATGACCGCGCCGGGCAGGCCCAGGGCGACGCCCACCGATGGGCCAATACTGGCGAGCCTTTCGAATTTGAAGCTGCCTGAAGCCGACGATTACATCGAGTGGAGCCTGATGCATGCACGGCCCGCGGGCGCTCGGTCCGCGAATAACGCCACCAATGGCGGCCGGGGCGCCGGAGCACCTACGGTTGGCGGGGGGCACATCGCGCTGCTGGTGCCGGATATGGCCAAGGCCGTCGAATTCGTCAAAGCCAAAGCGGCTTGGAAGGACTACGCGCGGGCCGCCCAGCAGGAAAGCCATGTCGGCGTCAACCACAAGTGGCAGGGCAACTTCTTCGACGCGGACGGCACGCGCTCGGAGTTTATGGAAGCCGACACGGCCGACGGCTTGCCGTCGCCAATGTCTCACGTTCCCTATTACCAATAGGCCAGGGAGTGCGTCGCCGCTAATTGACAGAAACCAGAATCCCAGATATAGTAATCAGAACGATAGCGTTAAAGAGGGGGCTTAGGATGCGGCTTGTGAGGTTTTCAGCCACCGTTTTGTTTGTCTCAGCGGCCTTGTTTCTGGCGGCCGTTCCAGGGTACGGGCAGCTCCTCAAAGGGACCATTCTCGGCACCATAACGGACCCTTCCCATGGGGTCATTCCCGCGGTTGCGGTCAACCTGACCGAGGTCAACACCAACTTCCGCCGCACGGAAGCCACCAACGAAAGCGGCTTCTTCGCGTTTGCGAATCTCGACCCCGGCACATATCGTATTGACGTAGAGCAGACCGGTTTCCGTAAGATGGCCCGCACCGGCATTGTCTTGGACGCCAACACCACCGTACGCGTCGATTTGGAACTCGCGCCAGGCGACGTGACGCAAACGGTGGAGGTCACCGCGGATGTGTCCGTCCTGCAAACCGACCGCGCCGATACCGGCGGCCAAGTCGAGAGCCAGCAATTGGGGGATCTTACGATTGCCAACCAGCGAAATTATCAAAACACGCTGGTGCTTCTGCCGGGAGCAACCGCAGGGTATCGGTCGAACTCACCATTCTTCAATTCGCA
The DNA here is from genome assembly GCA_035484655.1 of Bryobacteraceae bacterium. Lineage (GTDB taxonomy): Bacteria > Acidobacteriota > Terriglobia > Bryobacterales > Bryobacteraceae > Palsa-89. Next base: position 1,835 of record DATHOT010000172.1, on the reverse strand, counting down.
GGAGTCCCTGCAGGTTCCCGTCAACGGGCTGGACCGGCAGAATAACTTCATGATTGAGGGCCTCGACAATAACATTGAACAGGACAACAATTTGACGGCGGTTGTCCTGCCGTTGGACGCGATCCAGACAGTGACGGTTAGCACCACGGATTATGATCCGGAGTTCGGACGCGCTGGCGCGGCAGCGGTGAACGTGATCATGAAATCGGGAACGAACGCGTTTCATGGAACCCTGTTCGAGTACCACAACGACAGCGATTTGCAGGCGCGCAATTTCTTCTCGTATACCCCGCCGAAGGTTCCACATGGAGTCCACAATCAGTACGGCGGATCGGCCGGCGGCCACATTGTGCGCGACAAACTTTTCTACTTCGCCGATTTTCAGGGCAGCAACGACATCGTCGGCCAGGTGGCGACTCCTACGATTCCCACCGCAGCCATGCGCACCGGCGATTTCAGCGCGTCGCCGACGGTGATCTATGATCCGAAGACCGGCAACATTGCAACCGGCGCGGGGCGTACTCCATTCCCCAATCAGCAGATCCCCGCCAATCGTATCAGCCCGATTTTCCAGGACTATATGGGCCTCCTGCCGGAACCCACCCTGCCGGGTCAGTCGAATAACATCGGCGTGTCCACCGATCAGACCAAGCAAATTTATTCGTTCGACACCAAGATCGATTATGTTCTCGACTCGAAAAATACGATGTTCGTCCGGTATAGCTATGCTCACCTTAACGTGACGAATCCCGGCCTGTACGGTCCCGGTTTAGGGATCTATGGTGGTCCGTCAAACAGCGGCTTCGACGCGACCGGGCCCGCGCTCAACCAAAGCCCCGGCCTGAACTATAGCCACATTTTCAGTCCGACGCTGGTGACCGAGGTTCGATTCGGAGTGGTGCGGAATAGCAACAACGCGACCAACGTCGATACGGGCACGAATCTTTCGCAAAAATTCGGAATTCCGAACGGCAACATCGGCGGCTTCTGGTACGAGGGGCTGGCGGAGGTTTTTGTCAATGGCTATGACACGCCCATGCTCGGCGTTAACGGCTGCCTGCCTTGGCGGCGCTCGAATACCAACTTCGAAGCGGCCAATAACTGGACCAAGACCAAAGGTACGCATGTGATCTCCTGGGGCGGCGACTGGCGCCATGAGAATTATTTCCTGCTGCAAACCGCGACATTCAGCCCGCGCGGGCGCTTCACGTTCAATTCTGGCCCAACCACGCTTAACGCTCCCGGAATTCCCAACGGTTACGCCAACGCTCTGGCGGCGTTCGAGCTCGACCAGCCGAACGGGATCGGTCGCGACTTGGCCGGAATCTCACCTGTCCGAGATGACCACGTCTACTCGGCTTACGTTCACGATAAGTGGCAAGTTTCGTCCAAGCTGACTTTGGACTTAGGCGCGCGTTGGGAGTACTGGCCGGCATCCTACCCGCAGTTTCCCGGCGGACAATTCAATTACGACCCGAACACAAACAGTCTGTTGGCCGCCGGATTCGGGAACACACCTATGAACCTCGGCGTGAAAAACTACCCGCATAATATTTATCCCAGAATTGGAGTTGCCTACCGGCTGAACGAGAAGACCGTGATTCGAGCCGGATTCGGGATGAGTAGCGTTTATCGCTACATCGCGAACTGGCAGGGACCGGTCAAGCAGAATCAACAGGACATTGTGCCGAACTCCTATGTCGCGGCCGGATCCATGGCGACCGGTCTTCCGACTCCGCAGTTCTTCGTAATTCCGCAGAATGGCATCATCACCAACGCGCCGAATCAAAACTACACGGTCACGCCTCCGAGAATTCCAGTCCCGTATACCGAGA
>DATHOT010000171.1:0-10489 GCA_035484655.1 Bryobacteraceae bacterium | reverse complement strand
CAAGAGGCCAAGCTGGCGCGCGAAGCCGAGATCTGTTACGTAACAGTCGCCATGGTGACCGACTACGATTGCTGGCACGAAGAGCACGACGCCGTGACCGTCACCGACATTCTCGCCAACTTGAGCAAGAATGCCGACCATGCTTGCAAGGTGGTCGCCACCACTGTTGCCGGAATGCCGGCCAAGCGCGAATGCAAGTGTGGAGCTGCGCTCGCCCACGCGTTGATTACCGATCGCAAGGCTATCCCGGAAGCTACCCGGAAAAAGCTGGAGCTGTTGGTTGGAAAATACCTCTGCTGATTCTTTGGCTCAGACGCTCCTGGAGCACTGCCTGGCGGGCGCCCCTTTCCCCGAACGGCTCCTGGATGATTTGCTCGAAGGAGACCGCAGCCGCGCTTTGTTCCGCGTCGTGGTCGAGCGCCTCGCCGACCTGTTCGAGCCGAGTCTTTGCGAGGTCTATGCCGATCTCTTCTCTGAGGTCATCGCGCGCCGCATTCCCGTTTTGCATGCCGAACACATGCTGGCACGATATACACGCGTGCGCCGGCCGCGGAAGTTCGATCGCGATCCTGCAACAATTCGAAATGTCTTCGTGCTGTCGCGCGTCACGCTGGGCGCCGACGTGGCCATCACCAGCATCATGCTGGATGCCGCCAAGCAGAAGTTCCCGAACGCCCAGATCTACTTCGTCGGACCGCAGAAAGCCTGGGAACTGTTCGCGGCCGATCCGCGCTTGAATCACATCGCCATCGCCTATGGCCGCAGCGGCACTCTCGACGACCGGCTTTCAATTTGGCCTGCGCTACGGGAAACCATCTGCAAACCGGCCAGTATTGTGATCGATCCGGACTCCCGCCTCACGCAGCTGGGGCTTCTCCCGATCTGTCCGGAAGAAGACTATTACTTCTTCGAGAGCCGCTCGTACGGCGGTGACGGCGCTGAGCCGCTAGCCGTTCTCGCGCGCCGCTGGGCTTCGGAAACATTCGGAGTCGCCGATGCTCTGCCTTATATTCGCACTGGCCTGGATGCCGCGGAGTTCGCCAGCACGGTCAGTTTCGGCGTCGGTGAGAATCCTGCAAAGCTTGTTCCGGACCCTTTCGAGGAAGATCTGCTCCGGAAGTTGCCGCGACCAATCCTCATCGACAAGGGTGCCGGAGGCGAAGAAGCCTCTCGCGTCGAAACTGCAGTGGCTCGAGCGGGCCCTGGCATCGTGATGTGGGACGGCTCTTTCGCCGGCTTCGCCGCCCACATCCAGCGCAGTCATTTGTACGTGGGCTATGACTCGGCCGGAGGCCACGTCGCTGCTGCGTGCGGCGTCCCGATGATCAGCATCTTCGCCGGTTTCGTATCCGAGCGGATGTTCCAGCGCTGGCGCCCAACCGGCTCCGGCAAAATCAGTATCCTACGGGCCGACCAATTCGCCGGGACAACCCCCTTGACAAAGGCCATTGTTCGATTATTATAGAAATATGGAAACAGACATCAAAGAAGTCGTCAAAGAAAGATATGGACGCGCCGCCCGCGGCGTTTCCAGCGGAACCCGCTCCTGCTGCGGAGGTTCCTGCGACCCCATTACCAGCAATCTCTACGATTCCGCTCAGACCGATGTGTTGCCCGAAGAAGCCGTCAAAGCGTCGCTCGGCTGCGGAAACCCGACTGCGCTGGCGAAGCTGAATCCCGGTGAAACAGTCCTCGACCTCGGATCGGGCGGCGGCATCGACGTTCTTCTATCGGCGCGGCGTGTCGGACCGACCGGCAAAGCCTACGGCCTCGACATGACCGACGACATGCTGGCCCTGGCCGAGGAGAATAAGCGCAAAGCCGGTGTCCAGAATGTCGAGTTCCTCAGGGGCGAGATTGAAAACATTCCTCTGCCCGACAACTCCGTCGACGTCATCATCTCGAACTGCGTAATCAACCTGTCCAGCAATAAAGACCGCGTGCTTCGCGAAGCCTTCCGCGTGTTGAAGCCGGGTGGACGTTTCGCCGTCTCCGATGTCGTCACGCGTGGCGAGATCCTTCCCGAAATCCGCAAGAGCGTCCTGCTGTGGGTGGGCTGCGTGGCAGGCGCGCTCGATGAAGACGAGTATCGAAGTAAGTTGAGTGCCGCGGGCTTCGAACAGATCGACCTCGAAGCAACTCGAATTTACAGGGCAGAAGACGCGCGGGATTTCCTGGCCGGGGAAGGCCTTGACGTCGATGCTATCGCGCCCCAGGTGGACGGAAAATTTCTGAGCGCTTTCATCCGTGCCCTGAAACCCGCCGGCTAGCGATAACTTACGAGACTCTGAGGCTGGCGGGTTCCGGGAACGAAACCGCTAGTCTTGGGCTTGGCGACGCACCGCCTCGGCTTCTGATGCCAGATCCATCAGTTGCTCCAGGAACTGCGGGTTCTGACCAAAGAACAGGCGGTCGGCGATAAAAGCTTGGACGGTGGCCATAGGACCTCCGTTCGGCGACAAGGTCGGCCGGATGATCGAACAAGCCGGGAGATCCGGACTTAGGAATTCGCACGGCTCAGGCAGGATCAGGTTGGTCTGGAACATCTGGCTGCCGGCCTTTTGGTCCGGGGCGGAGAGCTGTGCGTTGTGCTGGTTGGCGGCATTATTGAAATCGGGGAAACTCAGCCCGGTAACGGGATCGGAAAGGGGGGCCAGCGGTTGTGCCACTGCGTTGCCCATCTTATCGTGCCAGAGCGAAAAGTGATCGATTTCCACTCCTCCGATACTCAACAGGATTCGCAGGACTTCAAGATTGGTGGCCTTGAGCGCCAGGATCGGATAAAGGCTCGATCCACCTTGTTCGATGAAAGCGAAATGAATAGAGGCAACGTTGGCGATCGCCTGGATAGTGGATTGCGCGTTATTGTCCTGCAAAGGAATGGCGGGCTGATTGACTATATTCAGGAGCTGCGGAAACTGCGCTCCCAAGTCTGGATTCTGCGTGCTGCGGTAGCGGAAATACCAACTGGTGTCCACACTGAGCGTTTGCAAGTTGGTGAGGCGTCCGCCGCCAAGGGCTCCCGCCGCTTTTGTGGGCTGAAGAGTTTCAAACTGCGTGAAGTCGATGGGCTGCGCTCCTTTTGACTTCAAATAGGCGTTGAGGAAGTCCCGATGGCTGATCTCGTCATCGGTGTTGTCGGAGATATACTGCGGCATGTCCGAGTCCAGGTTTTGAAGCGCCGCGACGTAAGCCGGGTTCCCTGGATTGGGATTGTCATTATGGTCGACCTGTCCGCCGAGTTCGTTGTATTGCTGCCACAGATCAGCCTCGACAAATTCGATCGCCGCGGCAAACCGCAGTAGGGCGGCATCGCCCTTGGAAAGCTTGTTGTCCTGCTGGGCGAACACCTTGCCGGCCGGCAGCGCTATCGCGCCAGCGGTGCCAATGCCCTTCAGGAACGAGCGCCTTCGGACGACACGCTGCCAGTTGGCCTGAACATCATCGAACACAGGTAACACAGTAGTTTCTTTTTTCATGAATATAGTTCCTTTTCTCATAACAGATGAGGATTTTATTCGTCGGCGCGCTCTAAAGCAGCCCGCACATCACGTTAGATGAGGTAGGCACGAAATAACGTGTAAACAGTTTGTCAATTAACAGAATGTGTTTTTCGAGGCGATCCGCTTCGGTACAAGGAAGCAGGGAGAAGCGCAAGCGGCGTTTAGAAAAATCGGGGTCAGATCCGCGAACGGATCCCGGAATTATTGTTTTTTCTGAGTCTTGTCTTCCGGAGGCTTCTCTTTAGTCGCGTCGTCGGGCAGCGCGTCGGGTGTCTCGAACTTGATCGTGCTGCCGGTTTCGAACTTGCGATACAGGCGGAACTCCGTCTCGTTCTTTGAGCCATATCGCGACCGGTTAACCGTGAGGACGGCTTTCAGCGGTAGCAGGTACTTGACATCGGCAATGACTTCGAAATCATAGTCTAGTGATTGGTGGGAGTCTCGTACCGGAAACGTCTCCGGAAGGTTGTAAGGATCCAGCGTGAGCTTGGTCACCATCTTGGTGTCCTGATCGATGTAGACCAGGCCGCGATAAGCCGGGACAATGTTCAAATTGTCTTCGACCAAAATATGGTACTTCGAGAATTGTTGCTCGATGTCGTAAGCAAACACGTACGTCCGCCGGCCGCGCAATGTCGCCCATTTTTCCCAGGAGAAACGCGCGCGGCTCTCCGGCTCGAAAATCTCCTTCATCATGGTGCCGAATTCACCCGCGGAAGTCGTGCCGCCGAAGGCTTCCATGGATTTGTTGGTCACCGGTTGGTCATTATGCAGGATGACCTGATAATCTTCCTTCTGCCCGTCGTAGGTGAGGCGCGTGGTGATGGTGTCGCCCTTGTACCAGTTGTTTCCGCCCTTGGGATCGAAGCTACGGCGCGTCACCTGCACACAAATGAAGTTCGGAAGGTTCTTGGTGTAATTCATCACGTATTCGCGCGCTTCGTCGATGATCTTGGCCTGCTCAATCGAGCTTGGCGGCGGAGGAGGCACGTACACCGGCTTCGGAGGCGGCGGCGCGGCCACGGGCAGCGTGGAAGACGCGTCACTTAACACGCGCAGGGCTGCAACAGTTTTCGCTCCGGCTCCCTGGCCTTGCAGCTCTTCCACCATCCGGTCATCCAGTTTCTCGACCATCTTGACGTGGTGCAGGTACTCTGCGACGTCTTTATCGGGCGTCTTGAGCTGAATCGCCGAACGGATGAAGGCCGTCAATTTATCGACGGTCAAGCTCATATCCGCGGCGGCCAGGCCGATCGCGGCGGCAAGAACTAGGACGTACCGCATACTACTATTGTGCCTCAGCTTCATTTGGAAAGGAGACGTACCAGAGCCGGCCTCAGTTCCGGATACTGGAACTGAAAACCGGCGGATTGAGTCGCCTTCGGAAGCACCCGCTGGCTGCCCAGAATGACTTCGGCCATTTCGCCGAACAGAAGGTTCAAGGCAAATCGCGGAACTGGAAAAATGGCCGGGCGATGCACCGCGGCGGCCAGTTCGCGGGTGAACTCCGCGTTGGTGACCGGGTTTGGGGAAGTAGCATTCATAGGGCCTCGAGCGGAGGAATTGTCGAGCGAGAAACGGACCAGGCCGATCACGTCGTCGACATGGATCCAGGACATCCACTGTTGGCCCGAAGCCAGGCGTCCGCCGAGGCCGAGCCGAAAAGGTGGCAGCATCTTAGCGAGCGCACCGCCGTCTTTGCCGAGAACCACGCCAAATCGCAGCGAAACCACGCGAATCCCGACCGCTTCGGCCTCCCGGGCGGCCTGCTCCCAGTCGACGACGACCTGCGAGAGAAAGTCACGGCCCGGAGCCGACGTTTCCGTGAGAACCTCATCGCCGCGCGACCCATAGTAGCCAATGGCGGAGGCGCATACCAACACCCGCGGCTGGTGGGATTGCTTGGAGAGCGCATTCACAAGGTTCCGCGTTCCATCGACGCGGCTGCTGCGAATGCGTCCCTTCACCTCGGGAGTCCAGCGTTGTGCCACCGGCTCGCCCGCCAGGTGCACGATGGCATCGGCCGTGGCTAAGCTCTCCGGCGGCGGCTCGCCTTCCGTGGATTGCCATTCCGAGAAACCGACAGCTTGCGGAAGTCCGGCGCTTCGCTCTCTTCCCAGCGCGTGAATGCTATGCCCTGCCCGCAGCAGATCATGAACGAGTCGATTGCCAATAAAACCAGTGGCGCCCGTGACCGTGATGGTCATGACTCAATCTTCCTCCATCGCGCAGCCGGATTCCGCCAGACGGCTACAATGATGTTGTTGCCATGCGAGCCTGGAACCGGGCCAAACTGCTGTGGAGCTATCTGTGGCGCAAATCGACGTTGAACGCGCTGCCGGTGGAGTATATCGTCGAAACCACCGCCAAATGCAATTTGTACTGCCCGATGTGCCCGCGTGAAACCTACAAGCAGCCCAAAGAAGACATGACGGAGGCGATCTTCACGCGGCTGGTGGAGGAGTCCGGCCGCAGCGCCGAGCACATGATGCTGATCGGTCTAGGCGAGCCGTTCATGGACCGCCAGATCTTCGACCGCATCGAATACTGCGCGCGGCACAATATCTCGACCCTGCTATCGACTAACGGCACCTTCTTCGATGAGAAGACCTGCGCGCGGCTGCTGGATACGCCGCTCGAACACATCACGCTGAGTTTCGACGGCGCGACCAAGGAGTCCTACGAGTATTACCGCAAGGGCGCGAAGTTCGAAAAAGTCCGCGACAATTTTGTGCGGTTTGCGCGCATGAAGCAGGAGCGCGGGTCCAAAGTGCAAGTGGTGGTCCAGATGGTAAGGATGCAGCGCAATGCCGGCGAGGTGGACGACTTCATCCGTTTCTGGAGCGCGGTCCCGGGCGTCGATCAGGTTCGCATCAAGGAAGACGAGACCAATCTGCTGCAGCCGGAAGCGGTGCACGCTGCTCAAGATTGGACGCATCCCTGCCACTACTTGTGGCGCGGGCCGATGTATGTGAAGCACAACGGCGACGTGTATCCCTGCTGCCAGAGCTATATGCTGGACGGCCGGCCGGTGGGAAATGTTGGGATGCAGCCGCTGCCCGAGATCTGGAACTCCGAAGAGATGCAGCGCATGCGCAGGCTGCACGTCGAAGGCCGGGCGGGTGAGATCGCGATTTGCTCGCGCTGCTGCACCACCATTCCGCATCCCTTGCTGGTGGCGGGAAGCCTGCTATTGCATGGCCGGACAGTCCGGCGAATCCTGCCGTGGGTAGAACGGATGGTCTATTTTTCGAAGCTGCCCCGGTCTTTGTTGACGCCGGTGAAGAAGAAGAGCGCGCCGGCGCAGGAGCTAGTGCAGATCGATTCGGAACGAAAATGAGGCGATGCTCGCAATGATAGAATGGCGGAGCATGAGACGCTCATACGCCAGCGGGATCGCGGCCGTCGCATTACTGTCGGCGGGCGCTTGCCTCGCATTTCAAACCTCGACAAAACCGTCTCTTCCCTACAAAGCCATCGAACATGCCGAATTCATCCCAGCATCCGAGGTTACGTTCATGACCGACCGCGATCGCCTGATTGGCGTGACCGATGGCAAGATCGCCAAAGCATATCCGGCTGGAATCCTGGCCCAGCATGGTCTGGTTGAGGACCAGCTCGCGGCCGGTCCGATCGCGGTCACCTGGTGAAGCTACTGCAACACGGCCCTCGTGTTTAGGGCCGAAGCGCAGGGCAAGCAACTGCATTTCGAAAATGCCGGTGTAATCGGCGGCAATGAAGTGTTCCGCGATCGCGAGACCGGCAGCCGCTGGCAGCAGTCCAGCCTGGAAGCGATTTCAGGGCCTATGAAGGGCGAGCACGTAAAGCTGTATCCGTTCCTGCTGACCAACTGGGGCGAGTGGCGCAAGCTTCATCCGGATACGCTGGTCCTGAAGCCGCTGCCCGGCTACGCGGAGCGCGTTGCGGAAACAAACAAGCGAGTGTTGGAAGGCCTGTCGCAGCGCGGGTCGGCGCCGGATGGAGTGTTGCACACGGATAAACGCCTGGCACCGAAGACGATGATCCTCGGCCTGGATGCCGGTGGCGCGAACAAGGCGTTCCCCTTGAACGCGCTCCGCCAGACGCGAGTGATCAACGATACGCTCGGCGGTGAACCAGTTCTGGTCGTGCATCAACCGGGCTCGGATACTACCACTGCATTCTCGGCGCGGCTGAACGGGAAGGCGTTGAAGTTCACGCCCGCGAACCAGGATGCGACGGAGTTAACGGATGCCGAAACGCATTCACGGTGGGATGCGTATGGACGCTGCATCTCGGGCCGTCTGGCGGGGACTCAGCTACAGTCGCTCATCCTCGAACCTGAGTACTGGTTCGCGTGGTCGGAATTCCATCCGGATACTACGATCTACGCCGCCGCGCATTAGGAGGTTGCTGAAAAAGTCTTTCAAGAGCTCACATTGGCAGGTCGGGGACCTGCTCCACAACTCCAGGTCAATGACTTAGCTCTGCACGTGGCGCAGGTCTCCGACCTGCGAGAGACTTTTTCAGCAACCTCTTAGTGCGCGTCAGTCGCTGGACCAGGCATTGTCAAGGTCGCGCCCTTCTTAGCGAAGATCAGCGCCAGAAGTTTCGCCGGCTCGGTACTGCTGGCGTTCTTCGAAACCTCGTGCGTGGCGCCGGGCGCTTCGTAAAACATCTCTCCGGTTTTGTAAACCCTCTCGGCCTGGCCTGAGATCTTGGTGACGACGGAGCCTTCCAGAACGTACGCCAAAACAAATCCCGCATGATGGTGCGTTTGACCCACGCGTCCCGGTGGGTACGGAACGTGGCTGACCGTCACCTGCCAGTCGTCCATGGTTAAGTTGGGAAGGTCGTGCACAAAAACTGCATTCGGATCGGCCCCCTTTTGAGTTTGGGCGCTGGCGGCGGCCTCGGCGACCAGAGCGAGAGCAGCGGCGAGAGCATCGCGACGAGTTGTCATGACATATGATATTAGCTGAATCGCGACACCCAATGAAGCGCCGCCACAACATTCTCCTTTGGGCAGGCTTCGTGCTCGTGCTTCTGGCTCTGGTCACCTACATTCCGATCTTTGCCGTCTTCGCCATTACGCGAGATGTCCCCTGGGTGAACTATTTGCTTTTCTTAGCCGGGGGCGTTTTACTCCTGCTCGGCTTGCGACGGGCCTTCGGGCATCCGCAAATCTATGGCGGCAAAATACTCGGATCGATCCTGGCAGGGCTCAGCCTGTTGCTATTCGCCCTCTTTTGCGTCGGGATCTTTTACATCTCCAAAGCCATCCCGGCTTCGGAAACAGCGGTGCGCGTGGGGCAACCGGCGCCCAATTTCACCCTCGCGAACTGGGACGGAAAACAGGTCAGCTTGTCCGATCAACTGAAGGATAATCGCGCCGTGGTCCTGATCTTCTATCGAGGTTATTGGTGACCATTCTGCAACTCCGAGTTGCGGAGTTTCGAGCAGCACTTGAACGACTTCACGCAGCGCCGCATCGAAATCGCGGCCATCAGTGTCGACTCAACCACAGACTCGCAGAAGCTGAGCCAGGCGAAGGGCTACACATTTCCGGTGCTATCCGATCCGAACGCAGAGGTAATAAAGCGCTATGGGCTGTTGCATCCCAAAGGCGCCGAAGACGGTCATGACATTGCTCGCCCGGCCGAAATCCTGATCGACGCCAACGGAACAGTTCGCTGGGAGAATCTCACCGACGATCTGAGAGTTCGTGCGCGACCGGGGCAGGTGCTCCAGGCCTTCGACAGCACTATTGGCAAGTAAAAGCTACCAATTCTGGGCCAGACGCACGAAGGTCCTCACGCCAACGCCAGACGCGCCCTTTGCCATATAGGGCTTGGTCTCCTCCAGCCACGCAGTTCCGGCGATATCCAGATGCACCCAAGGTAGATCGTTTACGAAATCCTTGAGAAACATCGCTGCCGTAACCGATCCGCCGGGACGTCCGCCAATATTGTGAAGATCGGCGAAATCGCTCTTCAGCGCCTCTTTATATTCTTCGTCGATCGGCATCTGCCACATTTTTTCGCCCTCGGCTTTCGCCGCTGCCATCAGTTTGTCGAGAAACGCCTGGTTATTGGTGAAGGCGCCGATGTTGACGAACCCGAGCGCGACCACGATGGAGCCGGTGAGCGTGGCGGCATCAATCAAATGCGTGCACCCAAGCCGCTGGGCATAGGTGAGCGCGTCGATCAAAATCATACGGCCTTCGGCGTCGGTATTCAGCACTTCGACCGTCTTGCCGGATAGGGACGTGACGATATCGCCAGGCCGTTGCGCGCGGCTGCCCGGCATGTTCTCGACGGTGGGGATGATGGCCGTCACCGGGATCGCGGGTTTGAGTTGCGCGATGGCGCGCATCGCACCCAGCATGGCTGCGCCGCCGGCCATGTCGTATCTCATCTGATCCATGTGCTCGGCCGGCTTGATGGAAATGCCGCCGGTGTCGAAGGTGACGCCCTTCCCCACCAGACCGAGGTGATCTTTGGAGGACGGCTTAGCCGCCGGCTTATAGCGCAGAATGATCATGGCGGGAGGTTCGGCGCTGCCTTGCGCCACTCCCAACAGCGCGCCCATGCCGAGCTGGCGCATGCGGTCCTGATCGAGGATCTCGCATTCCAGACTGTAGTCCGCTGCCATCTTGCGTGCGCTCTCCGCCAGACCAGTAGGGGTCAGCAAGTTGGCCGGTTCGTTGGCAAGGTCACGGGTGAAGTTCTGCGCCTCCGCCAGAATGCGGCCGCGATCCACCGCCGCCTGCGAACCGCCCAGTACGGCAAACGACGCTACCTGCTTCTCATTCTTTTTCGGATCGGTCTTGTAACGATTTGCCTCCATATCGCCGAGTAGCGCTCCCTCCACGGCGGCGGCGGCGAAATCGTCGGAGCGAAACGGCTCCTCCAGCGCTATGACAATGCTCCGAACGCCTTTGGGCTTGAGCGCGCGCAACATCGCCCCCGAGAGCTTCCGCATTTCGGCGGCAGTGAACTCGCCGG
>DATHOT010000170.1:0-6217 GCA_035484655.1 Bryobacteraceae bacterium | reverse complement strand
CAGCTGTCACGCCAGTGACGAGCGCGGCATCATGCAGCAAATCTCCTGGGAGCGCACAACGCCGGAAGGCTGGCAAGAGGTGCTCAAACGGATGATCCTTCTGAATGGCGTCATGCTTACGCCGCCAGAGGCGCGGTCGATGATCAAATATCTCAGCGCGAACCATGGCTTGGCGCCCGAGGAAGCGAGGACCGTGATGTACGACGCCGAGCGCCGGATTCATGACGAAACCAAAATGGCGAATGAGAACCTGCGTGGCACGTGCGCCAAGTGTCATGCTCTGGCCCGGCCGCTTTCGTGGCGGCGTTCGCTCGACGATTGGAAGCAGCTCTCTGATACCCATCTAACCCGGTACAAGGCTCAGCCAAACCCGGAAGCCGTCGCTTTTCTCGCTAAGTCCGCCCCGCTTCACACCCCCGAATGGACGGCGTGGAGCGCCCGTGCGCACGCGCCGAACCTGACCGGCCGCTGGCTCGTGAGCGCCTACGTTCCAGGCCGAGGCAAATACTACGGTGAAATGAAAATCGATCCCGCCGGCGAAGACGAGTTCAACACCAGCGTGCATCTTACGTCCGTCAAGGATGGATCCCAGATCGTCCGCTCGGGCCGTGGCGTGGTATATGCCGGCTATGCGTGGCGCGGACGTTCCAAGGGAAGCGCTCCCGCGGCTTCCACTCCCGACGACCTGTCGAGCGACGCGCGTGAAGTGATGTGGATCGCGCCGGATCAGTCCACAGCCGAGGGGCGCTGGTTCTGGGGGCAGTACCAGGAATTCGGCATCGATGTGAAACTGCGGCGGGCCTCTTCTGACGTAACGTTATTGGCAGTGGATCGATCGTCGCTGAAGACGGGTTCCCTGACCAATCGCATTCGCCTGGTCGCCGACAATGTTCCGGCGCAGGTTAGTTCCTCGGATCTGAACTTTGGCCCTGGCGTGAGCGTGCGCCGCATTGTTTCACGCGCTCCGAGCGAGGTGGTCGCGGAAGTGGACGTCGCGGCCGATGCACCGCTCGGCAGCCGCGAAATCGCCTTTCGGGGTTCCGTTATCTCGAATGCGATCGCCATCTACGATCGCGTCGACTATGTCAAAGTGACGCCCGACTCGGCGCTGGCGGCGTTCGGAAGCCAAACACGCGCCCGGGGCTACCAGCAGTTCGAGGCCATCGGATATTATCGGGGCCCGGACGGCAGAGCCCACACCGCCGACGATGTAGAGCTGGGTCCGGTCGATGTGACGTGGTCCATGGAAATTTTTTACGCAAAGGAAGGCAGCAGTACGGATTTCGTCGGCAAAGTGAGCGACGCGGGTTTCTTTACGCCTGCTGCCGACAACCCGAATAACAACTACGATACTTGGATGATTGCGACCGCTAAGAGCGAAAAAGACAAGAATGGCAAGCCTCTGGTTGGCAAGGCCTTCCTGGTGGTCACGGTTCCGACCTATACGTTCGAGGGCCGCCAGTACGTTCGAGAGCTAGATCGATGGATCGACGATGGGCCCGCGCAGGAGAAAAAATGAAAAACATGCGTTGGACGTTGCTGGCATTCGCTGCCAGCTTGTTATTGATGCCGGGTATGGCTAGCGGGCACCACGGATGGGCTGCATTTGAATCGAAGACGACGGTAACGTTTAAGGGAACGGTGACGGATTTCCACTTCGTCAATCCGCATAGCGTCGTGGATTTCGACGTGAAGGACGATCAGAGCCAGGTGCAAAGTTGGCAAGGTGAACTTACCAGTGCGGCCCGTCTGGCTTCGAAAGGATGGACCGCGACTTCAGTGGAGGCCGGCGACGAAGTCACGATCACCGGCTATCGCGCGCAAAGCGGCGTGCGGACACTGCGGATCAGCAAGATCGTCGCGAATGGTACGGAGCTCAAGATCGAAGCCGGGAATTAAAATTCACCGATTCATTCCGGCGAAGGTTTTCTTGAACGACTCAGTCGCGGTGGCCGCCACCAGGTTTTTAGCCGGCCCGATCGCAATCTCGTCCAAATCTCGAGCCAGCCCCTCCATCGTTTCGCTAATAAACTGATCGAGCGGCATAGGAACCGGAGCACCACTCGGCCGCGTCTTCGAGCCTCCACCCAGCTCGGTATCGACGTACGGAGGGATCAGCTCCAGCACCTTCACGCCAGAATCTTTGAGTTGCTGGCGAAGAGAAACAGAGAACGAGTGCACCGCGGCTTTGGTTGCGCAATAGACGGGAAAACGGGCCATCGGGACAAAGGCCAGCCCGGACGAAACATTCACCAGCGTTGCGTGATCTTGCTTCCTCAGGTGCGGGAGGAATTCGGCGCTCACCCTTATCAAGCCGAGGACGTTGGTATTCAGTTCCGAGAGCAGCGCGGTGTCATCCAGCGGCTTGGCGCCCGAAAAATCGACATACTTCTGCACGCCCGCATTGTTGATTACGCAATTCAGTTTCGGGAAATCGGCGATGACCTTCCCTGCCACGCTCCGTATCGAATAAAGATCCGTCACATCCAGTACGTAATAGCGCATGCCCGCATGGGCGCCGCACATTTTCTTGAGCGCCTGCTCACGGCGGCCGGCGATGATCACCTGGTTGCCGAGTTTGTGGAAGGCCTCGGCCAGACCTTTGCCGATGCCGGATCCGCCGCCAGTGATGAAGATTGTATTGGATTTCAAGTTCAATGTCTTGCTCCGATGATCGAAATTTAGCGCGGCTGTGTGACGACATCCACCAACGCCGGTTCGCCGCGCTTGACCACATTGATGGCGCGTGCGATGGCGGGGCCAAGATCTTTGGGATCGGAAATCGGACCTTCGGCGTGGATGCCAAAGCCTTGTGCTAACTTTGCGAAATCGATATTCGGATCGCTGATCGTGGTGCCGATGTAGGCGCGGTCGATGCCGCGATTGCGCCGTGCGGCCAGGCTCTGGACACCCATGATTTCCTGGTGATACGCGCGATTGTTGTGCATGATGCTCAACAGCGGGATCCGGTGATGGGCGGCGGTCCAAAGGATTCCGGGCGCGTAACAGAGGTCGCCGTCAGTCTGGATACTCACGGTGAGCCGTCCATGTTTCTTATTGGCCAGCGCCGCGCCCAACGCAGCCGGCGCACCGTAGCCAATTCCACCGCCGCCCTTGCCGCCGATGTACTGATAATGCTTATTCACGTCCCACAACCGCAGCGGCCAGTTGCTGAAGAAGAGCGCCTCGGAGACCAGCGACCAGTCTTCGTTCTTGATCTGCGCACCCAGCTCCGCGCTGACGCGCGCGGTGGTGATTGGGCTCGCATCCCAACCATAGGACGCCGCTACGCGAGTGTCCTCCAGCGCCTTCCGGCTCGATTCCGCGAGTTTAATCCCACGCGCTTCGAAAGCTCGCTTGCGATCATCGGTAATCAAACGCTTGCAAGCCTCGATCAGCGCGGGCAGCGTGGCTTCGGAATCGGCGGCAATCGAGAGATCCACTTCGGTGTAACGCTGGAAATTCTGATAATTGCTCTTGATGTATAGGTCACCGCCGTTGATGCTGATCAGCTTGACATTTTTCTTTTGCCTCACCGGCCGAAGCGTATCGTAGAAATCGCTGACTTCCAGGCCCAGGATCACATCGGAATCGGTGTACACGGCTGGACTCGTCACCCGGCCGTCGCGCGTGCGCAGGCTTTGATTGAGCGGGTGACGAGACGGGAAATTCATGCGCAGATATTGATCGACCACGCCGGCCTGCAATGTTTCAGCCAACTCGATCACAAGCTTCAGCCCTTGCGGCGTGCGCGCGGCGCGTCCGGCCACGATCAGCGGATTTTCCGCAGCCAGCAGAAGCTTCGCTGCTTCCGCGACGGCGCCCGAATCCCCCGAAGGAGGCGTGGACAAAGATAGTTTCGGTATGCGTAAGTCGAGTCCGGCAGGAATGGCTTTCTCCTGCAGCTCGGTGTCGGCCACCAACACGACCGGCGCCATCGGCGGGGTCATCGCGATCTTGTACGCTCTTACAGCCGACTCGGCGAAATGCTGGAGCGATACCGGCGTGTCGTCCCACTTGGTGAAATCACGAACCATCGAGGAGGCGTCCTGCACGCTGTGCAGCCAGCCGATCTCGCCGCCGCGCTCGGTGGCGTTCAGGCTATTGCCCAGAATAATAATCACGGGCACGCGATCGCACCAGGCGTTGTAGATCGCCATGGTCGCGTGCTGCAGTCCGACCGTTCCATGCGCCAGGGCGAGCAATGGCTTGCCTTCGATCTTCGCGTAGCCGTGCGCCATCGCGACCGAAGACTCCTCATGCATGCAGGTAATGAACTCGGGGTCTTTATTTTGGCTGTAGTTGATCAGCGATTCATGGAGTCCCGCAAAAGACGCGCCGGGATTCGCGCAGGCGTACTCGAAGCCGAGCGATTTCAGGACATCGACCATGAAGTCGGAGCCAGGACGATCGATGGCGCGGCTCTCGACCGTGGGTGCCGGTGCGCCGGCTTCGTCTGCGTTCGCAACCGGGGCTGCCGCGCGGATCTGCTGTGCCGTTGCGACGGTTGGTTTCGCTACAAACGCTGCTGCACCGGCCGCTGCGCCTTTCAAAAAACCGCGACGATCGAACGGGGGCTTTTCAGACTTGTCCACGCTGTGAACCTCGTTCTACTGACTCTTCGTCTTTTTTCCCACATCCGGCCGCGGATCCGCCACGAAGCCGTTGCGATTCGGCATCTTCACCTTCGGCAGACTCTTGGCATCCATCACCTGATCGTTTGCGACGATGCCGTTGAGATTCAGAATGTACGCCACCACCGCGTATACTTCCGGCGGCTTCAGCAGACCGGGCTGATCGAAGGGCATCGCCCGATTGACGTAATCCCACACTGTTGTCGCATAGGGCCAATAACTGCCCACTGTTTTGAGGGGCTTCGCGGTGTTCAGCGTGCCTTGTCCACCGACCAGCGCCGGCCCCACGTCTCCTTGCGCCTTTTCCCCATGGCATTTGGCACACTTCGCCGCGAAAATCTCGCGACCTGCCGCCACCGTCCCCGAGCCTGCCGGCAACCCCGTTCCATCCGGCGCAATCGCCGTTCCCAACCCGCGCATCTGGTCTTCCGTGGGCGCCCGTCCTACGCCGTATTTGGGCGACTGGGCGGCCAGCATGAAGGCGCCCGCCAGCGTCAACGCGCTAAGCTTCCACATTGGTCACCGTTCCGTCGGCTTGCACTTTCCAAAGCTTGATCCCGTTGAAGTGATAAGCCGAATTCATGCCGCGTGCGGCGATCAGAGCTTCGCGCGTGGGCTGGACGTATCCGGTTTCGTCGACAGCGCGCGACGCGATCACAGCTTCGCGGCCGTCAAAACGCCAAGGCAGCCGGAAGCGCGTAAACGCGATGGGAAGGCGCGGTTCTTGCAATTGCGCTTTCACCCAACTATGCCCGCCGTCGGTCGTAATGTCGACGCGCTCGATCCTTCCGCGTCCGGACCACGCCAGACCGGTCAGCTCATAAAGCCCCGCGCCCGGCAACGTCTGCCCGCCCGATGGAAACGTGATCACCGACTTCGCTTCCATTTGCATCGTAAAGATACGCGCTGTGCCATCCGGCATCAAGTCCGTATACTTTGCGGTTTCGTCCCGAGCCATATAAGCCTGATCGGTCAGCTTCAGACTGTGCAGCCACTTCACATTTGAGTTTCCTTCCCAGCCGGGAATAATCAGCCGCAGCGGATATCCTTGCGCGGGACGCAGCGCTTCGCCGTTCTGTCCGTACGCGAGCAGGATATCGTCCATGGCTTTCGCAATCCGGATGCTGCGCTCCATCCGGCAGGCGTCGGCGCCTTCGGCGATCACCCACGCCGCCCCGTGCTGGGCCCCAGCTTCGGTGAGGAGAAGTGACAGCGGGACACCGGTCCATTCGCTGCAACTGGCCAGACCGTAACTGCGCTGGACGTCGGGCCCGTTCTTGGCCGCCCATTCCGATCCACTGTTGCCGCCGCATTCGAGCACTAGCGTCCGAGACACCGATGGCAAGCGCTTGATCTCGGCCACGGTTAAAGAAAGCGGCCGGTCCACCATGCCGTGGATCACCAGCCGATGCTTGGCCGGATCGATCGTCGGTATCCCTGCGTGATGCCGCTCGTAATGCAGCGACGAAGGAGTGATGGTGCCGACGGAATCCGCGAGCGGCGTGAAACTGGAACCGGTCTCCGGTGTTTTGGTATCCCGCCTCCAACGGACCGCCTTCTCATAAGGCGACCGCTCTCCATAA
>DATHOT010000169.1:0-35278 GCA_035484655.1 Bryobacteraceae bacterium | reverse complement strand
GGCTTCGATGCCAAACCGCAGCCGTTCGGCGTCAGTTTCACCGGCATGGCATGCAGCGAACCCAAACTGATCGAGCTCGCGTACGCGTTTGAACGGGCCACGAAACGCCGGGCGTTGCCGCCATCGACGCCGTAAGGAGGATTCCAATCCAGGCTCGGCGGCAATGGCGTAAACGATGTCCAGCGACGTTTTGAGATAATCAGGCCAAGTCTGGAGAAGACCAGTCTGGAGGGAAGCAATGCGAGTGGCAGCGGTCTTGTTTGTGATCTCGACACCCGTTCTGGCGCAGTGGTTGAACTATCCCACGGCCGGGGTCCCCACAAATTCCAAAGGCCAGCCGGATCTGGCTGCGCCCGTGCCGAAGACGGCCGATGGCAAGCCGGATCTCTCCGGAATGTGGGAGCCGCTGAAGAACAAGCCGTGTCCGCCCGAAGGCTGCGCCGATTTTCAGATGCCGCAGGAGTTCGGGAACATTGGCTGGTCGCTAAAAGGCGGTCTGCCGTATCAGAAGTGGGCGGCGGATCTCAGAAAGGCCCGCATGGCCGAGAACGATAAGGACGATCCAGGATCACATTGCATGCCGACAGGGCTCGTCAAGCTGCACACGACTGCTCTATTCAAGAAGATCATCCAAACGCCAGGTTTGATGGTGATCCTGAACGAGCGCAACGTCGAATTTCGTCAGATCTTCACCGATGGACGGCCCCTTCCCGCCGATCCGGATCCCACGTTCAACGGATTCTCGACGGGGAAGTGGGAGGGAGACACCTTGGTTGTGCAAACTAACGGAATACGCGATGGGGAGTGGCTCGATCGTTCCGGGAATCCGCTCACCGATGCCGCAAAGATTACCGAAAGATTTCGCCGCCCGAATTACGGAAGACTGGAGATCGAATTGACGGTTGACGATCCCAAGGCATACACAAAGCCTTGGACCGTGAACCTGGTCCAGACGATCGTTCTGAACACCGAGTTTTTCGATTACTACTGCATCGACAACGAGAAGGACATCACGCACCTGGTCGGGAAATAGCTTCCATGGGATCATCGGGAGAATTGCGGCCGCAAAGCCGAGTTCAGCACGAAATCTTCCGACGGTTTCGCGCAATCGATAAAGTTGCCTGAAATGGTGCAGTTCAAAGCTGTGCGGCCGGTTGCCACCAGATTGGGCGTAACCGATCTGCCCGGGCCAGGCGCTGCCGCTGACTTGGCGAGTGCCGAAGCTCCATAACGCAGAGACAACTTGAGGACGACTGTGGCGGGCACCACCCAGCGCTGGTCTTCGGATATGGTTCTAACCAAGTCTCTCGCGATGCCGCTCGGGATGTTTGCTCCGGCAGGCAAGAGCAATTCCGCGGGGGAGACCCTCTTGCCCTTGGCAACATCTTCGGGACTCAAGTAGGCGCTTGGTCCAGTCTTGATCGCGCCCTTCACGGCGCCGAAACACAAGCCGAGAATCACCCTGTCGGCACGATTCGGAAGTTTGCTGATAACTCCAAAAGTGAAGACGTTCATAACCAATTCAATGGAGCCCTCGGCGACACCTTGTCCGATGCTCTTGGTGTCTTGCCATTTGAAAGCGCCCTTCATCACCGATCCGAGGCCGATTCCGACTGCAGCTTCAGGCAGGCTCGCGCCGCCGGTGACCAGCGCAAGCTCGGTCTCGGCCGCCGCATCGCGGATAAAGGTAGCCACTTCCTCACCGGTCTTTCCTCAATCGACCGATGTTTGGATGTTGGCCATCGTATGTTTGCTGGCCGTCTTCTGCAACTCATGGACTGAATCGTTGAAGTTGTCGCGCTGGTCGAGCAGATCCTCCAGATAATCGATGCCCTGTTTGCCCTTCCAGCCAGTTGACATGCGAAGGTAAAACTCGTTGGCGGTCACGGATGCAACGTGATCGCGTTGCTTGGTGACCTGGTCCCAATCGGTCCGGACGGTCTCCAGGTCAGGGCCGATGATGTGGGACTCAGTCTCTATATCGCTATTTTCGCTGAGCGCTTTCGCGTAGGCATACGAGCGTATCAGTCTCGCTACGCCGTCAACATCAATTTCGTAGGGGCCGTCAGGGCAAGACACAGTAACCCATGGCATAAAGTCTCCTTGATAGTGATTCGGGAATACTTTAGCGCTTTTCGCGCTCGATGCCAAGGCCGCCCGGGGCGCGGAATCAGTGGACCGCCTGCGCAACGCAGGTCAAGTTGGAGAAGTAGCCGGGCTTGAGAATATCCGGCGCCATATCCAGCGCCAGGCTGACGGTGGCCGGGTGGCCGGTCTTGGGAACAGTAACGGGATCGTTGCCGGAGCGTAGGGTCCAGTCCATGGTGCTCGTTGAGCCGGACGTCTGCCAATGTTCGGAGCGTGAGAAGAATTGAAACACAGCCCAAGTACCTGTGGAACCGGGGAAGTCGAATTCGGTGCCACCGTTGAACTTCACTCTCAGCTTAACCATCTCCTTGGGGTCCGTACCTGCCCATGTGAATGGTTGAAGCGTGCTCGATCCACCCGTGTAATGCAGAGTTTGATCCCCAATCGATAATGTGACGGCCTGAACGTCTTCGGTAGGATTGGCCTTGACGCCAAATGAAAGCTGTGGTTTGTCTGCATTGTTCGGGAAAAACGCGGCAGAGGCTCCAGCGGCGCGATTGAAAAAGCTAACGAAAGCGGGCGTGGCCGCGGGAGTACCTGGTTTGGCTACATATTCGGAGCCTTGTAAGACCAGAAACTTTGGCAGAACGTCCTGATACAGCTTCCACAGGGACCCGTCCTTGGGCTTAAACACATCCGCGATCTCCTGCGCGGTCGCGTTGGGGCCATCGGGAGTGCCGTGGAATGGATATTTCGCCATCAACGCCCGGAACTGGACGCAGAAGGCGCTGGCCTTCCCGTTGGCTACTTGCGCCGGCACTCCGGCGATGAGTTCCTGTATGTGCTTGATCGGATCTTCCAACAGCGTTTGTGTTGTCGAATCGACCGCGCCCTCTTTGTCCACCGGGAAATTGCGCGCCATCTGCCGCACTTGAGCGTCGGCGCTCAGGGCATTGGTGAGAGTATCATTGCGGGCCGCATCGTTAGACTGATCCTGCACCAGCGTCTGCAGGGAAGTGTACAGCTTACTCAGACCGTCCATGTAACCCGCGTTCGATGCCGCCGCCAGGTGCTCATGACAAGGGTTGGGATCGACTTGTTGTGGAGGCTGGAATAAATCGGCAATCGGTTTGGCATCCACCGCGGTATTCTCGGACACGACGCATAAGAGTGACAAAAGCGGCGACTGATTGCCGGTGAGTTTGCCAAGTTTGGTGACTGCATCCGGTATGCTGGCGTATCCGGCGACGCGGCTGGCGCGCAGAAACTCCCGCCAGGTTTTTACGAAGTCGGTACGATAGCGATCCTGCAGTTGCTGCTGCATCTTGGCCGGGTCCAGGTTTTTGAAAGTGTCGGGACCGAGCACCCACGCCTCGCCGCTAAAGTACTCGCGGGGATTTTGAATCGCTTTTTGCATGTAGGCCCAGCCCGGTTTGGTGAAGGCGCCGGGAACGGGGTAGGAATTCACAACCACATCGGCGCTACCGGGAAATTGTTTATTGAAAACGAACGTGGGATTTTGCATGTTCGCCTGGGCGAGCATGGCTTGATAGGCCGGCTCGATGGTGGCGGAGCTTTTTAGAAAAGCGCGGGATGCTTGCACAGCTGTGTCATCGGGAGTCGCGTAATTGGGATAGGGGTTCTTGAGACGCAACTCCTCGCTATAAAAAGAAAATTGCTGGTCGGCCAGCGCCGAGCGGTTTGTATCGATCGGGCGGCCCTTGAGCCAGTGAACCGCGAGAACCGGCGGTAGAAAATCGATGGTGCTTTTTTCGTGGTTCGAGGTAGTGATCAGATAGGCTTTGAGAGCCTTATAAACGTAAGTGCG
The DNA here is from genome assembly GCA_035484655.1 of Bryobacteraceae bacterium. Taxonomy (GTDB): domain Bacteria; phylum Acidobacteriota; class Terriglobia; order Bryobacterales; family Bryobacteraceae; genus Palsa-89. The sequence goes on along the minus strand of DATHOT010000169.1, from coordinate 31,362 downwards.
GTCCTGGGTGGCGGGGGGACGGACCAGGAGATCGACCATGTTATTTTGCGTCGGGGCGAGAAGCAGCCGGCGGAACAGTCCGAAGTAGATGCGATACAGCGGATCATAGAGCTGGTCGCCGACGAACAGTCCCCAACCGAGATGCAGCGGATGGCCATCACGCTGGTAATCGGAAACTTCGGCCAGGGATTGGCGCACGGCATCCAGACGGCGGAGACTCTCGGCGGAAGCCAACTGGTCGGGAGCCACATCTTGGTTCTGGGCGGCGCGAGAGGCACTCACTGCGGCGCTCTCAAGAGCGTGATTGCCCGCAAAGGACACGATCCAGATTGTTGCGAAGAGCAGACCCAGCAGGCCGGCCGTGGCCAGAAGAACACGCCGCCAGACATTCAACTTGACGCTGGCGCTGCTGGAGCCGAGCGCGGAATAATCGCGCAGGATCACATCCGGAAAGAGATGGCTGAGAAAAACCCACTGCGGAACACGGCGGACGTTGGGAGCTTGCTGAACTTCCGGCTGAGGCGCGGCGTGTACCCCGGCGACGAAGAGCCGCGTAGCATCGGCATCGAACGCATGCTGCTGGGGCTGGGGCGCGGCTGCGGCGGGAGCGACATCGCTCAGCGTCACTGGCCGAACGCCGGTGAAATATAAGCCGCGCAAGAACGGGTTGGTGCGGAGCTGGCTGGGACGACAGAGATCGACCAGGAATTGAACCAGCACGGCGCGCATCTTCCGAAACTCGCGTGGAAATTCGTATATGGCGGGGAGCTTCGCGGCATCATGCTCGCGCGCCAGGAAATGGGACCGGTGATCGCACAGCGAGAAGGTGAGATTCGCGAAAACCTCGTTGAGACGCTTAGTCTCCTGCTCAGCATACACACCGGTTCTTGTCTCGGCCGCCATGGGAAGCGTCACGCCAAAAACCTGGGCGGCTTCCTCTTCAGTCAGACTGCCGACGTATTCGAAGAAGTGCGCGAGCCGATCCATTTTGGTAAAGAGAACGTAGACCGGCAGGCGAATGCCCAGCACATGGGAGATCTCGCCTAATGTTTCACGCAGACTACGAGCCCGGGCAGTCATCGCTTCAGCAGCGCCAGGGGCCAGCAGGCTTTCACAATCGATGCAGACCACGGCAGCGCGCGGAACTTCGCCCGAACCTCCGAACACCGAGCCGAGTTTTAGGGGAGCGAGCCTGCGGATAAGTCCCTGGCGCGTCGCGGCGTCGGAGAGCAGACCGCCCGCTGGATCGATCAGAAGCCATTGCCGGGCGAACCAGAGATTGAGCGAACGCGTGGGAGCGATCGCGTCGCCATAATAGGCTTGGCCGGCTAACAATTCCGGTTCCAGGCCGGAATGCAGCACCGTGCTGGTCTTGGCCGTTCCTGAATCGCCCAGTAAGAAAATGGCCGGCAGGGCTGCGACTTTGGCGGTTCGCCCCAGACTGGAGGCTTGCAGACGGCCATCGGCTTCGCGCAGCAGTAGATCCACCTCGCCGCCCTGAGCTCCGCCAACCGGTCCGGATCCGGCGCGAGATCCCAGCCATAGATATCCGGCGAAACCCGCCAGACCGAGGAGAGCCAAGCCGCCGCGGAGAATCCACAGATTCGAACCGTGCAAATGCAGCCAGGTTCCCAGGAACCAGGCCAGGGTGAGCCAGAGGACCAGGGCCCCCAACGCCCGCGCGACTCTAGGTGAGAATTCCATGCATACAACCTAAAAGCGACCGGCGGAGATGACTGATTGCAGCTCCGAAGAAGCTGAATTCAGGGACACTTTGAAAACGACAAACAGGATCACGGCCAGGGTGCAGCAAGCCACCGCGCTCCAAAGCAAACGGCGGACCCAGGGATCGGCGGTAGCACGCGGCGGCTCCGCCGGAGGCGTCGACGACGGCGAGAGCAAGGTTGAAGAGCCGCCCCGGATACGGTTGATCCTCTCGGTGATTAAATTCGCCGTGTTGCGCAACTCCGCATTCGAGCCCACACTGTAGCGTCCGCGGAAACCCAGAAGAAGACAGAGTTGATAGATTTCCAGCACGTCGGCCAGCTCCTGGGAATCGCCACGGCCGAGCAAATGGTCGACGTTCCGAAAGTAGATTTCGCCGGCTACGTCGACACCAAACAGCTCCTGCTGCAGCGGCTTGCGCACCCAATCGCCAAACGCCGGATTGTGGGAATTCAAAATTGACTCGTCCAGGAAAGCGACGATCGCAAAGGTCGCGGCCCGGACGTCTTCGGGAGCGTACCCCCGGCGAAGCGACTCCTGGCCGGCGACGTTGAGCGCGGTCGCAATTTGAGTGCGAAAGGCCTGGGGATCACCGACGGATTGGCGATTGGATCGCAGGCGCACCACTACGGTGAGCGCTTCTTGAAACAGCATCGCAACGTTGTCGGTACGCCGCCATAACGCGGCTCCGCCCGGCTGCGAGATTGCGGCATCCCCCATTGTCCTGCCTAAGTATCCAAGACTACCAGAAGTTCAACTTCCGCATTCGGGATGTCCCCGGGGACATAAATGCCGACCTCTTTAGTTTCCACGATATGGTCCCAGCACGGTCCACTCTTGGTGACCGCAAAATACTGGGTAGTGACTTTGGGAGAGATCGCCGACGGCGGTACCGACAGATGCGTGAGCGTGAGGCCGGGCAACGCACGCTTGACTAACTCGCCGACGAAACGCGCCGAGCAGACTTTGACCAGTCGAGAGGTGTCGCTGATCAGGCTGGCTTCACCCAGGGGGGAACTGATTCCGAAGATCCAGCGCGAGCGGCCCAGACAGCGGGCATCCGTGAGGGGGCCTTGGTGGAAGTACTTAGCGGCCGGCTTCAAGGCGATCGAAATACAATTCGACGGCGCCAACATTTCCAGATGTTCGCGGATGTGACGATCGATATCCTCGAAAGACTCTTCCAGGCTCAGATGATTATAGAGCGGCAGGGAGGCCGGGCTGGAATCGAGGCCAAAGGTGCACAACGCGCCTCCCAGGCGCAGGAGTTCGCTGTAGAGTTGTTCAGGATGGCCATGCCGCGAGAAGCAAATGTGACGGAGCGGCGCGAGAGCCGAATCGAGCGCGTGCAAGAACCAGAAAGACGCGACCTGTTGCGCCGACATTCCCGCGGTAAACCGGCGTGCCGCTCCGGCAGCGGAGAGAGCCATGCTTTTCTCGTTCAGAATTTCGACCAGCCGGCGGGCGAGGGTCATCAAACGCTCGCTAGCGCTGATTTGTACGCACGGGCAGATGAAGCGCTCATCGTAAATGAAATGGCCGGCGCCGTCGCGCAGGACGCGGGCCAACGGCAAGGTGGTCAGGCCGTCGGAGGGCTCAGTGTCCAGAATAATCCGCATGTTCTTGCGTCCGAAGCGGACTGGCTTCTCGTCCTGGCCGGTATTTTCGTCGTAGACCTTCCGTTCTTCGGCGATGAAGCGGGCGCCGTAGGTGAGGTCGTCGCCGTTCAGAGCGACATTTACTCCAGTGGGTTTGTAGGCGGGCACGGCTAGCGATAACGTGACGCGATCGCGGGTGGGCGGAATCAAGTCCGCAATGGCACGTGCGGGCGGAAGGGGATCGCACTCCGGCATCTGAAACGCCATGCCGTCCGGGAAGATCCCACGGGCGTGGACCAGCGCGGCTGTTCCGTTTCGCAGCGCCTCGGCGTCGAGCTCGCAGGCCAGAAAACCGTAAGGCTCGAACCATAACGCTGCGCCAGAGAAGTGAATGGCGTTTTCGAAATAGGCGCCTTGCGCCTGAAAATGATGCGGCCCGAGATACATTCCTTCCGACCACACCAAGCGGGACAATTGCCGGGCAGGGCTGATCCAACGGGAATTCGAGCGGGAATTCGGCACAGCTTCCCAATTATACAAGTTGAAGAGCGGATCTTCAGATGTCATGATGAAGACACAGTGGACGGTTCCGCAAAATACGAAGTCCTGCAAAGGATTGCCGGGGAGAAGATTGTAGTTTTCCGGGGGCGGGCGACGTTGAGCGGGCAAATTGTTCTGCTGCATCAGCTTACCGGAACAAATGACCATACCGATGTTTTAAGGATGGCGCTCGAGTATCTACTTCGCAACCCGGCTTCGGCGGGGGGACGGATCGTCGATGTGGTGGAGATCATGGGGTCGCATTTCCTGGTCACTCTGGACCAACCGGAATGCCTGGCGTTGCGGGAGTGGCTGAAGTGGGAGTTGGAAACGGCCAAGCCGGCGCTGGCGGCTCCTCCGGCTCCAGCTCGAGAGCCGGGAGAATTCACGCGCCTATTTCAACAGCGGCAGGCCGGAGGCACGGCTCCGGTTTCATCGCCCCCTGTACCGGCGTCACCTGCCGCGCCGTCGCACGCGCCACCCTCTGTGCCGTCGCGCGCGACTTCGTCCGCTCCTGATGAATTCACTCAGCGTTTCGGTAGAGGCGGTCATAGCGAGCCGAACGAGCCGCCGCCCATGGCGACCCCGGCCTCGGCGACGCCCTCGCCACTTGCATCTGAAAAGCAGCAGCCCGGAGAATTTACGCGGTTGTTTCGAAGTCCTCTGGCCACGCCCCCAGCCGAATCACCCATGACCTCGCTGCCAAAGTCTTCGCCGGCGGGGGGAGCGCCGGGAGAATTCACGCGGATCTTCGGCGGAGGAACGCCACCTGTCTCCAGCACTGCTCCGCCTGCAGTTCCCCCTCCGGCGCCACCTCCGGTTCCGGCGTCCGCTCCGGGCTCCTTGACCGAGAGCCTGGAGCCTCGGAATGCAGCGCCTGGTAAACCGGACGCGTCGCTCTTAGGTGCATCGGATGCGCCGGGCGAGTTCACGCGCGTGATTCGCGGTCCTGCGGGTGGCTCTTCATCCGCTACCCCGGCATCGTCTGCAGGTTCGCCACCCGCCGCAGCGGCAGCCCCACCGATGCCGCCACCGTTCGCAGCGCCCGCGATGCCGGCAGCACCATCCATGCCGCCGCCCGCAATGCCGCCGACTCCCGCGCCACCTGCCATGCCAGCCGCGCCTCAGGCGCCATCCATGCCGGCACCGGCCGCGCCCCCAGCATCCACGATGGGGCGGCCCAGCACGGCGTTGATCATTCTGTTCGTGGTGCTGTTGGTTGCAGCGCTGGCTTTAATTGGCTACGTGGTGCTGCGGAAGTAGACCAAAGGCCTTCAGATTTGCCCCGCAGCTAGGCTTCAGTGCCCACAGCAATCGGCACGGCTCGCCCGGCGGAACGGATCGCATCTGTAATCTGACCGCGGTGGGCCATTTGGTGCAATGCCAATGTGAGCAGGGCCTTTCCGTACGTCGCGAAATGCTCCTCTGCGCCCTTAGGCTGCCAGGACGTCGGCTTATCCAGATCGGCATCGCTGAGCGAATCGAGGAATTGCAGATTCATCTGCCGGAGATGAAGATACCTGGTGCGCACCTTCTTAAGGGGCGGATATTTCGCAACCTCGTCGGTGGGAATCGAATCCGGAGCGAACAAGCTAGCCCACTCCCCGGCGGCGTTCTCTCCACCGGCGAGCATCTCGTAAACAAGTCCCTCCACAAAAGCGAGGTGGCCCAAAACCCACAGCGGGTGGCATCCTCCTGCTTCAGTCGGAAACGTCAGTGGAATATCATCGATCTTTGCCAAGGTTTTGACCATGGCTTGCTCGGCAAGATCGAGCGAGAATCGAATTGCATCTTTCGTGTACACAGTCTTCTCCTGTTAGATTTATCGCCGCAGACGAATCCGCGGGTTTATTTGTCTTCGGGTTGGTTATGCGGGGCGCGTTTCGGAACACGGCCCGTTTGAAAATCTGCCTGAAGGCGGAGAAGTTTGTCCGCCCAGAACTCTTCGTACCGGCTGACCCATCGTTCGTAGATCTGCCGGATCGGCACGGCATTCAACGAATTCACCCTTTGACGCCCTTCTTCGCGTGTATTGATCAAACCGGCGTCACGCAACACGTCGATGTGCTTCATCACGCCAAAGCGGGTCAAGTGAGGGAACGCTTCGACGATCGCGGTGGTCGTCCGGGGGCCTCGACGCAGCAGATCCAGAATCGCCCGCCGGGTCGGATCCGACAGTGCTTTCCAGACGCCGTCCAGGTCTCCGGCCATCAGGCTCGATGGGCCGCAACGCCATCGGCGAAGTCTTTGCGAATGCTGTCGAGATAATGCCGCCAGCCTTTGCTCACACCCTCCCGATGCGCCGGATCGAGGAATCCGATCGCACGATGCCGCAGGCTGACCTTGGTTCCGCCAGCGATCTGGTCCAAACGCAGCTCCAAATGATTCAAAGCCGGGTACGACATGAACATAGGGCCGCTGAGCTCCAACAGAACCGGCGGCTTGATCACCTGCACGTGGCCCCAGAGATGGCCGATGCCATTGCCACGATCCCGGAACCATCGTCCACCTGGCCACTGCTCCAGGATCATTTGCATCGACTCTCCGTTCGGGTTGGTACTGCCTTCGCCAAAGCGGTGCAGTACGCCCTTAAAGACGTCACCAATATCGGCTTTGATCTCGACCTGCTGTTCAAGGTCCAGTGTCATCTCTTCGAGTTTCATTAGTCTCGCCTCCATAACGTGACTATATAATAACGTGACTAAATAGTCACGTCAAGAGTTTTTTTTCACGACTTCACGCGAATCTTCAGCGGCTGCTCCGGATTACTCGGCCTGCGGCAGCAGAATGATCAGCTCAAGCTGGGGATTGGGAAAGTCGCCGGGGACATAGGCGCCGAAATTGCGGGCACGGACAATCGCTTCCCAGGCCGGTCCACCCTGGCTCAGGCTGAAATATTGATAGTTCAGCTTGATCGGAATCGAGGTGGGCGGCGTGGCTACGTGGCGCAGCGGAACTCCAGGGAGGGCCTGGCGTATCAGATGATCCAAATGCGAGGCGGAGCAGGTCTTGATGAGCTGCGGTGTTTTCGTAATCAGCTCCGCTTCGGGCATGTCGGCGCTCACCGCCAAATACCACTTCGTGTTCGACAGATATTTCTCGTCCGCGATGGCTGTGGCGTGGATGGACGGTTGCGTCAGCTTCAGCGCTAGCGACACGAAGTTGCTCGGCACCACTGTTTCCAGCAGCATCCGCAGTTTTTCGTCGAGGTCGGAAAAGCAAGGGCCCAGCTCATCATGCGCGTACGCCGGCAGGTCTCGGGGCTGAAGTTTGAGCGAGAAAGTTGTCAGGGCGCCGGCCAGCGAGGTCAACACTGTGAAAAGAGCCTCCGGATGGCCGCGGCGCGTTTCAAAGATGTGGCGTAGTTGTGGGAGATAAGAATTCACGGTGTAGAGTAACCAGAAATTGGCGATGTCGACGGCCGTGAAATCCGCCAGGCTCTGGTTCTTCTGCCGGCGCATTCCCGCCAGGGTGCTGCTTTTGGCGATCAGAATCTCCAGGAGCCGGCGGACAATCGACATCAAGAAATCATTGGCGGAAATATCAAGCAGAGGCGGAACGAATTGGGGGTCGAGTTCGGGCAGCCCGGCGGCGCTCTTTCGAACGCGCGCCACGTGCAAAGCGGGCGTACCGGCTCGTGCCTCGGCGTCCACCAGCAAGCGCAGGTTCTTGCGCGCCACCTGAACCTGCCGCTCGTTCAAGCCTGTATTTTCGTCGCGGGCGACCAGCATCTCGGCCAGGTAACGAGTGTCGGCGTTTTGCATGGGCGCGGCCACGTTCAGTCCGCCATAGCGATAAGGCGGAATGGCGAGATAGAGGTCGATACTCTCCTGCTCGCCCTTCAGATATTGAGCCAACGGCTTGGGAGCGGGAGCGGGATCGGCTGCGGGTATATCGAAGACCAGCCCATCCGGGAAAATCCCGGCGGCCGACTCGATCGTGAAATAACCGCCCGCCAGGGCTTCGCGGTCCACTTGCAAGGAAAGCAAACCCCAGGGACGGAAGTTGAGAGCGTCCCAGCGAAATTCGAGCAGGCTCTCGAGAAAAAGATCCTGCAGTTGAAGATGGTTGGGCGTCAGGAACGTCCCTTTGGCCCAGATCACCGGCTGCAGTTGTCTCATGAAGCGGTCACGCTATCGATTCCCCGCTGGCTGTGTAAACCGGAAGTCGGTGAGATACATCTGATCCTGATTGGGAAGCCGAAAGCCAAAGCGTCCATCAGCGTAGTTGTGGCCAGGTTCGTTCCATTGATCGAGCGGTTCCCAATTGTCTCCAGAGCGGATCTGGGCCACAATCCGGCCTGAATCAACCATCATCTGGATCACGAAGCTGCTGGACTCGACGCCATGCGGTTTTCTCTTGGCGTGATCGATCTTCTTGCCGTTCCGATACTCGGCCGACGCAAAGGTTTGCTTATCGATTTCGAATTCAATGTAGTTTTTCGGGTCGAGGTAGTCGATTACCCAGCGGACCTTCGGAGCACCTCCGAACACGCCCTTGGATTCCCTGGGGCTGATGGCGAAGGTGAAAGTTCCCGCGGTGGGCGTGATCTTATACAGAACGAAGTCACCGCCTTGGCGCGTGTACCAAACGTCCTCCTTCTTCCACGTTTTATCCCAGTCCTCGGCCGTCATGGCGTGGGTGAGCGTGGTGGGGGCAGCCACTACCGTCTTGACCGCCGGCAGAGAGAACTTCACCGGTTGCGAGCCACCGGCCGCCACTTCGACCGTCCGGGTCTGATCCTGGTGGCCCGGCGCGCGCGCGACGAAAACATAAGAACCCGCGTCCATTTCCATCGAAGGCATACGGAAGATTTGATAGATCGAGTCACCGCTGCGAGTGAACCTCACTTCGGAATTGGGCGGAGAAACCTCCACAGTGACGGTACCCTGAAGCTTAGGAGGTAACGGCAACTCGGCCGGCAGTGGGGCAGGAGCCGCGACAGGCTTGGGAAGAAGCACAAAGCTCAATTGAGCACGACCACCCTTTTGCAGGCTGGCGTGTTGCGGTTTGGCGGGAAAGAAGCCGTCGCGGGCGACTTTGATTTCATAATCTCCGGGATCGAGCGACAATCCGTACCGTCCTTTTTGTGCTATTCCACGCTCGGTGCCGTTGACGAAAATATGGGCGTCGACAGCACCCTTTACATCGATAGAAAGCTTGCCCTGGCTGGCGAGCGAACCGAGAAAAATGTTCATCGCAGGAGCTGGGCCAGCGTCCAGGCTACCGCTCCATCCGCCGACCGCCAGCGTGTGGGGGCCGGGCATGAGATCTTTCAAGGTTACCTGGCCACCGACGAGCTTGCCGGAGTCATGGCTGTCCACGAGGACCTGGAGATCCGACAGCGAAGAAGCTAACGCGGCCTGATCCCGGAACGTCGCGACTGCAACAGTGTCTATGCCTTTCGCCTCAGGTTTGTCGACCACGGGAAGACTGAGCGGCTGAACCTCGAACGAAATGGATGCTTTTGAAGAGCCGCTCTCGATTCTTAGCGTATGTTTGCCTGGTTCGAGCGGAGTGATCGCAACTTGGCCGTCCTGCGGCAAGGTCTCGGGAGGCTTATCGTCCAGGTATAAGTTGCCAGTATTAAAAGGCGTGAACAGATGCAGACTGGCGGGGAGCGGGGGCAGAGTGACATTGATTGGCGACGGCGAGGCAGCAGCTTGGAGATCTACCGGGATCGTTACCGGCTGGTAGCCATCCTTGCGCGCAGTTAACTGATATTTTCCCGGCGCAAGACGAAGCTGCGAGTTGGAAGCCCCCAATGCCGTGGCGCCCATCAAGATGGTGGCGTCCGGCGGCGAAGTGCGAATTTCGAAAGACACGGTTGTCGGAGTTGTCGGCGCGGCGGCAATTTGTTTCTTAGGCCGCAAGGCCAGCCAGGCGCCCAGGGCGATGAACAAAACTAACACGGCGGGCGCGCCAAACTTAAACCAAGGTGCGGTGATCCAGGAGGCGCTGCGGGATGCGGGCGCCGGCTTGGTAACAACCTTGGGGGCAGGCTTCGCCGAAGGAGCTGGAGGCGTTACGGGCGGTTGCGGTGGAGGCGTCGCCGGCAGTGAAGGCGCTGCCTGCGGTGGTCTGAACGAGGGCGCGGGTGGCGCGGCGGCGCCGGGATTCGCAAAAATGGTTGTGGCTGCGCCTACTTCAGGGGACGGCGCGCTCACCGCGGCGGCTGATTTACTACGCGCGGCCGCGGGAGGTTGGGGAGGTGTAGACACTATCGTGGCCGCCTCCGGCGATACTTCTATGGTTGCCGCTTGCGGCGAAACGGGCGATACTGTCGGCGCGGCCGATGGCGTTGCGGGACGCAGCATGGCCGCGGACTTGAGCCGCCGGTTGACGCCTTCGACCAGCGTTTGGAACTCGGGATCCAGCGGATAATTGGACGCGATCTTGGACATCAGGTCGAGCACCTGCTGGAGTTCAAGAGGCTCGGAAAGCAGTTGCGCGCCGGCGGCCAGGCCTCGCAATTGTTCCAGATCTTTCCTTTGGGCGCGAGCGCTCTCGCTTTCCGAAAGTGCACCTGTGAGCGATGCTTTCAGGCGCATGAGCCGCTGTTCGGCCGGGAAAAAGGATAGCGACTGATCGACCTGAGCCAGCGCCGCCGCGAGATCTCCGGCGGTCTGCAATTCACGGATCTGCGCCACAGCTTGATCGACAAACTCCTCGCGGCGCCGGTCTTCCAATAAAATGCGCAGGCTCTTCGCCGCGGCATTAGCGGGCTCGAGGTCGAGGGCCTGATCGAGCAATTCGCCGGCGGCGCGCCAGTCCGACTCCAGCATCTGCCGGGCGCGCTCGACCAGCCGGGCGGCCAGCGCGGAACGGATGGCAGGGTTCCGTTGATCCAGTTCACGAGCTTTCTTCAAAACTGCAATACCAGCCTCGAAATCTCCGCGGGTAAACAGATCATTGCCTTCGGCCAGGGCGCGTTGCGCCTCGCTTTGACGCTCCATACCCTGGCCAGCCTGCTTCTGGAGCGCCAACAGCTCGCCGTCTTCCGGAAATTCCTGCAATGCGCGCTGGACCGCCTCGCGAGCCTTGTCGAATTCGCTGGCGTCCAGATTCCCGTCGATCGTTTCCACCCAGCGCGCTTTCGCTTCGAGGCGCGCTTGCTGCTCCCGGCGCTTGACGAGACGTTCGGTCTCGAAATCCAACCCTGGATATTTGCCGTGAATGGTTTTCAGGATCTCCCATTGGCCCAGCGCCTCGGAGAACTGCCCGCGCTCCTCGTGATAACGGGCTTTGGAGACGATCGAATTGACCAAAGACAGACGGCTGCGAATGAGTTTCAGCGAACTTTCGAAGTGAGGTTCCTGGGGAAACTGGGTTAAAGCTTCCTCCAGAATGTTCACTTTGCGCTCCAGGTCGGGCTCGGCCTCTACCTGGCGGTCGACTTCGGCCACGAAACTGGAGAGACGCTGGCGCTGCCGCTCCTCGACGTCAAACTTCAAAGCTTGGAAGAGCGCGTGTCCGGGAAACTTACCCAGGAACTGATCGCAAATCGCCAGTGCCTTGGCGAAATTCTGATCCTCGAGATGTTTTCGCGCCTCGGCATACGAATTCCGCATGGAGTCGTATTCCGAACGGACCTCGTTATAGAAATTCTGGTAGGTGGCGCCCCGGTCGGTAGTGGAGCGGTCCGGAGCCTTGCGGTCGATTTCAAGAACCTTCTCCAACTTACCCAACGCGGAGCTGACCTCGCCCATCTGGTACTCTTCCAGTGCGGCCTGGTAGAGGGTTTCCTTTTCCTTGCGGGCGCGCACATGCTCCTGCTCCAAACGGTCGACCTCGGCCAGTAAAGATTGAGCGCGAGTGTCATCCGGGCGCATCTGCAGGACGTTGCGAAGCGCCTCGCGGGCGTGACTGTACGCATTGTTGTCGATGTGCTGCCGGACCAATCGGAACCAGCCTTCGATCTGATGCTCGCTGCTGGTGCTCTCAATCTTGGTTTTCAAGCCCAATGCTTCCGCGTTTTCCGGCTCCAGCGACAGGGCTTCCTGCACCTTCTGCAGAGCCAGCGGATACTCGTCTTCTTCCAGGCGCGTGCGGGCGCTCTCCAGCAATTGCTGAACACGCTTTTGGCGGACAGCGACGTCGATCTGGCGGCGGAGCTGCGCCATCTGCGGATCGAGGTGTCCTTCCGCCTCCAGCTCGATCAGGATTTCGGATGCAAACTGATAATCGCTTTGCTCAAAAGCTTTCTTGGCGCGCTCGACGCGGGGGCGGATTCTACTGGGATCGAAAGAATCGATGGCTTCGCCGCGACGAGCTTTTTGCAACGACTCCGCGAATTCGCGGGCCGTCGAAAACCGGTGCCAGGGCTGCTTGGCCATGGCCTTGTGAAGGACCCGGCTGATGCCTTGGTTCACGTTGGGGTCGATATCGGAGGCCGGCGGAGGGATCTCGTGCATGATCGCTTCGATGATCTCCCGCTCGCTGGCGCGCTCGAAAGGACGGCGGCGCGTGAACATCTGATAGGCCATGACACCCAGGGCGAAGATGTCGGACAGAGGCGAAGGAGGCTTCATCTCCAGCAACTCCGGCGCCATGAACAGCAAGGTCCCTTTTTGGCCGACGGTAGCGCCGGTGCTGGTCATGTGCGCGACGCCGAAATCGATGATCTCCACCGAATCGTCCGGCATCACAAAGATATTGCCGGGCTTGAGGTCGCGATGTACCAAGCCTCGTTCATGCGCCGCCCCGAGGCCCCGGCAGACTTGCGTCAGGACGTCGACAGAGCGCTCGATGGTTAACTGGCTGGAGCCTTTGATCAAGCGGTCGAGCGTCGCGCCCGGCAATAGCGGCATTACGAAGTAAGGGTACATGTGCCCTTCCTGCTCGAACTCGCCCAGGTCCAGAATCTGAACAATATTCGGATGATTCAGAGCAGCCAGTACTTCGCACTCTCGGTAGAACAGCTGGAGCGCCGTCGGGTCCGGAGTATCGCGGATCGTTTTTACGGCGACGTCGCACTTGAGCACGGTGTCATATGCTCGATAGACAACACCCATGCCGCCATGGCCTAGAGACTCCTTCAGCTCATAGCGGCCTTTCAATTTCGACAATTCAGCCACGACTTGTATCCAGAACTAATATCTCAGGATACATGTTACAGGAGACTGGATCATTGGAAAAGGGGGTTCCATGCTATGTCCTGCCTAGGAAGATGGGTCCGTTTTAGTTCTAGTACCGTCCAGGTACCCGCTATTCAGGCAGACCTCTTTCTGATAGACTTGTTAGGCTCTATAATCTGGTAGAGCCGGAAAGGCCCCGGAAGTCGGCGCTTACCGAAGTATTTAGCCGCAAAAGGGAGATCGAAATGGCCAGAGAAAGCGTTCAGAAGAAGCTGCAGCGGGTGCGACCGCCGCGCGTACAAGTCACCTATGACGTGGAGATTGGCGATGCCATCCAACTCAAAGAGCTACCGTTCGTGCTGGGCGTGCTGGGGGACTTTACCGGAATGCCGGCCGAGCAGCTACCTCGGTTAAAAGATCGCCGCTTTGTAGAAGTTACCGGCGATAATTTCGACAGCGTGCTGGAGAGCATGAAGCCGCACGTGGCATTTGCGGTCGAAAACAAGCTCAGCGACGAAGCCGATGCCGCGCAACTCAAAGTTGATCTTCACTTTAAGAGCCTGGAAGATTTCGAGCCCGAACAAGTCGCTCGGCAAGTCAGGCCGCTGCGCGAACTGCTGGACCTCCGATCCAAGCTGAACGATTTGCGTGGGAACCTTCAGACCAATGAAAAGTTGGACACGTTGTTGGTGGATGCGGTCTCCAACACCGAAAAATTGAATAAGCTGCGCACCGAATTAGGCTTATCGGGCGAAGGCAAGGAAGGGGAGAAGTAAAATGGCTGAAACACAAAAAGCGGCGACCTCAGCGGCAGCTCCGCAGGCAGCCGAAGTCAGCCTGCTCGACCAGATCGTAGAAGAGGGACGGTTCGGCAAGGAGCCGGCAGCCCTTGAACGCGGCAAAGACATTATCAAACAGTTCGTTACGCAGATTCTGCAAGGCGAGGTCACAGTCTCAAAAGACACCGAGGCGATGATCAATGCGCGAATCGCGCAGATCGATCACCTGGTCTCCATTCAGTTAAACGAGATCATGCACCACCCGGCGTTCCAGAAGCTGGAAGGTACTTGGCGAGGTTTGAAGTATACGGTGGACAACAGCGAGCTGACGCCGATGCTGAAAATCCGCATCCTCAACGCATCCAAGAAAGAGTTGCTTCGGGACCTGCAAAGGGCGGCCGATTTCGATCAGAGCGCCATGTTCAAGAAGGTCTACGAAGAGGAATATGGGATCTTTGGCGGCGAGCCTTTCGGCGCCCTGGTAGGAGATTACGAGTTCGGCAAGCATCCGGAGGATCTGGAGTTGCTGGACAAGGTTTCGCATGTGGCCGCCGCGGCCCACGCGCCTTTCCTGACCGCGGCCGCACCGGACCTGATGAGCCTGGATAGTTACACCAACATCGGTGCGCCCCGCGACCTGGCCAAGATTTTCGACACCACCGAGTACGCCAAGTGGAAGGGCTTTCGCGAAAGCGAAGATTCCCGCTACGTCGGCTTGTGCATGCCTCGCGTCCTGATGCGTCTGCCTTATGGCAAAGACACCAAGCCAGTGGACGGGTTCAATTACGAAGAAGGCGTCGATGGCACCGACCATTCCAAATACCTGTGGGGCAATGCGGCCTACGCTCTGGGCGCCCGCCTCACGAATGCATTTGCTCTGTACGGGTGGTGCGCCGCCATTCGCGGCGTCGAAGGCGGGGGGCTGGTGGAAGGTCTTCCGGCCCACACGTTCCGCACCGATGAAGGCGACGTGGCTCTGAAATGCCCGACCGAAGTCGCCATCACCGACCGCCGCGAAAAGGAGCTGGCCGATCTGGGCTTTATTCCCCTGGTACATTGCAAGGGCACCGACTACGCTGCTTTTTTCAGCGTCCAATCGCCCCAAAAAGCCAAGTTATACGACAAAGACGCCGCGAATGCCAACGCGCGGTTGTCCACGCAGTTGCCATATATTCTGGCCGTTTCCCGTTTCGCCCATTACCTGAAGGCCATGATGCGAGACAAGATCGGAAGCTTCATGTCGCGCAGCCAATGTGAGACATTTCTAAACAATTGGATCAAGAACTACACGATTTCGGACGATGACGCACCGGCTGTCATCAAAGCAAAAAATCCGTTGCGCGAAGCACGTGTGGAGGTGGTCGATGTGCCAGGGAAGCCGGGGGCATATCGGGCGGTTGCGTTCTTGCGGCCGCATTATCAGTTGGATGAGCTTTCAGTGTCACTGAGGCTTGTCGCGGACCTTCCGCAGCCTGCGCGGTAGGCCAGTCTCAAAGGGTTGCAGGGAGAAGTTAAGATCTAAAAGAAATAAAGGAGAATTTTTATGGCGTCTCAGATAGTATTGAAGCTCACCGGTGTCACCGGCGAGTCGTTGGTAGCTAACCATGTCGGAGAAATAGACGTGCTTAGTTTCTCGCACGGCTTAAGCAATCCCAGCAGCGTAAGTACGGGCGGCGGCTCCGGTACGGGCAAGGTTGATTTTTCGTCCATCACCATTCAGAAGCAAACTGACTTGGCCAGCGCCAAGCTTATCCTGAATTGTGCCAACGGCAATCACTTTGATCAAGGCCTTCTCACGGTAATAGAATCCGGCGGGGCCTCAACGGTGGAGTACCTGGTCTACACTTTGACCCAGGTTTTCATCGACAGCGTATCGGTGGGCGAGTCCTCGGGCGGTGGAAAACCATCCGAGTCTGTATCGATGTCATTCGCGGCAATCGACGTGGTTTACTGGTCGCAGAACGCGCAGGGCGGCAAGGACCAGAAGACGGAAATCGGTTGGGACGTCAAGGCCAACGCCGCTACGGCTAGCGCGTAGCGAACTGGCGCATTTCAATGGATGCATCACAGCTCTTTCGCGCAGGCAAGCTCCAGGAAGCTATCGACGCCCTGAGTGCCGGCCTGCGGGATAACCCGTCGGATAACAAGAGCCGCACGTTTCTCTTCGAGCTGCTCTGTTTTTCCGGCGATTACGCCCGGGCTGAGAAACATCTGGAACTTCTGCAACAACAAAGTGGCGAGGCGGCGATGGGCGCTCTGCTGTACCGGGGCGCCCTCAATGCCGAACGTACGCGCAACGAAATGTTCGAGCGAAAGACGTTTCCCCAGTCTTCGTCCGGATCAGATCCGGGAGAATCGATTCAAGGCTCGCTAAACGGCAAGCCTTTTCACTCGCTCCAGGATGCCGACCCCAGAATCGGGCCGCGCCTGGAAGTTTTTGCCGCCGGCGATTACATGTGGATTCCCATGCGGGATATCGCGGTGCTCGAAATGGATCCGCCGAAGCGGTTGCGTGACCTTTTATGGGCTCCGGTTCGCCTGCGGACTGGACCGAATTTCAAAAACAAGGATCTGGGTCAGGTTCTGATGCCCGTCATTGCGCCACTAAGCTGGGAACACGCCGACGACTCGGTGAAATTGGGGCGGATCTCGGAGTGGTGCGCCGATGAAGCTGGTGAAGAGGCTCCCTTCGGCCAGAAGATGCTGCTGGTAGACGGGGAGGAGCTTCCTATTCTGGAAATCCGGAAGCTGGAGATTCTCGCCGCCGCCACTGCCCCCTGAGGTCTCCATGCCTCTCCGGGAAGACATCTTACAACCCATCCAAGGAGACAACCCGTCCGGGCCAAATCTCTACTACTCGCCGCTCTTCGACAAGATCAAAGAGGCGCGGCGGCAGGAGATGGCTGGACCGATGGGCGCCTGGGAACGCGAGGTCAAGACCGCCGATTATGCGCTGGTCATCAAGCTGGCAGAAGAGGCCCTGGCCACGAAAACCAAAGATCTGTGGCTGGGGGCCTGGCTCACCGAAGCGTTGATCTCGCGCGAGCAGTTCGCCGGCCTGCAAGCGGGCTTGGATTTGATCCGAGCGCTGTGCGAGAATTTCTGGGACACACTGCATCCTGAACCCGAGGATGGCGACCTGGAATTACGGGCTGCGCCCCTGGAATGGTTCGGAAACTACCTTGAGCCGGATAAAGGTAACTCACCGGCGCTGGCAGTTCGTTTTGTGCCACTCAACATTCGGGGACTGCATTTCTTCCAATATAAAGAATCGCAGGCGGTGGGCTATGAAGATGCCGTCAAGGGCAACGAGCAGCGCCGCAAGGCTCGCGAACAAGCCATCAAGGACGGGAAGACTCCGCCCGAGGCTTTTGATGCTGCCCTGATCGAAACGCCCAAGGAATGGGTCCGAAAGCTGGAAGCGGATTTGAAAGCCTCGCTGGCTTCGCTTCAGGCGCTCGACCAATTGTGCCAGGCGAAGTTTGGGAGCGCAGCTCCGGGCTTCACGAAACTGAAACGATCGCTGGACGAACTGGACGGCACGGTCCATGTTCTGTTGTTGAAGAAGCTGGAGCAGGATCCGGACCCGCCTCCCCCGCCTGAATTCATGCTGGATGGCGCCGGGGCTGCGAACGGCGACGGCACGGGCGCTGCAACTGTCATGGCGCCGGAGCGAATCGGATCGCTGCAGATCGACCCGGAAAAACTGGACACCCTAATCGGGGCCGAACTCCATTCCCGCGACGACGCCGTCCTGCGCGTGGCGGCCGTGGCTCGCTACTTGAGACAGCGCGAGCCATCCAGCCCGGTGCCCTATCTTCTGTTGCGCGCTTTTCGATGGGGCGAATTGCGGGACGCGGCCGACGGACAAATCTCTCAAATCCTGGAGGCGCCACCGGCGGAAATCCGCGCCGCGCTCCGGCGTCATTCGCAAGGCGGCAACTGGAGGCAGGTACTGGAAACCGCTGAAACCGCCATGAGCCAAGGCTTTGGAAGAGGCTGGCTGGATATTCAGCGCTATGCCATTCGGGCTTGCGATGAACTGGGATACAAGAATGCATCCAAAGCGTTGCGCGCGGAGCTGAAGGCTTTGCTGGCCGATCTTCCGGGACTTCCCAACCTGATTATGCAGGATGACACCGGCGCCGCCAATCCTGAGACCATTGCGTGGCTCCGCCAGGAAGGATACGTCGCGCAGAGCTGAGGCATCCGGTATGGCGAGAGACAAGGGAGAAGGTCCGGTAACGTTATCGCTCTTGGATCGTCTGATTGACGAAGATCCAAAATCATCTCAAGAAGCTCCCCTGACCCGGTCTGAGTCAATGCGAAAGTTGAAGGCGGCCGTGAGGCGCGATCTGGAATGGCTCCTGAACGTCCGCCAGCCCGTGCAGGCCCCTCCGGAAGGCGCGACCGAGCTTGAGAAATCGGTCTATTGTTTCGGATTGCCGGACATCTGCTCGATGAATCTGGTTACGGTCAGGAATCGAAACGGCCTGGCCCGTCTAATGGAAACGGTCATAGCGCAGTTCGAGCCGAGGCTGATCGGCCCCAAGGTTTCGCTGATGCCGTCCGCTTCGGGAGCTTTGCCGCAGCTCCATTTTGCCATTGAAGGACTGCTGGCCGTTGACCCCATGCCCGAGCACGTGAGCTTCGACACGGTACTGGAAGTAACCGAGGGCGAATATCATGTGAGAGGTGAACCCGGTGCGGGATGAACTGCTGGATTACTACGAGCGGGAACTGACCTTTCTGCGCGGCATGGGCGCGGACTTCGCGGAGAAATACCCGAAGATCGCGTCCCGGCTGATTCTGGAGCCGGATCGATGCGAAGACCCGCACGTGGAGCGTTTGCTGGAAGCGTTCGCATTTCTGGCGGCGCGCGTGCATCTCAAGATCGACGACGACTTTCCTGAGATCACTGAATCGTTGCTGGGCATTCTTTACCCGCACTATATCCGCCCCATTCCATCCATGTCGATCGTGGAGTTTCATCTGGATCCTCAGCAGGGCAAGCTGTCCACCGGATTCACGGTGCCGCGCTCGTCGATCCTCTATTCCAAACCGGTAGATGGTGTGCCGTGCAAATTTCGTACCGGCTTCGACACCACCATGTGGCCCATGCGGGTGACCGATGCGCGATGGCGCTCGCCCGAGCGTTTGGACCCGCCTTTGAAGGCGCCCGAAGCGGTAGCGGCCTGCCGCCTGGAACTGACCTGCGACGCGGACATCCGTTTCGACAAGCTGGAGGGGCTTGGCTCGCTCCGGTTCTACCTCAACGGGGAAAGCAACCTCATCCACTCGCTGTACGAATTGCTGTTCAACAGTTGCACCCAGATCCTCATTCGCGATCCGGACGGGCCGGCGAAAAAGCCGCCCTTGCGCCTTCCTCCGAGTGCTTTGCGCGCCATGGGGTTCCGCGATGAGGAGGGCATTCTGGAATATTCGCGCCGGTCTTTCACCGGCTACCGCGTGTTGCAGGAGTATTTCGCATTTCCTGAAAAGTTCTTCTTCGTGGAGTTGAGTGGCTTGGAGCAATTGGCCACGGCCGGCTTCGGGTCGCGCGCTGAAGTGATCTTTCTGATTTCTCCTTACGAGCGCGCCGACCGGCAGCAGATGCTCGAAACGGGGATCGGCGCCAAGACCTTCCGGTTGAACTGCTCGCCGGTAGTGAATTTATTTCCACATACCGCCGAGCCCATTCACCTGGATCAGACCCGCTATGAGTATCCCGTGATTCCCGACATTCGCAGGAGAAATGCACTTGAGATATTCTCCGTGGACGACGCGATGAGCTCGAATCCTCGCTCCCAGGAGATCGTTCATTTCGATCCGATGTATTCCTACCGGCATTCTCTGCGGGAAGAGACCGGCAAGGCATTTTGGAAAGCTACCCGCCGCGATTCGGGGCGAAAGAACGATGACGGAACGGAGGTATGGATTTCGTTGGTTGACCTGGCGGGAAAGACCGCGCGGACAGGAGTCGAAACTCTGACGGTGCACTGTACCTGTAGTAATCGCGACCTGCCTGCCCGCTTGCCCTTTGGAAGCGAGAGCGGAGATTTCGAGATAGAAGGCGTCTCAGTGATCAAACGGATCGTGACGCTGCGCAAACCAACGCCGACTCTACGCCCCCCTACCGGACGGGGCCGTCTCTGGCGCCTGGTCTCACACTTGTCGCTGAACTACCTTTCGTTGGTGGAGGAAGGCAAGGAGGCGTTACAGGAGATCCTGCGTCTCTATAATTTATCGGATTCAACTTTTCTCGAGCGGCAGATCTCGGGCATAATGACCCTCTCCAGCCGCCGGCAATTCGCGCGGGTCGTGTCGGAGCATGGCATCAGTTTTGCCCGCGGGACACGCGTCGACATGGAGCTCGATGAAGAGCAGTTTGTGGGTGGAGGCGTTTACCTTTTCGCGGCGGTGCTGGAATATTTCCTGGGCCTCTACGTGACGTTGAATGGATTCAGCCAGCTGGCTGTCCGCACCCGCCAGAGAAAGGAGCTGCTCAAGGTATGGCCACCACGAGCGGGGCAGCGCATACTCCTGTAAAAACCATCGCCGATGACGTCGCCGCCCGGTTGCGCGAGGAACCGTTCTGTTTCGAATTCTTCCAGGCAGTGCGATTACTGGAGCGATTGCGACCCGACCGGAAGCCGGTAGGCGAGTTCGCGCGCCCGGCCGAAGAGGTCGTCCAGTTTCGAACCAATCCGACTTTGGCGTTTCCGGCCAGCGAAATTCAATCCCTCCAGGAGGGCAAGAGCGGCCAGCAGGCGATGACCGTAAATTTCATGGGATTGACCGGTCCCATCGGCACGCTGCCGCTCTATTACACGGAGCTGATAGTCGCCCGGGTTCTGGCGCGCGACCATACGCTGCGGGATTTTTTCGACATTTTCCATCACCGGCTCATTTCGCTGTTCTACCGTGCCTGGCAGAAATATCGTTTTCAATTTCGCCCGGAGTTGGCCGAATGGGATGCCCTTTCTAACTACTTACTGGACACAGTTGGGCTAGGAACCGAAGGGCTGCAGGATCGCCAGGCGATGACGGACGAATCGCTGCTTTCCTACTGCGGATTGCTGGCTCAACAGCCTCGCTCGGCGACAGCATTGCGTCTGCTCGTCGGCGATTATTTTCAGGCGCCGGTTGAGATTGAGCAGTTTGTGGGCGCCTGGTACCGTCTAGACGAGGATGCTCAGTGCTGTCTCGAGCAGGGTCCGCCGGATTCCCGGCAGCTCGGGGTAGGCGCCGTAGTCGGCGATGAAATCTGGGAGCCTCAGGCTCGGGCTCGCATTGTGATCGGACCTCTTCCGCTGTCCCGCTACCTGGACTTCCTGCCCACCGGCACCGCCTTCGAGCCACTTCGTTCGATTACCCGCCTTTTTTCTGGAGACGAAATCGACTTCGAGCTTCAATTGATCCTGGATCGCCAGGAAACTCCGCCGTGCGAATTAGGCGCCGAGGGCGACCCCGCGCCACAACTGGGATTCGTGAGTTGGGCCAAATCCAAGCCAATGGGCCGCGATCCTGCAGATACAATCTTGCAGCTCTCTTAAAGGAGGAAATCAAAATGCCCGCTAACCTAAGATCCTTAATCGGAAAATTAAACGATCCGGCGCGCAAAGCCATGGAGGCCGCTGCTGGATTATGCCTTTCGCGGACTCACTACGACATCGAAGTAGAGCACTTCCTGATGAAGGTGCTGGACTCAGCGGACGGCGATCTGTCGCCCATCTTGCGCCACTTTGAGATCGACAAGTCGCGGCTCACGGGCGAGCTTTCGCGCAGCTTGGACAAGCTCAAAACCGGCAATGCGCGTACGCCGGCGCTCAGTCCCTCGCTAATGAAGATGCTGACCGAGGCCTGGACGATCGGGTCTCTGGATTTTGGAGCCGCGCAGATCCGCACCGGATTCATCGTTCTGGCTCTGGCCACCAATGACGAGCTGATCCGGCTGATGAAAGAAATCAGCAAGGAGTTCCAAAAGATTCAAGGCGAGGCGCTCCGCAAGGATTTCGCCGCCATCGTCTCCGGCTCGCAGGAAGAAGCGGCTATGGCGCGCGCGGAAGAATCGGCGACTGGAACCGCTCCTCGCCAAGGTGGCGGCAAGACCGCGAATCTCGATCAATACACCGTCAATTTGACCGAAAATGCGCGGCAGGGCAAGATCGATCCGGTACTGGGGCGCGATTTCGAGATCCGGCAAGTGGTAGATATTCTGATGCGCCGCCGTCAGAACAATCCCATCCTCACAGGTGAAGCAGGCGTAGGCAAGACGGCGGTGGTGGAGGGATTCGCGCTGCGTCTAGCCAACGGGGATGTGCCGCCTCCGCTACGCAACGTGACCCTGCGCTCGCTCGATTTGGCTCTCCTGCAGGCCGGCGCCAGCGTAAAAGGCGAATTCGAAAACAGGCTGAAAGGCCTGATCGAAGAGGTGAAGTCCTCGCCCACGCCGATCATTCTGTTTATTGATGAGGCCCACACCATGATCGGGGCCGGCGGGCAGGCCGGGCAGAACGACGCCGCCAATCTGCTGAAGCCCGCGCTGGCGCGAGGCGAGTTGCGAACCATCGCCGCCACCACGTGGTCGGAATATAAGAAATATTTCGAGAAAGATGCGGCCCTGGCCCGGCGCTTCCAGGTGGTCAAGGTGGAAGAGCCCACCGAGGCCCAATGCACGGTGATGTTGCGCGGTATCGTGTCGTCGCTGGAGAAGCACCACAACGTCCGGATATTTGACGAAGCCGTAGCATCGGCGGTGCGGTTATCGCATCGCTACCTGGCTGGCCGGCAGCTGCCCGACAAGGCGGTCAGCGTTCTGGATACCGCATGCGCGCGTTTGTCGTTGGGCCAGAATGCCACGCCCGCGCTACTGGAAGACACTATTCGGCGCATCGACGATCTGGTGGTACAGGACCGGATTCTACGGCGCGAAGCGGCCACCGGAGCCGATCATACCGAGCGGCTCGAACAAATCGCGCGCGACAAGACGCAGATGGACGCCCGTCTCACGTCGCTCCGCGAGCAGTGGGACAAAACGCGCGGGCTAGTGGAAAAAATCCGCGACCTGAGAACGCAGTTGGAATCGGCCGTTGCGAGCGACGCCGTACCGGCTGGCGGCAATGGAACCGCTGCTGCTCCTGCTGTGGATGTCGCGGCTCTCCGCGGAGAGCTTCAGGGTCTTTCGGCCGAATTGGATGCACTGCAGGGAGAAAGGCCGCTGATGCGGGTTTGCGTGGATAGCCAGATTGTGGGCGAGGTGATCTCGGGATGGACTGGAATTCCAACTGGCAAGATGGCGCAAGACGAAATCTCCATGGTCCTCGATCTGGAGTCCTATTTAGGTCAGCGCGTGATTGGACAGCCGGATGCTCTCCAGATCATCAGCCAGAGGATCGCTACCGCGCGCGCGAGTCTGGACGATCCCGGTAAGCCGGTGGGCGTCTTCATGTTGGTTGGTCCGAGCGGCGTCGGGAAAACCGAAACCGCACTGGCGCTGGCCGATTTGCTTTATGGCGGCGAGCACAACCTGATCACCATCAACATGTCGGAATTCCAAGAGGCGCATACGGTGTCCACCTTGAAGGGGTCGCCGCCTGGCTATGTGGGGTACGGCGAAGGCGGAGTTTTAACGGAGGCCGTGCGGCGCAGGCCCTACTCCGTGGTCTTGCTGGACGAAGTCGAAAAAGCCCATCCCGACGTGCTGGAGCTGTTCTACCAGGTCTTCGACAAAGGACACATGGAAGACGGCGAGGGGCGCGAGATCGATTTTAAGAACACCATCATCCTGCTCACCAGCAACGCCTGTACCGACCAGATGATGAAGCTCTGCGCCGATCCTGAAACCATGCCTAGCGCTCAGGGCCTGGTGGCAGCCCTCAAGCCGGAACTCAATAAGATCTTCAAGCCTGCCTTTCTGGGGCGCATGGTTACCATTCCCTACTACCCGGTGCGCGACGAGGCGCTCAAGCGGATTATTGTTTTAAAACTCGAAAAAATCAAACGCCGGTTGCTGGAGAATCACAAGTTGGAGCTCGTCTATGACGACACTCTGATCGATACCGTCGCCAGCCGCTGCACGGAGGTCGAAAGCGGCGCTCGAAACATTGACAACATCCTGACCAACACGTTGCTTCCCGATATGTCCCGAGAGTTGCTGGCCAGCATGGCCGAGGGCCGTAAACTCAGTTCCATTCGCGTCGGCATCGGCGAGGGCGGAAAATTTGTGTATACCTCCTCACGCGGTGGCGGCGGTGTATAGCACGTATCCATAAAAGCGCGGAGGAGGAATTATGGCAACGCCGATCACGCAGCAGCAGCGGCTTTTGAAAATTCATACGCCGCTGGATTTCGACATTCTCATGATCGACAGCTTCACGGGAGTGGAGAGCATCTCGCGCCCGTTCCGCTTTGACGTGAGGTTGGTGGCGGATGTCCTGGCTGGAAATCCGGCCAAAGTGATTGCGGACAAACTCATCGGCAAAATCATGGCCATCGAAGTGGAGTTGAAAGAAGGTCAATCTCGGTTCCTGAGCGGCATCGTGACTGGTTTCAGCAAAGACGGACAGGACGATCAGTTCGCCTTCTATCACGCTGAACTTGTTCCCTGGTTTTCTCTGCTCGATTACGGAACCAACTGCCGTATCTTCCAGAACAAGACCGTGCCGGATATCGTGACCGCCGTGGTGGCGGAACGGAACATGCAAGCTCATTTTCGAAGTGATCTAGCCGGCACCTACACGTCCTGGGACTACTGTGTGCAGTACAACGAGAGCGACTTCGCATTCCTGTCGCGAATCATGGAAGCGGAAGGAATCTACTACTATTTCGAGCACGAGGACGATTACACGCACAAACTGATTTTGGCCGATCGGCCGGACGCCCACAAACCGTGTCCCAAGCAGTCTCAATTCCGCTTCGATCCGGACGTCGGCATTGGAGAATTTGAAGATACCATCGCCGCTTGGAAAACACGGGTGGAATTTCAGAGCGGCAAGTGGACTTTCCGTGATTACCATCTCGAAATGCCGCGCAACACGCTGGAAGTTCCTCTGACCTCAATGTACTCTTCGGACGTGAACGCGAATCTGGACGTGTTCGCTTATCCGGGCGAGTATGCCAAGAAATTCAATGCTCCGGCCAGCCGCGTGGGCGATGTGCGGCCGGAGGGCGAGAAGCTGGTGAGGGTCGCCACCGAGACCGTCGAAAAGAACCGGACTATCGTGGAAGGCGCTTCTCATGCGCGGTCGATGGTTACCGGCAATACCTTCAGCGTGACTGGAGGGTCGGCGCTGGGAATCAAGGGGGAATACTTACTGACCTCCATCCGTCATTCGGCGCTCCAACATCCCGAGTACATTACTCATGGCCGCCACGGCGAGGGGTACAGCAACCAGTTCACCTGCATTTCCTCCCAGGTGCAGTTCCGGCCCGAGCGTCTTACAGCGAAGCCCATCGTCTGCGGGCCGCAAACCGCTTTCGTCATCGACGAAAAACCGGAGCCCACTGAAGAGATTTGGCCTGATCAGTACGGACGGGTGCGCGTGCGCTTCCCTTGGGACCGGGAGGCCCAGTACGCCTGCTGGATTCGAGTAGTTCAGCAGTGGGCCAGTAAAGGCTGGGGCTATCAATGGATTCCGCGCATAGGAGATGAAGTGATGGTGGCGTTCCTGCAAGGCGATCCGGATTGCCCCATCATCGTGGGGTCGGTCTACAATCACGACAACATGCCGCCCTTCACGCTACCCGACAACAAGACCCAGAGCGGCATCAAGACCCGCAGCAGTCCTGGTGGTGGGGCCGATAATTTCAATATGCTCCGCTTTGAGGATAAAAAAGGGAGCGAAGAGGTTTACATCCACGCCGAGAGCAAACTTACAACGGTGGTGGAGCAGCACGAGGACCGAACAGTTGGCGAAAGCCGGATCACGACGATTACCCAGGACGATAAAGAAGAAGTCAAGCAAGGGAATCATGAATTGACGGTTGACCAGGGCGATCGCAAGGCCACCATCTCGATGGGCAACGATTCTCTCGATGTTTCCATCGGGAACGTGACTCACAACGCTCCGGCGGGGACGTACAAGGTTGCGGCCCTGCAAGTAGAAGTGGACGGAAGCGTTAGCATTAAGCTCAGTTGCGGCGCCAGTAGCATCGAAATGTCGCCCGCGACTATCAAGATCACCGCTCCGATGGTATTAATAAACAGCTAGCCTGGCGATTTAGGAAGGACGGAACAACATGCCTCCTGCGGCGCGCATCACGGACCTGACCACCCACGGCTCCCCGTTGGTCCCCGGAATAGGAAGCCTCAACGTGATGATTGGCGACCTTCCAGCTTGGCGGACCTTGATGGATTTTCACGCCTGCCCTATCGTCAAAGGTGTAGTTCCGGACGTCGGCGGCATGGTGATGATGGGATCACCCACCGTCTTGATTAACGACATGATGGCCTGCCGGGTAGGTGACATTGTTGTAGAAATTCCCGGTGGGCCCAATCCAATCGCGATGGGCTGCATGACGGTAATGATCGGGGTCGCCGGAATGGCGGGTGTCGTGATCGTCCCACCCGATTTTGTCGGTCCCCTGGCTCCGAATCAGATGACCCAGGCCGACTACGACGCGGCGCAGGCGACGCTGGAGCGAATTGCGAAAGGAGACTCTCAGATCAAAATTGACGGCCTGCCGCTTTACAAAGGACAGGCCTTGGCCGCGCTGGCGCGCTTGATGTCCGGTCCCGTCGGACGCGGCCTGGTGAACGATCTGGATACAGCTCCTCATGCCACAACCATACGAAGCACCGCCGGCGGCAACAGCGAGAATGCCACGAATTGGAATAACGGCCTGTATGATACGGCGCATGGCCGTCCCGGCCCTGGTTCCAACAATACGGTAGATTGGAATGCGGACCGGACAAAAATCAACGGTGAGCCCTGGCAGACCCGCGATCCGTCGATCGGGCTGGGACACGAACTGGTACATAGCTATCACGACGTCCATGGCACCACCGACGGGCAAAACTCGGTTCCTTATACCGACGCCAACGGCAACGCGCGTAACGCGCCTGGATACGAGCTCCAGGCTGCCGGCCTGGGGTCGCACAGCGGAGATCCGTACACTGAGAACGGAATGAGAGCGGAACATGGTGAGCCGCAAAGGCCGCGCTATTAGGGCGGGACTGGTTTGCCTACTTTTCGCCAGCTCGAATGCACAGACTCCTTCAACGACGAGGACACCTATGCCTGATAAAGCAACAGTGACTGTCGAGGCGAAACTCGATGCCCACCAGAAGGATTCGGTACAGATTTCCTATGTCGTACGGAATCTTCGCGCCGGCAAGATTTACGTTTTCAATGTTCTTTATCATACCGACGTTCGCGGAAACCGAACGCCCGATCCCGAGTTGGCTTACGTTGTACCGGCTGCGAATCAAACTATAGTGGCCGGAAAGTTCCAGATCCCGATTCCGGCCGGAAGGAAGGCCGAGAGTCCGGAGATCCCGTATCTCGATCCGGTGGAAGCCGGCCAGGCTCTGGCTGGAAAGATCTCTCTGCGATTGCCACTCCACGCTTTCCATCCTTACCTGCCGCCCGCCGAGACCGAACTGAATCTGGCAGCGAATAAGCTGCTTCTTCAGATTGGCTTTCTCGATCCCACGCGGGCAGCTCCCAGGGAGGCGCTGATTGAGCCGGCCCAGGGCGCGGGCGCCGGACATTTCCAGTGCGATTATGGTCTGGGGCTCAAATATCAAGAAATGCTCACGCAAGAGTTGATGGTGCCGCAAGCTGCTCGCTAGCCGCCGCGACGGCTGCGCACCGGAGCGCCTATACTTAAAACATATCTTTTACATCCCGGGAAGACCTCATGTTGAGCGATCCTTCGAAGAAATATAGGCCCTTTTCTCAGATAGCGCTGGCCGATCGTCAATGGCCATCGCGGGTCATTTTGAAGCCGCCGCTGTGGTGCAGCGTGGACCTGCGGGACGGGAATCAGGCGTTGATAGAGCCGATGGATTCGGCTCGCAAAACCCGCATGTTTCTTAAGCTGGTTGAGATCGGATTCAAAGAAATCGAGATTGGGTTTCCTTCGGCATCGCAAACTGACTTTGATTTCTGCCGCGAGCTGATCGAGGGCCGCCTGATCCCTCGCGACGTGACGGTCCAGGTATTGGTGCAGGCCCGGGAGTCGTTCATCGAGCGCACTTTCGAAGCGGTGCGCGGCGTGCATCGCGCCATCGTGCACCTCTATAACTCCACCTCGACAGTGCAGCGCCGCGTGGTGTTCGGGATGGATCGTAATGGCGTTAAAGAGATCGCCCTCAGTGGCGCTCGCGCTGTGCGTCAGTGCGCAAAACAGTTTCCCGAGACCGAATGGGTGTTTCAGTATTCTCCCGAAAGCTTCACGGCCACGGAACTGGACTATGCACTTGAGGTCTCCGAAGCGGTCATGGAGGTCTGGCAGACTTCGCCAAATAAGGTGATCATTAACCTGCCCGCGACCGTCGAACTGGCTACTCCGAACATCTACGCCGATCAGATCGAATGGTTCGGCCGCCAGGTCAAAAATCGAGACTCCATGATTTTGAGTGTGCACCCTCATAATGACCGCGGAACAGCCGTGGCAGCGGCGGAATTGGCGATGCTGGCCGGCGCCGAGCGAGTGGAGGGAACTTTGTTCGGCAATGGAGAGCGCACCGGGAATGTCGATTTAGTCACCCTGGCGTTGAATATGTACACGCAAGGGCTGCATCCCGGGCTAAATATTTCGCGGATCAACGACGTAATCGAATGCGCGGAATTCTGCAACCAGTTGCCGGTGCATCCTCGCCACCCTTACGCCGGCGACCTGGTGTTTACGGCCTTTTCCGGTTCGCATCAGGACGCGATCAAGAAGGGCTTCGGAGCACAACAAGAGGGCAGCCTCTGGGAGATCCCCTATTTGCCAATCGACCCCAAGGACTTGGGACGCAGCTACGAGCCTATCATTCGAGTGAACAGCCAATCCGGCAAAGGCGGCGTATCATTCCTGCTGGAGCGGGACTACGGCATCAAAATGCCGCGGAAACTGCAAATCGAATTCAGCCGGGTCATCCAGCAGATCACGGACACGACCGGCCGCGAGGTTACCGCAGCCGAGATATGGCGCGCCTTCCAAGCCGAATACATCGAGCAACAGGCGCCGTTTTCTATTCGCGCTCACTCGGAGCATTCCGCCGGCGATAGCGGCCAGTTGACCGCGACCGTTAGCGACGGCTCGACTGAACGGGTTATCTCCGGTGAAGGCAATGGTCCGATCGATGCGTTCGTCCAAGCTTTGAACAACGAGTTCGGCTTCGCCGTCCGCATTCTGGATTATGGCGAGCACGCGGTGGGGAGCGGCGCCGATGCAACGGCGGTTTCATTCGTGGAACTGCGGGCCGGGGAGAGCGATCCGGTGACCGGTGTTGGCATGCATCGAAACATACTGACGGCATCGTTGAACGCCATTACAAGCGCTTTGAATCGCGCCATTCGCGATCAGGTGATTTCGCTGCCGGCTACGGTCTAGAAGTCATCAGGCGCTTACCGTTTGTGATCTTTTCACGTCGATGCCCGCGCCCTGCTCAATATAATTTACGATGGCGGAGTGATCCAGATCGCCTTTTCCGTCATTCATGAGCGTGATCAACATCTGTTGCACCATGGCGGTCAGCGGTAAAGGCACTTTCATTGATTCACCGGCCAGCAACGCGTTGCGTAGATCCTTCTGGTGCAGGCGGATCCGGAATCCGGGCTTGAAATTTCTGCCGATCACCATCGGGGCTTTGGCATTGAGGACCGTGCTGCCAGCTAAGCCTCCCTTGACCGCGTTAAAAACCACTTCGGGATCGAGGCCGGCACGCGTGGCTAAGACCAGTGCCTCGCCCATGGCGGCTATGTTGCACGCCACCATAATCTGATTCGCGAGTTTCGTAACGTTGCCCGCGCCCACCGGGCCAGTCAACAATACGCTCGAACCCATCTTTTCAAGGATCGGTTTGACTTTTTCAAATGCGCCGGCTTCACCGCCGACCATGATCGCGAGCGTGCCGTCGATGGCTTTGGGCTCGCCGCCGCTGACCGGGGCATCCAGGAACTCGACTCCTTTGGCGGCGCAGGCTGCTCCAATCTTTTGCGAAACCATCGGACTGATGGAGCTCATATCCACGAGAATGCCGCCCTTGCGCGCTCCCTCCAGAACGCCGCCTGGGCCGAGGACGGCGGCTTCCACATCCGGACCGTCCGGTAACATCGTGATCACGATTTCCGACTTCGACGCTACATCCGAGCTGGATGCGCCACGCGCTGCGCCATTTGCTACGACCTCGTCTACCGAACCGCGAACAACATCGTGAACGATCAGCTGGTGTCCAGCTTTGAGCAAGTTCTTCGCCATAGGGCGACCCATAATTCCCAGACCGATGAATCCGATAATAGACATTCGCTGCCTCCTTAAGGCCGAAAGTGATTATATGACAGCCGCAGGACTGGATGTGCGAAGTGCTTGAACTTCTCGCCGCGCGAGGACACGCGTAGCGATTCGCAGTCAACAACTTCGAAAATAGGTTGCCAGCACGATGATCGCGATGACGATGACCGAAAGAGAAAGAAACCGTCTGATCCTTCCGAGTCTGGTAGCCGGGACCGCGGAGAAATCAATTCCACACGCCTCGCAATATGGCGCTTCATCATTGGTTACGGTCTGGCAGCGACGGCAGCGCTTTGCCATGGTGCCAACGATTATCGCCTGTAAAAACGGCCTTCACAATCAGTCAGTCACACTACTGGATTCGCCTTCTATTCGCTTGTCTGAAGTGTGCGCTCTGGTGCGAACGGGGAGGGTCGAACTCCCATGGCCTTTCGGCCGCCAGATCCTAAGTCTATATAATAAGGTGGCGTCTATTGGCGCACTCTGGCGAATCAAGCAATTACGAGTTTGGAACTAGGGATGCGCGGCGTCCACTAGCGACACATTTGCTTCGATTTGCTGCGGGTTATCGTTTAACATCCTCCGCACAGCCACAAAGAATAGCCATCCGATACCTAGCAAGGACGCGGCGGAAGGCTCCGGAACCTCCACCAGCGTGAAGGTGACGTTGGAGAGTAGGTTTCCAGCCGGGTCGAAAAACGCAAACCCGATAAATGATTCGTCAGCTTGCTCGGCGAAAAAATCGAACGTGGGCGCATTAATAACTGCTGTTGCGTCCATGCTGAAGGGAACGATTTGTGGTACGCCGTACGTAAACGGTTTCGAATTTTGAAAATTATCAGGACCCCCGTTGCAGTTGGTAACGAAAGGAGTCTCCAGAAAGCTGAAGCCAACGCCGTCAAAGCTCCCTCCCCCCATTACGCCACCAAGGTGGGAAGGGCTTCTGGCTTCGAAACAAGGATAGAAGAACCCTTCTCCCGTTCCCCCGAACATTGTAAAGACATAATCGCCCGAGAAACTTGCGGATGATGAAGCGGAACTGGGTGGAACCGCACTTGGAGCAATGGTCGCCTGAACTGAAACTTCGAACGAAAGGCCAGTGATTTGAACCAGAGCTTGCGCCGTCGAATCGCCGCAACTCGCCGATGTCGTACCAACCGTGGTTACCCCATCACACGTAGCACTCGTGCTGATCGT
>DATHOT010000168.1:0-28463 GCA_035484655.1 Bryobacteraceae bacterium | reverse complement strand
AGCCATCGGGCCAGCGTGTCTTCGCCCGCGTGCGTCCGCACCGTACACAGCAGCTCGAAAAGCGAGCCCTTGCCGAAAATGTCGAGATCTTCTTCGTAAACGTGCGACGGATTCCGAAAACGCTCGCCGGTTTCTCCGGTGCCCATCCACCGATTTTCCAGCCTCGCCAACCCGCGTTGATAGAATCCGACCGCCCGCTCTGCGCGCTCCAGCCGATCCACCACTCGGGCATGAATCACCACCAGCACCGAGAACAGGACTGCTGGAATTGACAGCCACCACGGCGACAGGATCGTATCGCCAAAAACGAAGAAAGCCATGATGACACCGACGATGCCAGTCCCCAGCCGCGCGTTCCCGATCCTGCGAAATTGCTGCGCTTGACGTTCGGCGACCGTGCTTCTTTCGGCCAGCCGCCGCTGGTACCCCGCCAGTGGATTCACAATGTCCCGTGGCTTCACAATGTTAGGCTAACAGCAGTGGAGCAGCAAGAAGAGCCGATTCGCATTCCCATCACCGATGTATTCGACCTGCACAGCGTTCCGCCGCGGGATGTTGCGCCTATCGTCGAAGAATACCTGGAAGAGGCGCGCCGGCTGGGTCTTAAGGCTTTGCGAATTATCCACGGCCGGGGCATCGGCGTGCAGCGCGAGATAGTTCGATCGATCCTGGCCAGAACTACGTTTGTGAAAAGCTTTGGCGACGCTCCGGCGGAGGCTGGTGGCTGGGGGGCGACGGTGGTAACGCTGCAGTAAATGGTGCAGCGGAAGTAAGCTAGCCCACAACTGAAGAAAGTGGAACTTTTTCATGCCTGGAAATGAATGCTCATTAACAGACCGATGCGGATCGTCGAAGTAAACTAATGTTGGAATCCCCGTCCCATAGTGACGACGATCTGCTTCGGCTGATTGCGAAGGGTCACGAGGCTGCTTTCGTGGCGTTTTATAGGAAGCACCAAAGCTCCGTGTATCGCTTCGCGCTTCACATGAGCGGTAAGACCGAAATAGCCGAAGAGGTTACTCAGGAAGTTTTCTTGACGGTGATGGGCGTGGCGAAGCAATACGATTCCAAGCGCGGATCAGCGGTCTCTTACCTGTACGGCATCACGCGCAACTTTGTGCTGCGCTGCCTGGAGCGGGAACGGCCCTATGTCGCCGGGCTGGAAGACGTCGAAAATGAACAGGCCGGTGTGCTACAGGCTGGTGTGCTGAAGGGTGGTGCGCTGAAGGGTGGTGTGTTAAAGGGTGGTGTGCTAGCCGATGAACACGATCTGTTAGGCGAACTGGCGCGCAACGAGCGAATCGAGTCGCTCCGTAAGGCAGTACTCGCGCTGCCCCCGGCGTATCGGGAAGTTGTAGTGCTCTGCGATCTGAACGAAATGGATTACGCGCAGGCTGCCGGCGCGCTGGGGTGTGCCATCGGAACCATCCGATCCCGATTGCATCGAGCCCGGGCCCTGCTGATGGAAAAGATGCGTGCCGCTGAAAGGTGTGCTGTATGAACGCAGACGAGCGAGACCTATTGGAAGGTTTGCAAGAGCTTGCATCGGAGGGGCCGTGTCAGGCGCCGCTAAACATGGAACAGCGGCTCCTGGCCGAGTTTCGAAAGCGCTCCAAGCTGCGGCGCGCGCGAGTCTGGATATCCGCCGCCAGTGTTGGAGCGATCGCTGCTGCCATCGCTGTGCTGGTGTGGATCGGTCCGTTACGGCCTGAAACTCGCGTGCTTCAGCAGGACGCCGCGGTGCAGGTGGACGAAACCACGGCCGACTTTTATCCGCTGCCCGACGCCGATGGTTTGCCACCGGTCGAAAGCGCGATGGTCGTGCGCGTGCAACTGCCCGTGTCATCGCTCGAGTTGATTGGGTTTCCAATGAATCAGGATCGCGACTCCGATCCCGTCGAAGCGGAGCTTCTGCTGGGACAGGACGGCATGGCGCGTGGGGTTCGATTAGTAGAGTAGTCCGAAGGAGAAAACAATGTTTCAGCTACGTTGCGCAACAGTGCTCGCCCTTTTGGTGAGTGGCGCCGCATTCGCTCAACCGGGTCGGCACGGAATGGGAATGCCGCCTGGATCTCCCGGCGGACCCGGTGACTTCGCCTTTGTGCGCGGAGAGTTTGGGATGGCCGGCAAGGTCGTCACCGGCGCTCCTTATTCGGCGCAGGCGGTGACGCAATTTTCCCAGACGCTGTCTGACGGGAATCATATTCAGAGGACCACGACGGCGTCGATGGCGCGCGATAGCCAGGGACGAACCCGCACCGAGCGGTCGCTTCCAGCCATCGGGGCGCTGGCCGGATCCGGCACCGCATCCAAAGCCGTGTTTATCAATGATCCGGTAGCGGGCATGGGTTATATGCTCGATGCCACTCACAAGACCGTCCGGCAAATGCCTGCCAATCGCCATCGGCCGCCTCCGCCGCAATCAGCTTCCGATCAGGGCGCGGCGGCGGCGGCTACAGGTGGTGCGGGCCGAGCGCGCGCCTCCATGAGGTCGAACGCCAACGTCACTATCGATGATCTCGGCACTCAAGTGATGGACGGCCTGAGCGTACAAGGTAAGCGTAGGACGCACACTATTCCGGCCGCGCAAGCGGGCAGCGCGAAGGACATACAGGTCGTTACCGAAACCTGGTATTCCTCGGACCTGCAGATGGTCGTGATGAGCAAGACCAGTGATCCTCGCTTCGGCGATTCGGTTTACCAGGTGACCAACATCAGCCGCGCCGAGCCCGATCCTGCGCTGTTTACGGTTCCTTCGGATTATCAGGTGCAACAGGGCCGGCCCGCTGGCGGTCCTGCTCAGTTACAGTAACTCTGTTTTACGGCGGTTCGCTACCATGAGGATGTGAGACGCCTCAATTTTCTTGCCAGCCTGATTTTTGGCTGCTTTTCCCTCCACGCGGGTCCGGCGCTCGACCGGGCATTGGACTCGCTTTCTTCTGTTCACCAGTTTCATTCCGCGATCCTCTCGCCCGATGGCACGACCGTAGCGTGGACCGAGTCTGTTCCAGCCACGTCGGGCAAGCTGCGAGAGTCGTTCGTGTACGTCAAGGACCTTCGCGATCCGGGCAGCTCGCCTCACAAGATTGCTGGAGGCGCTGGATCGGAGCAAGCGCCGGCGTGGTCGCGCGACGGCAAACTGGCGTTCCTTTCGACCGGCGATTCAAGCGACCAGTTGCAGGTCTATGTAGCCGACAAGCCCGGACATGGCAAGCCCCGAAAGGTGACCGACCTCAAAGGATACATTAGCGCTCCGCATTGGTCGCCCGATGGCCGCACCATTGCCGTTCTGTGGATCGAAGGCCTGACTCGCGTGCCCGGCCCGACGGAAGCTACGATGCCCGACACCGGCGTCGTCTCTTCCAAGGTCTTCGAGCAGCGGCTGGCGCTGGTGGACGTCGCGAGCGGCGCGGTTCGCTCGGTCACGCCTCCCCAGATGTA
This sequence comes from Bryobacteraceae bacterium, assembly GCA_035484655.1. Classification (GTDB taxonomy): domain Bacteria; phylum Acidobacteriota; class Terriglobia; order Bryobacterales; family Bryobacteraceae; genus Palsa-89. The sequence continues at coordinate 25,022 of DATHOT010000168.1, read as the reverse complement.
CGTCTATGAATTCGACTGGTCGCCGGATGGCAAGCAGCTTGTGTATCTCTCCGCGCCGGGCGCCGGCGACGACAATTGGTACATCGCCGAGCTTTACGCCGTCGATTCGTCCTCCGGTGCGGTGCGGCACATCTTGAAGCCGCCCATGCAAGTTGCTAATGTGCGCTGGTCGCCTGATGGGAAAAACCTGGCGTTCATCGGAGGATTAATGAGCGATGAAGGATCCACCGGCGGCGACATTTTCGTTCTTCCAGCAGCCGGAGGAACTCCCCGCGACCTGACTCCGAATCGCAAGACTTCGCCCAATTGGTTTCGCTGGATGCCGTCGTCGAATCAAATCCTGATGACCGAAGATTCATCGGGTGAAATGGCGGTCGCAACGCTCGACCTGTCGTCCGGCAGTGTAGAGCAGATCTGGAAGGGCGCCGAGTCAATCGCATTTTCGGGCGACGCCACTACCAGCGCTGTGATCCGAAGCTCCTGGACTCATCCGCCGGAAGTGTGGGCGGGGCGGACCAGCGCCTGGCAGCAAATCACGCATGCCAACGCGAACCTAAGTCCGGAATGGGGCCCGGCGAAAAGCATCGAATGGGCCAGTGACGGCTTTCGCGCGCAAGGCTGGCTGCTGTTTCCGCAGCCCTACGACCCGTCCAAGCATTATCCGATGATTGTTGTGGTGCACGGCGGCCCGGCGTCGGATACACGCAGCGCCTGGCCTCGTCCAGGTCTGCCGTTGCAATTGCTATCGGCGGAAGGCAACTTCGTGTTCTATCCCAATCCGCGCGGCAGCTACGGACAAGGCGAGGAATTCACGCGCGCCAATGTGAAAGATTTCGGCCATGGCGATCTGCGCGACATCCTGGCCGGCGTCGACACAGTAGTGAAGAATTATCCAGTAGACGACAAGCGCGTCGGAATCGCCGGTTGGAGCTACGGCGGCTACATGACCATGTGGACCGTTACGCAGACCCATCGTTTCCGGGCCGCGTTTGCCGGAGCCGGCGTTGCGAACTGGCAAAGCTATTACGGCGAGAACGCTATCGATCAGTGGATGATTCCATACTTTGGCGCCTCGGTGTATGACGATCCGGCGGTGTACGCCAAAAGCTCGCCTATCAACTTCATCAAGAACGTGACGACGCCAACGCTGGTTGCCGTGGGCGAACGCGATGGCGAATGCCCGCCTCCCCAATCCTACGAATTCTGGCACGCCTTAAACACGCTGGGCGTGAAGACCGAGTTCGTGCTCTATCCCGGCGAAGGCCACGCGTTCCACGATCCGGAACACTCGCGCGACCTGTTCGCCCGCATTGTTAAGTGGTTCCAAGACAACATGCCGGCCGCGGCGGTACAATAACCGCACGTTAAGGTCGAGACCATGTCGGCGCCGGGAACGTCGGTGAAGCAGGCCCTGATCGAAGAGCTGAGGGATTACTACGAGCAGTTCGAGAATCTCAAAGAAGATGCTCTGGAGCTGACCGCGCCGCTCAACGACAGTCAGTTTAACTGGCGGCCATCGCCGAAACGCTGGTCGATTTCAGAATGCCTCGCTCACTTGAATATTCTCGACGGGTTGGATGTCCCGGCCATTGGCGACGCGATTGATGCCGGCCGCGCTTCCGGCCTTACTGGAAATGGCCCATTCCACTATGGCTACCTGACCCGAAGCTTCGTTCGTTTTTCAGAGCCGCCCGTGAAACTGAAGTTCACGGCGCCGAAGGTTTACCAGCCTCTCGCGGGTCAACCCAAGGATAAAGTGGTCCAGGAATTCATCGCCATCCACGATCAACTGCTGGAACTGGTTTCGAAATCGAACGGCCTGGATCTAGCGCGTGTCAAGGTGGGAGCGATACCATACCCGCGTCTAAAAATCAGCCTCGGTCAGCGCTTCGCGCTCTTGGCCGCGCACGACCGTCGGCATCTACGGCAGGCCTGGACGGTCCGGCAACAGGCTGACTTCCCGGTTTAATTTACTTTTTCTTCTTCGCTCTGCGGGCTTTTCTATTCGGGTGCTGATGCTCCGGCTGGCCATCGCCTGTGGTTCCGGATTCTACAAGCGCCGGCGGTTTCGCGATGCCGGTTTTCACGGCCAGGCTGCCGAGCGTGGAGCCGATCGCCTGAGCGGTCGTTTCGAGCACGCCGTGTTCTTCTTTTTGAGCACTTTGATTCTTCACCATGTCGCTCCTCGGGGAAGCGAAGTGCACGTCACGGGCCATGCGAAATCTCTAAGAGATGGGTGCCGTCTTTGGCGAGGACGCGTATCTTTTACAACGCGCGGCGGCTCGGGTTGAACCTTCCTTCCCTGTCACCTTCCCTGGCGCGCCGGCATCTCATGACTATGAGACGTTTCGTAGTTTTCGCGTTTTTATTCGCTGCCGGCTTGATCGCTGAGAGTTTCCCGCCCGCAGACGTGAAGGTCATGGGCGACCTAAGCTATGGGCAGACGAGTAGCGCGGTGGAATGTTCCAGTGCATCGCCCTACTACGCCTTCGTGTTCAATGGGAAAGGCGGCGAGCGCGTGGATGTGGTCGTAAAGTCCGAAGATCGCCAGGCCTTCGTGGCAATAGGCGACCCGAGCCTGAACCAACTCGCCAGCGGAACCGGGCACGTGACATTCACGCTGCCGAATCGAGGGCCGGACGCGGAGGGATTCTACATTGTCTTTCGCGATAGCGAGAGTAAGGACGCCCGCTTCACCGTTGAGCTGACGAAACTGCCGCCCGAGACTTCAAAGTAAAGTGTGGCGGCGCTGCTTTTCGAGCAACTTCACCAAATCGCCGACTTCCTGCGCGCGTGATCGATCCGCGATCAGCAGCGCGTCTGGCGTATCCACGATCACCAGGTTTTTCACGCCCACCAGAGCCACCAGCTTGCCCTCGGCATCGATGTAGTTGCCTGAACTGGCGTGGGCCAGTGCCTCACCACGGATCACATTGGCGCTACCGTCTCGAGGCAGCAATTCGTACAGGGCGTTCCAGCTACCGACATCGTTCCACCCGAAGTCATCGGTCGCGTAACCTACCACGCCGCGCGCTTTTTCGAGCACTGCGTAGTCGATCGAAATGTTCTCGCAGTGTGGAAAGGCCTTCTTCAATTGCGATGAAAAGCGGCGGTTCGAGAACGCGGGCAGGCTGGCGAGCAGCGTCGCGGTCTTAGGCAGAAACTCACGCAGCGCATCCAGCAGCACCGACGTTTTCCAGAAAAACATCCCGGCGTTCCAATAGAAGTTTCCGGACTTCACGTATTGCTTGGCCCGCGGAAGCTCGGGTTTCTCTCGAAATCTCCGCACAGCTATAGCCTCGAGCGATCCCGCGCGAGCGCCTTTGGGAAATTCGATGTACCCGTAACCGGTTTCGGGCCAGCGCGGCTGAATCCCGAGCACCACGATCTTTCCCTCGGCCGCGGCCTTGAATGCGCCCCGCACGAAGCGCAAGTAGCGCGCTGGTTTCGAGATCATGTGATCGGATGGGAACACGCCCATCACAGCATTGGCATCGATCGATTGCAGAATGTGCGCCGCCAGGCCGATCGCGGGCGCGGTGTTGCGCTGCGTCGGCTCAGCCAGGATCTGGTTCTTGGGAAGCTCCGGCAACTGGCGCACGATCTCGGCCCGCAGGTGTTCATTGGTCAGGACCCAGAGGCGATCGGGTGGGATGACCGGGCTTAACCGGTCCACTGTTTGCTGGATCAGCGAACGGTCGCCTAAGAACCGCAAAACCTGTTTGGCGCGCGTGCGTCGGCTGCGCGGCCAGAATCGCGTACCTCGGCCACCAGCCAGAATCAGGCCGTAATAGGTAGCCCGACGCGGCATCAGCTTAGGGGATATCCGTGAATCAGTTTGAAAGTGCGATCCCAGCGGGTCTTGGTAAAGAAGTGCAGCCCGAGATCAACCATATGATGCAGGTTATAATCCTTCAAATCATCGGTGGGAGCGTCGTAGGACCAGAAGATGATCAACGGCTTCCCCATAATGTTCTCGCGCGGCACCAGTCCCCAGTAGCGGCTGTCGAGCGAGTTATCGCGGTTGTCTCCCATCGCGAAATAGTTGCCGGCCGGTATCACCAGTTCACCGTTGACGACATCCTGCCGCAACATCGCGTACGCTCGCTCCAACATTATGGGGTCCGGAACGTAGTCGGGCTCGCCCTGCGGAAAGTTGTCGCGATAGTTCATGAAATTGTCAAGGTGGATGGTGTACGGCTCGTTCAACGGTTTTCCATTCACGAAGACTTGCTTGTTCACCAGTTTGACGTGATCGCCCGGAAGTCCGATCACGCGCTTTACGTAATCGACGGTGATCAGCGTGGGGTGGCGAAATACGATGATGTCGCCGCGTTTCACGTCTTCGTACGGCAACAGGTGTTTGCTCAACGGTCCTTGAGGGGCGTATGCCAGCTTGTCGACGATCAGGTGATCGCCGGTGAGCAGCGTGTTATGCATCGACGACGTCGGGATGACGAACGGCTGGGCAATGGTGGACGTGCCGAACAGCAGGATCAGGATGGTGATGGCCCACTCGGCGACCGAGCTGCGCTGCGCGGTTTCGGGAGGCTGGGCAGCAGGCTTAAGCTTTGGCTTAGTTGTCGCTGTGGTAGCCATGGATCAATCGGAAGGTGCGGTTCCAGCGAGTCTTGGTGAAGAAATGCTCGCCGAGATCGATGAAATGCTGAACCAGCGTGTGCACCGAGGAACTCGCGAGACTTTCAGTATTGGCGTCGTAGGACCAATAAATGATCAGAGGTTTCCCGATGATATTCTCGCGCGGCACGAAACCCCAATAGCGGCTGTCGAGCGAATTGTCGCGATTGTCTCCCATCGCAAAAAAGGAGTTGGGAGGCACAACCACCTCGCCATTCACCACGTTATTGGCCAGCATCTCCCGCGCCGGATCGGACAGCATCAGGTTCGGCTCGCTGCTCGGGAAGTTATCGCGAAATGAGTCCGGATACGGGTTCTTATGGTAGACGTAGGGTTCGTTCAGCTTTACACCGTTGCGATAAACCTGCTGATTGATGATCTTGATGTGATCGCCGGGAACGCCGATGGTGCGCTTGACGAATGTTTGGCTGATATCCACCGGATATCGGAAGACGATAATGTCCCCGTGCCGAGGCTCTTCGTAGGGCAAGATGTACTTGCTAACACTGCCCGATGGCGCATAGGCGAGCTTATCCACCAGCAAGTGGTCGCCGATGAGCAGCGTATCTTCCATGGATCCGGTGGGAATTACGAAGGCCTGGACCAGGGTAGTGGTCCCGAATAGCAACAGAAGGATGGTGATGGCCCACTCCGCAATGGTTCCACGAGGTGGATCGGTTTGGACTGTTGCAGGCACCGCGGCCGGTTCGGCCACAGCGACCTTACCACGATCGGATGGCGGTTTCATAGTACCGATACCTTCATTCTACCAGGAGGCGGCCGCCGAAGCCGAAAAACCTCCGCTAAAGAAATGCAAATATTGATCACACCCAGTCCGCTTAACGCCCCCCGAAAAAAGGGGCTGTCCCAAACCTCGCGCATCCAGGGCGCAAGACTCGCGATGGAATTGTTGTTCCAATACTCCATCCAGGGGAAAATGAGCAGAAATACCCCTACCTCAAAGCACACGATGATGAATAGCAACACCCCCAGTTTTTGATACCAGGCGGTCTTGGGCTGGCGAAGCTCGACCGGCGTTTCGATGGATGATTGGGGTTCTACGGGTTGCATGCGGCAGCTTCCTGAAACGCTTCGTTTTCCTCAGCCCACTCCACAGGCGCCTCTTCAAAGGGGAAAAGCTCCGCCTGCCGCGGATAGCCGGTCCAGACCGTATCCGGCGAATGGTCGCGCACCGGCCAGAAGCTGAAGCGGTGCAGCGTGGTAGGCCCGTATTTTTCGAGCGCCTTCCAATGCTCGTCGGTGGTGTAGCCCTTGTGATTTTTCAAGCCGTATTGCGGGAAGACCTGATCCCATTGACGCATGCACGCATCTCGCTCCACTTTTGCCAGAATAGACGCGGCCGCGATGCACTGCGATAGGGCATCGCCGTGGATTAGGGCGCGCTGGGCGATGGGAAGGTCGACCGTAATGGCATCGATGAGCAAATAATCCGGCGCCGGTTTCAAACGCTCGATCGCGCGACGCATCGCCAGGCGAGAGGCCTGGTAGATGTTGATGTGATCGATCTCAAATGCGTCGGCAGCCGCCACGGCCCAAGCGACAGCTCGCTCGCGAATGCGGACGGCCAGCACTTCGCGACGCTCCCTATCGATCTGTTTGCTATCGCGCAGGCCTCGAATGGGATGATCCGGGGAAAGAATTACGGCCGCTGCGAAGACCGGACCAAACAGCGCGCCGCGGCCGACCTCGTCAACGCCGGCAATCCGCGTGAAACCCTGGGCGCGGGCCTCGCGTTCGTATTTGGCCTGGCATTTCATCGAATATTAACAGCCGCCTCGCCATTAGAGAACGCGCCGGCCGGGCTTGGTGGGTTCGTTTTATTCGCGCTCGCGAAGACGAGCCGCCTTGCCCTTCAACTCTCGCAGATAGTACAGCTTGGCCCGTCGCACCCGGCCGGTACGGATCACGTCGATGTGGTCGACCACCGGCGCGTGGATCGGGAAAATCCGCTCCACGCCATGGCCAAAGCTCACCTTACGAACGGTGACGGTTTCGCCTAAACCAGAATTTTTCCGGGCGATGACGGTTCCTTCAAAAGCCTGCAAACGTTCTTTGTCGCCTTCTTTGATCTTGACGTGAACGCGGATGGTGTCGCCGGGACGAAACTCCGGCACTTCCGCCCGTTTATGTTTCGCGACGATTTTGGTGAGTAGTGGGTGGGGCATGGTCACAAGTCCTTGAATTTTCTATTGTAATAGATCCGGACGGTTTCGTGCAGTCTTCTCGCGGGCAAGCTGGCGCCGCCAGCGCCGGATCTCCTCATGATTGCCACTGAGCAAAACCTCGGGAACCTTCCAGCCCCGGAAATCGGCGGGTCGCGTGTACTGGGGGCAATCAAGCAGTCCGGCGTCGGTGAAGGACTCCTGCAAGGCGGAATCCGCATTGCCGAGAACACCGGGCAGCAGCCGGGCCACGCAATCGACCACCAGGGCTGCGCCCAGCTCCCCGCCGCTCAAGACGAAATCGCCGATCGAAAGTTCCTCGTCGGCCAGATGCTCGGCCACTCGCTCGTCCACGCCTTCGTATCGGCCGCAGATTAGAAACAGTTCTTTGTATTGGCTTAACCTGCGCGCCGCTTCCTGATTGAAACGCTGGCCCTGGGCCGATAACAGGACCAGACGCTGGCCGGGCATGCGCTCGGGCCAGATGCTTTCCACCGCTTCGAAGATAGGCGCAGGCTTAAGCAGCATCCCTTCGCCGCCGCCAAAGGGGCGATCGTCGACGGTGCGATGGCGGTCGTGCGTCCAGTTTCTCAGATCATGGATGTGGATTTCGACGATGCCCGTTTCGGCTGCCTTCGCGACGACGCCGTGGTGGAAGGGGCCTTGAAAAAAATCGGGGAAGATAGTGAGGATGTGAAAACGCAAGTCCTAGTTTAGTTCGTCCAGGCCGGCGGGGAGATTTACGTCGATGCGTTTGCGTTCCAGATCGATGTTGATGAGCAGGGCCTTGGCGAAGGGGATCAACAGCTCTTTGCCGTCCTGGGTTCGAATTTCCAGAAGCGGGACGCCGCCGGTTTCCTGAAAGTCCAGCACGGTGCCGAGCAGCTGTTCGTTTTGATCCACAACCTGGCAGCCCACCAAATCCGACTGATAATACTCACCTTCCGGAGTCGCGGGGCGCTCGTCGAGCGGAACCTGCACATCCGCGCCGGCCAAGCGCTCAGCATCTGTAATCGTATCGACACCTTGGAATTTGAAGATGACGCGATCACCGTGAACCCACGTACGCTCAACTTCCATCGGAGCATCATTAACGATGACGTGTTTAACGTCAGCTAGCCGGTTGGATAGAGGTAGAGCGGCGAGCTCGCCCTTGTTTCCGCGTGCTCGGAGCAGATGTGCGATGGTTACGAGCTTCGGATTGGAGGCTATTCCAGGATCTCCAGCGTGAACCTCCGGTTCAGCTTCATCCCTGCGGCTCCCAACAGCGTTCGGATCGACCGGGCAGTTCGGCCCTGTTTTCCGATGACCTTCCCCAGGTCGGTGGGAGCAACTCGCAGCTCCAATACGGTGACTTGCTCGCCCTGCACTTCGCGGACGATCACCTGGTCCGGTATATCAACAAGAGCTTTCGCAATATCTTCAATGAGTTGCTTCATTTCCAGGCTGCCTCATATAGTGTAGCGCTGTGGCCGTCAATCCTCACTGGGATCATTTCCAGGTAGTCCCGCCGGGTTCTCGTGCACGCGTTCTCGAAAACGGCCCTTCAGCCCCATCGCAAGTGAGACGCTATCTTCGCCAAATCTTTCGCGAATCTGATCGACAGTATTAAGTGCCTTACGCCATCGATTCGTCTTTTCTTCGCCCATGAGGTTGAGTTGGCCTTCATCAATTTCGAGCGATGAGGCGTGCACGCCGAGCAGCCGGACCTTGGCTTCGTTTTTGCGATTCTGACGGAAAAGGGCCCGGATCTCATGGAAAATCTCGGTATCGAGCTGAGTGCCGTGATCGAGCGAATGGGCGCGGGTGATGGTGGAAAAGTCGGAATACCGCAGCTTGAGCTGCACGGTTCGGGCGAACAGTTTGTGTTCACGGAGACGGCGGCCGACCATCTCGGAAAGCCGCGCCAGCACGGATTCCAGCGTTTCGAGGTCGGCGGTGTCTTCGTTGAAGGTGAACTCGTGACTGATAGATTTCGGATTGTGTTCCTCGCCGACCACGCCGTCAAACCATCCGCCGGCATCCAAGCCGCGCGATTTTCCGGCCAGCGCGAGCCCCCATTGTCCAAAGTGCTGGCGAAGGAAGTCTTCTTCGAGCCGGGCGAGGTCGCCGACTTTGCGGATGCCCCAGGCCTGCAGATTTTTTTCGGTTACTTTGCCGACGCCGGGGATTTTTCGGATGTCGAGCGGGGCGAGGAAGCGGGCTTCTTCTGTCGGGAGTACCCACAGGACGCCGTTGGGTTTGGCTTGATCGGAGGCAACCTTGGCGACCATGCGCGAGGCTGCGATTCCGATGGAGCAGTTGAGGCGCGTCTCGCGTTTTATGGCATCGTGGAGCCTGTCGGCCGCACGAAGTGGAGGACCATGTAGCCGCTCAGTGCCGGTGATGTCCATGTAGGCCTCGTCGACCGAAGCCATGTCCACTTGCGGTGAGAAGCTCTTCAGGACTTTGTACACTTTGCGCGAGTAGTCGCGATAGCGGTCGGGATGGCCATTGACGAAGATGGCCTGCGGGCAAAGCCGGCCAGCGGTTCTGAGAGGCATAGCGGAATGGACGCCGAACTTGCGGGCGGCGTAAGATGCCGCGGAAACGACGCCGCGCTGATCGGCCTGGCCGCCGACGACGACGGGCTTGCCGATGAGCGAGGGATCGAACAGCTCTTCCACGGAGACGAAGAAGGCGTCCATGTCGACGTGGAAATAGGTGGGCATGGCGATCCTGACGCCTTACGTTAAGGATACCTGCGTTTCACTATACTCGAGGCATGTGGTATCACTTTCCTGTGCCGAAGCTGGATTCGGGTAGTGAGCCCGAGAGAGAAGTGCGGTTGGTGCGATGGTTGGTAGAGGAAGGCGCCCAACTACGTAAAGGTTCCCGAGTTGCGATCATCCAGGTGGGTTCCGAATCCTTTTACGTCCTCGCGAACGGCGATGGGTTCATTCGCGAGAAGATGTTCCCGAACGGTGCGAGCGTTGTACCTTGTAGCTCATTGGCAACGATCAACGCGGACGGCGAAAACATTCCCTACGATAGGCCCTACTCTTTAGCCGAAAGAATCGAGCCTTGAGGTCTCGCATTCAACCTCGCCGCCAGCGTGCGGGGCAGGCCGGCCAAGTCGTGCTCGATGGCGATATCGGTCCAGCGGTGATCGAGCATCGCGCGCACCGGCTCTAGGGAATTGTAGCCGAGTTCGACGAGGAGCCAGCCGCCGGGGCGCAGGACCCGAGGGGCGTCGGCGATGAGGCGTTCATAAATATCTAGTCCGGTCGGTCCGGCGAATAGTGCGACGTGCGGTTCGTAATCGCGAACCTCACGCTGGAGCGCGGGATGATCAGTCTTGGGGACGTAGGGAGGATTGGAGACCAGCACGTCGATGCTATGGTCTGCCATGGCGCCGACTAAATCGCTGGCGAAGAAGCTGACAGAAGCCGAGAGGCGGCGGGCATTCGCGATGGCGACGCACAGGGCGTTGGTCGAAATATCTATGGCGAGAACGCGGGCGTGGGTTTCGAGTGCCAGTGTTATGGCGATTGCGCCGGAGCCTGTGCCGACGTCGAGCACAACATCGGCGGGGCGGATGCGGGCGAGGCTGGCCTGAATGAGATGCTCGGTTTCGGGCCGTGGAATCAGGACATCCGGGGTGACGCGAAAATCCCGGCCGTAGAATTCCTGGCGTCCGGTGATGTACTGGGTCGGTTTGCCCTGCAGGCGTTCGTGAAGATAACGGCCGTAATGGATCCAAGCGACTTCGGTGAGTTCTTCTTCCGGATGGGCGTAAAGATATACGCGTTCGCGCCGCAGTGCGTGGGCGAGCAGGACCTCCGCAGTAAGCCTGGCGGCGCTAATCGCTCCTTCCTGGAGCAGCTGAGTGCCCTGAAGGAGAGCTGTCTGAACCGTCATCAGACGGGACCTGGCTAGGCGGCTTCGCCTTGATCCTTCAGCTTCTCAGTCTGGTAGTAATCGGTGGCGGCGGTGATCAACGGGTCGAGGCGGCCTTCCATGATCAGGTCGAGCTGATGCAGGGTCAATCCAATGCGGTGGTCGGTCACGCGATTCTGCGGGAAATTATAGGTCCGGATCTTTTCGCTGCGATCGCCGCTGCCCACCTGGCTGCGCCGCTCGGCGCCAATCTGCTCGCGCTGCTTATCGAGCTCGATTTCATATAACCGCGACCGGAGCACGCGTTCGGCCTTGGCGCGATTCTTGATCTGTGATTTTTCGTCCTGGCAGGAAACCACCAGGCCCGTGGGCAAATGCGTGATCCGGACCGCCGAATACGTAGTGTTCACCGACTGGCCACCCGGTCCCGACGAACAAAAAGTATCGATCCGGATGTCCTTGGGATCGATCTTGATTTCGACCTCATCAGCTTCCGGCAGCACCGCTACCGTGATGGCTGAAGTGTGGACGCGGCCCTGTTGCTCGGTGGCCGGCACACGCTGCACGCGGTGAACTCCGCTTTCGTACTTCAAACGGCTGTAGACCTTGTTACCGCTGACCAGCGCGATCACTTCCTTGAGACCGCCGATGGACGATTCGCTAGTGGATGTGACTTCCACGCGCCACCGCTGCGATTCGGCGTAGCGGGTATACATGCGGAAGATCTCGGCAGCAAAGAGCGTGGCTTCATCGCCGCCCGTGCCGGCGCGGATTTCGATCACCACGTTCTTTTCATCCAGCGGATCTTTCGGAAGGAGCAACACCTTCAAGTCCTCTTCGATGCGGACCAGCTCCGGCTCCAGCCGATGCACTTCGTCGGTGGCCATCTGGCGCAATTCGGGATCGGGATCCTCCAGCATCTGCCGGCCTTCGTCGTAGTTGTGCTTGACCTGCTTGTACTCGCGGTACTTGTTGACGACCTCTTCGATGTCGCTGCGCGATTTGGCGGTTTTGCGGTAGTTGTCGGAGTCGGCGATCACGGCCGGATCGGTCATCTGTCGCGTCAATTCTTCGAATCGCGCTTCGATATCGTTGAGTCTTTGCGAATATTGCATGGAAGGCTCCCGCGCTGAGCCCGCGCCTTTAAGCGATTACCAGCTCGCCGCCCTGGGACTTCTCGAGATCCATGGCCTGCTCCAAAGCATGGATTGCGACAGCGGCCTGCTCATTGGCGGGCGGCTTGGTGGTGATCCGCTGCAGCCAGAGGCCCGGGGTCACGAGAGTCGCGAGCAGACCTTGCTGGTGCTTGGAGGCGAAACGAATCAGCTCGTAGCTCACTCCCACGATCAAAGGCAGCAAGGCGATCCGCGCCACGAATTTGAGCAGGAATGAATCGAACGGCAGGAAGGCGTAAATCGGGATCGCCAGCAACATCAGCACGATAAGGAAACTGGTTCCGCAGCGCGGATGGAAGGTGACGAACTTCTGAGCGTTCTCGACGGTGACGGGTTTCCCGGATTCGAAATTGAAGACCACCTTGTGCTCGGCGCCGTGATACTCCCAAACCCGCCGCATGTCTTTCATGCGTGAGACCACCAGCAGGAACCCGAGGAACAGAAACATGCGGATGAAGCCGTCCATCAGATTCACCGCCAGGCGGCTATGGACAGCCGGAACGGCGTCGCCGATCTTTGTGGCCAGTAGCAGCGGGAGAAATTTGTACATGAAAAGGAAGAAGAGCAGCGAGAAAGCGAGGTTCATGCCCATCATCCAGGGCGACAGCTCGACGGGTTTCTCGCCCTTCTCGGCCATGTTCTTGTTAATCGCTTCCAGACCCACGTTGACCGAAAACCGGAGCGCTCTTACGCCCAGCCACATGGCGTGACCCAGGGTGCCTACGCCGCGGAAGATCGGAAGTTTGAAGATGGGATATTTTTCGGAAACGCGCGGCAGGGGGCTCTGCTCGGTGACGATTTCGCCGTCGGCTTTGCGCACCGCGACACAATAGCTATGCGGAGCGCGCATCATGACGCCCTCCATTACCGCCTGTCCGCCGACGAGGGTTTCCTCGCCGCTTTCCAGAATAGGCAGCATCTGCAGGTGCGCGTTGAGGCGCAAAAAGCTTCTTAATGACAAGAGGATAGACTCCTTCTTGATTATAAACCCTTTGCCGGGTCAGTGCGGCAGGTCGCCGGCCGGCTTCTGGCTGGTGATTTCGTTGAAGGCGTCCTTCACCTGGGCTGGAAGCGAGCCCGCGCTTACCCAGTTCTTCACGCTATCGGGAAGCTGCAGGGCGGCCATCTGCTTGCCGTTCTGGGTTTTGACCAAGTCGTCGATTTTCATGCCGCTCTTGACGGCTGCCGCCACTGCCTTGTGCAGTTCGATCATGAAGGCGCGCTGGCCAACCATGACTTCCTTGCCGCCGGAGGGGCCGTGTCCCGGGAGCACATGCTCGACATTCAACTTCATCGCGCCTTCCACCACCTTAGGCCAGTTGCCGATGTTGCCGTCGGCGGTGTAATTGTACGGCCCGTTGACGACCGCATCGCCGGTGCACAGGACTTTCTCGGCGGGCAGGTAGACGAAGCCGTCGCCGCGGGTATGCGCCCAGCCGAAGAAGCGGAACTCGACGCGGCGCGTGCCGTCGGTCATGACGTGCGGGCTGTCGGTGAAAGTTTGCTTGGGCGGCTCGGGACGATCGGAGTGCATGTCGGCGACATCTTTGCGCTGTTTCGCGGTGGCCTGCCAGCGCGCTGGCTCGTAGCGTTTCATTTCGTCGGCGACACCTTGATAGGCGATCGTGACCGCGCCCATCTGGGTCCAGACTGCGTTGCCGTAGGAATGATCGCCATGGTGGTGCGTGTCGAAGACGAACTTGACGGGCTTGGATGAGACTTTCTTGGCATCCTCGAGCACCTTGCGAGCGCCACTGGGGAAATTGGCATCTATGACGATGAGGTAATCCTTCATCTCGATGATGGTGTTATTGCAGTGGCCCTCATTCTGAATATCGCCTTCGCGGAACCAGACGCCGGGGGCGATTTGTTTGACCGAGTTGGGCTGGGCATCGCCTCGGGTGAGGAGAAAGCCGAGCGACAGTAGCATCAGGAAGGTGGCAAGCAGCAGCAGGCGGGTCGGTTTCATATTGGGGAGATTGTATCAGAATAACCGCCGCCAATTATCGGATCAGCGAACTGACGAAACCGGGTCTATGATCGTCGCAGAATCGCAAGCTGCTTGCTCGGCCGTTCGAGCGGACAGATCGGCTATGAGGTTTCGAAGCTTTTCCGCTTCCAGGGGTTTCGTCAAGCATCCATTCATACCTGCACCCAGGCAGATGTCTTGACACTCTTTCTCCACGTGGGCAGTCAGGCCGAAGATTACTGGTTGAAGGTCCGGTGAAAGAGTAGACCGAATCTGCTGTGTCGCGGTTAGGCCATCCATCTCCGCCATCTGCACATCCATCAGGACAAGATCGTAACGGACCTTTGCGACAGCGGTAATCGCTAAAGAACCGTCCGTCACGATATCGGCGCGGACGCCCAGTTTCTCCAGCATCTTCAGCACTACTCGTTGGTTCACCGGGTTGTCTTCGGCGACCAGTACTTTTAGACTGCCGGCATTTTGAAGGCGGCCATCGCCAACGCGCGGGTGTGGCGGTTCTTGCGCGCGGGGCAGCGAGACGGTAAATCGAAAGTTCGCGCCCTGACCGAGCCGCGATTCCACCTGCAGATCGCCACCCATCAGTTCGACCAGGCGCTTGGAGATCGATAAACCCAGACCGGTGCCTCCATAGCGGCGACTGATCGAAGAATCCGCCTGGCTGAACGACGCGAACAGATTAGACAGCTTGTCCGCGGCGATTCCCATTCCGGTGTCACGAACCTCGATGGCCACGAGGTACGAGGCTGGGCCATGGTACACGACAGAGGCCGAAATCGTAACCGCTCCGTACGTGGTGAACTTCACGGCGTTCGATACGAGGTTGAGGATGACCTGCCGCAATCGCGTACTGTCTCCAGAGACCCAGGGGGGCAGGTCCGGTGCGAAGTTGCTTTCGAGCCGCAGGCCTTTTCCGGCAGCGGCGGCGCGGAAGAGCGCCATACTTTCCTCGATGCAGCCCCGGAGTTGAAAGGGAGCAATGTCCAGGTCAAGTTTCCCCGCTTCGATTTTGGAGAAATCCAGAATGTCGTTGACCACTCTCAGCAAACTGTCGGCGGAAGAGCGAATCACCCGGACGGTGTCCAACGCCTCGGTGGGATCGGACATGTCTTCGAGCAGTCTGCTCAATCCGATGACGCCGTTGAGCGGCGTTCGAATCTCGTGACTCATATGCGCCAGAAAGAGACCCTTAGCAGCGCTGGCTTCATCAGCCCTTTTCTTTTCTTCCAACACGTTGGCGCGTTCGGTTTCGAGTTCCGCGGTGCGCTGGCGGACCGCACATTCCAGTTCGCGGTTGCGCCGCTGGAGCAAACGATGTCTCCAAAGAACGATGGCCCACACGGCGGCCGCGGCTGCCAGAAGCTCAAGGCTTCTCAACCAGCAGGTTTCGAACCACATCGGCTCTATTTCAAAGTCCGCCGTCGCTACCTTGGGAAAGGCCGGCCCATCGCGAACGTGCGACCGGATTTCGAGCCGGTGGCGTCCGGGGCCGAGTCCGGCGAAGGACACGACGCGCTCCGCGGTATCGGTCCATAAACCTTCGTCCTCCCGGTAGGCAAAGTGGACTAACTGTTCGTATTTGTAATTGAGCGTGGAGAATTCAGCCCGTACCATTCGCGGCCGCTGGCTGATTTTGAGAGTTGTAATGACGGGGTCGGCTACCGGCGCTTGGGGTGCCGTGGAGCTGGGGCGGTAGTGCGCCAATCCGGCGCTGGTGCCGACCCACACGCTGCCATCGGAGTCAGCCCAGAACGCCTCGCCGTCGCAGTCATTCCAGATCAAGCCATCCTCTGTGGACATCTGCGTCCATGAGCCGGCACTCAATCGAGCCACGCCGTTAGCGCCGCCCCGCCAGAAATTGCCCAGAGCGTCAAAGCCGTGGAAGGCGGTTACCTCATTCGACTTGGTATTGCCGGGGACGATCGCTTCGGCGCGCAGGATGCGATCGCCTGAAAGCTGGATCCGATCCACTCCGGCGTCCAAGCGGTGGCGCAGCCACAACGTGCCATCCGGCGCGAGGATGGGGATGTAAGCATCAGCGCTGGAGAGGCCATCGGCTGTCCCGTAGTGACGCCAGGCGCCATCCTGCATGCGCCAGAGTCCATCGCTATTAGTGATCCACATCGCCCCGCTGAGATCCATCGTGAGCGCCCAGGCCCCGCGCTCGAGCGCCGCCGGTTGCGCGATGCGGAGGAATCGACCCGAAACGGCCGGACGGGTGTTAAGGAAGACTCCGCAGGAGGTCGCCAGCCACAGACGGTCCAAACGGTCGACGAAACCACGGTTGATGGTTCCACAGGCCAGGTCTACCGGGCTGACAAGATCGATTTTTCCAGTGGCCGGTTCGAGGCGTGCCAAACCGCCGGGTTTAGTGACAGCCCACATAGAACCATCGGAGGTCTCGCCCAGCCAGCGGACGTTGTCGCCTCCGAGGCCGTCCTTCTTGGTCCAGATTCTTGTCTGAGACTGCCCCTCCAGGCGAGCCAAGCCGGAGGAAGTCCCGACCCAGAGAGCTCCCTTCCGGTCCCGCCGGATGCTCCAGATCAAGTCCGACGGTAAGCCCTGCGCCGTAGTCCAGGATTCCCACTCGCCTCTGCCGAGCCATCGGGCGATGCCGGCGCCGATCAGGCCAATCCACACGGAGCCCCCACGATCTTGCAGCGCGGAGCTGACCATGGCGCCGCGCAAACCTCCCCGGCGGTCCAACAAGGTCCATCCTGAGGCATTCCGGATCGCCAAGCCCCGGTCGGTGGGAACCATCACTGATCCATCCTTGGCTATGGTGATGGCGCCCCAGAACACGCTGGATCCAACGTCGGGCTTTTCCTGGATCAAGTGAGCTTTGCCTGGCGGCTTTTGGAAGAGCCGGCTGGGGCTGCGAACCCACACGGTCCCGTCCGGGGAAGCTGCGATGCCATCCCAGGAGTCTTCCGGCAATCCACTCTCCGGTCCGAACACCGTAATCCGGCCGCCGTCTTCGACGCACAGATGAAGGTCGCAACCGAACCAAAGTTGCGAGCCATGCCGCAGAATCCCGTAGGTCGGTTTTCCTCGCAGTGCGGCGGCGCCCGGATATGGTTGCAAGGCGAAGGAACCTGCACTCGCCGGCAATACCTCGTCGAGGCCGGTTATGGTTGAGATGACCACATGACCCTGCACGTCTTCGGCGATGCGTTGCGCTCCGGCTAGCGGACCTTCGAGGCCGGGAATGGAGTGGAAGGCCTGGCCATCGAAGCGGAAAATCTGGTTACAGGCATTGGTCCACAGGGCGCCATCAGAGGCCAGGTACAGAGTATGAATTTCAGTAGCGCAGGGCAATCCTTCGGCCGGCCCGATCAGGCGAAAGCGGTTGCCATCATAGCGGTACAAGCCACCTTCGGAACCGGCCCAGATATAGCCAGTCCGGTCTTGGGCGAGCGACAGGATGACCATGTTTTGGAGCCCTTCGGCCGCGCCGTAGTGGCGGAAGCTGTACTGCTGCGCAACGCTGGTGAGGCTGAAGGCCAGAATCAGCATCAGGCGTGGAGCGTAGCTACACTTCCGGGCCATCCGAATACACCTACATCTGTCCTATCGGCAGAAGTCTACGTAATCCTGCGTAGCGTCGCCCGATCGGAAAGAAATTGAGTTGTTGGAGGTCGTTTGTAGGTCATCAACCGGATTCCGGTATTCTGAATTAGATGCTGCGCTATCATGTGGCCTATTACTTACCGAGCGGGGACGATCGCATGGTCGTGGCCGAGGTCCTGGACTTTCCCGGCGTGGTGAGCCAAGGTTTCGATCTAGCCGATGCTCGTATGATCGCGAGTGCGCTTGAGGATGTGGCACAAATGCATCTGGAGGAAGGTAAGGCCCTGCCGGTTCCGAATCCGGAGGCGACGGCTGCGGATGCCGATTTGATTGAACTCCTGCCGCTGTCCGTGGGTGTTGGCGCCGTTCGCACATAACCTTTGGGTGCGGAATTGCTCGCACGACGCCTAATGTCGAGACTCATACTGAAACTGATTTGATGTTGATGCTCATCAGGCTACCCTTTTTCCTGACATTTCTAGTGTGTATAGGTGTCTACCTGTTCTTGTCAAGCAATTGATCGACGAGGTCGAACGGGACCTGCCGATGAATGAACGTCCATCTCTAAAATTGTTGATCAATCAGCAGGCGTACTTTTGGAGAGCGATCCGGCACCACCGACGTCTCTATCCAGCGAGCCAATTGCGTCGAAAGGTCATAATTTCGATGGTCTTAACGATGCTCAATTTACTAGGTCTCTTTGCTTCGCTGCCGTGGTCGATTAAAGGGCCACGGTAGGAAAAGCACGCGCCACGCTACAATGAAAATTCCTGGGAGGTGGCATGGCGGCTCTAAAGCGCCGGGCATCGGTCGCGGTAAAGATTGGCAACGTCTGGGTGGGAGGCAATCACCCGATCGTGGTTCAATCCATGACCAACACGGACACTGCCGACGTCATGTCGACCGTCAATCAGGTGATGGCGCTCGCGCAAGCCGGCTCGGAACTGGTCCGCGTGACGGTCAACACCGAAGCGGCCGCCCAGGCGGTTCCGAAGATCGTCGACACACTGGACAAGTTCGGCATCCGGGTTCCTGTGATCGGCGATTTCCACTATAACGGACACATCCTGCTCAAGAAATATCCGGATTGCGCGCGGGCGCTGGCCAAGTACCGCATCAATCCGGGCAATGTCAACATCGGCAAGAAGCACGACGACAATTTTCGGATCATGATCGAGGCCGCGATTGAATACGACCGGCCGGTGCGCATCGGTGTCAATTGGGGCTCGCTCGATCAGGCGCTGCTCACCAGCATGATGGACGAAAATTCACGGCTGGCCGAGCCGCTGGATGCCAAAGAAGTCACGATGAACGCCATCGTGGCCAGCGCGGTCCGATCCGCCCAGGCGGCCGAGCACTACGGCCTAGGGCGCGACAAAATCATCCTGAGCGCCAAGGTCAGTGGAGTGCAAGATCTCATCGCGGTTTACCGGAAACTGGCCGGGCAGTGCGACTACACGCTGCATCTGGGTTTGACTGAAGCGGGGCTAGGATCGAAGGGGATCGTCGCAACCACGGCCGCGATCGGCGTGCTGCTGCAAGAGGGCATCGGCGATACGATCCGCGCTTCGCTCACGCCGCTTCCCAACGGCGACCGCACCGACGAGGTCATCGTGTGCCAGCAGATTTTACAGGCCCTGGAGCTGCGCAGCTTTACGCCGCAAGTTACCGCGTGCCCGGGCTGCGGCCGGACGACCAGTACATTTTTCCAGGACATGGCCGACCAGATCCAGACTTATTTGCGCGAGCAGATGCCGATCTGGAAGGGCAAGTACTCGGGCGTCGAGGAGATGAAGGTGGCGGTGATGGGCTGCGTGGTGAACGGGCCCGGCGAATCGAAGCACTCCAACATCGGCATTTCGCTGCCAGGCACGTTTGAGGAACCGGTGGCGCCAGTGTACGTCGACGGTAAACTTTCAACGACGCTACGCGGCGACCGCATTGTGGCCGAGTTCATCCAGATTCTCGACAACTACGTCGATCGCCGCTATGCCGAGCGCGCCGCCGAGACGACTTCGGTCTAGTGGGCTACGCGTTCCTCATCCACCGCGTTAGAGCCCAAAACGTAGCCGTCGAGTCCGATAATAAAATTCATGACGATCAGGTAGCCGCGACGTATGGCTTTCGCGGTGGCTTGGTTCCGGGCGTAACGGTCTACGGCTATATGACGACTCCGATCGTGGAAATGGCGCCGGAGTGGTTGGAGCGCGGATCGATGGTGCTGCGATTGATCGAGCCATTCTATGACGGTGAAGAAGTGCTGGTGCTGGCCGAGCGAGGTAAAGACGGATCAATCGCGGTCACAGCGGAACGGGAGGACGGGACGGTCTGCGCCCGGGGTACAGCCTCGATTCGTAAGGCCTCGTTGCCTCAGCCGCACCCATTGCCGGAGCATCCGCTGCCGGCCATGGAACTACGTCCGGGGCCTTCGCACGATAGTATACTTCCGGGCGAGCTTTTGGGAACTGTAGCAGCGCCCCTGGATCTAAGCGGCTGGCGGCCATATACCGAACGCCTGCTCCAATACTCCAACGACGTTTTGGCGCGCAATTTCCGGCTGGGGCCGTGGATTCATACCACGAGCGAAATCGACAACTGGGGCATCGCGCGCGAGGGCGACCAGATTTCCGCCCGCGGACGCGTTCGAGAACGATTCGATCGCAAGGGCCACGAGTTCGTGGTGCTGGACGTAACGCTGGTGGATGGAGGCCGGCTGATCCAGACGGTGCGGCACACGGCGATCTATAAACCACGAATGGCTGGTGGGCAGCGGTTGTAGCAGCCGACGCCCTAGCCGGCCCCTGGTTTAATGCGTTGACAGAGCCGGACCAAGGGTCCGGTGGGGAGGAGACGTCCGCCACACTGCGACTTAGGTTCAGACACAGGCCAATAATTGGTGTCGGCACGAGTGCCAACACGGCACGCAAAAGTGCGTGCGCCACATGAGACCCGGTAAGCTAAACTCGATGGCCGTGCTTCGAATACCTCTTCTCTTCATCGCGCTACTTCCCCTGGCGGCGCAACAATTCTCGCCTGATCTCTATGCCGGCCTGCGCTGGCGGACGATCGGACCTTATCGCGGGGGCCGGACCGTGGCCGCTGCCGGCATCCCCGCGCAGCCGAATGTCTTCTATATCGCCGCCAACGACGGTGGCATCTGGAAGACCGATGATTACGGCCGAACATGGAACCCGCTCTTCGATGACCAGCCCACCGGCTCCATCGGCTCGCTTGCGATCGCGCCCTCCGATCCCAACATCATCTATGCCGGCAGCGGCGAGGGATTGCAACGGCCCGATCTTTCGGTCGGCAACGGCATCTACAAATCAACCGATGGCGGCAAGAGCTGGCGGCATCTCGGCCTGCGCGACGGCCAGCAGATTCCAGCGATTTTGGTCGACCCGCAGGATCCCAATCGCCTGTTCGTCGCCGTGCTTGGTCATCCTTACGGCCCGAATGCCGAGCGAGGCGTTTTCCGTTCTACCGATGGCGGCGAGACCTGGCAGAAGGTGCTTTATAAAGACGAAAACACGGGTGCGATCGATCTCGCCTTTGATCCCACGAATCCGCGCACGATCTATGCCGTGTTGTGGGCGGCGCGGCAGGGTCCATGGGAGAACGGCGAGTGGTCGGGTCCCAACAGCGGTCTGTTCAAATCCACCGACGGTGGGGCAACCTGGCAGCAACTGACCGGCGGACTTCCAACTCCCGCGCAAGGGCTCGGACGGATCGGGATCGCGATCGCGCCCAGCGATCCCACCCGCATGTATGCGCTGGTGGAAGGGAAACCCAGCGCGCTCTATCGCTCCAACGACGCCGGCGCGAACTGGCAGCGCATCAACACCGAAGCGCGGATCTCGGGCCGTGGCTCGGACTTCGCGGGCGTACGTGTCGATCCGAAGAACAGGGACGTCATCTATGTGGCGAACACATCGACGTACCGCTCCACCGACGCCGGGCAAAGTTTTACCGCGATCAAAGGCGCGCCCGGCGGCGATGATTACCACACCATCTGGATCAATCCTGAAAATCCACGAATCATCCTGCTCGCCAGCGACCAGGGCGCGACCATTAGCGTCAACGGCGGCCAGACCTGGAGCTCCTGGTACAACCAGCCGACCGCGCAGTTTTACCACGTCATCACCGATAACCAATTCCCATACTGGGTCTACGGGGGCCAGCAGGAGAGCGGCTCGGCTGGAGTTGCCAGCCGCAGCGATTACGGCGAGGTAACATTTCGCGAGTGGCATCCAGTGGCGGTGGAAGAGTACGGCTACGTCGCGCCGGATCCGCTGAATCCGAACCTGATCTACGGCGGCAAGGCGACGCGCTTCAATCAGACCACCGGGGAAGTGCAGGAAGTTGGCCCGGCCGTGCTGCGCGGCGGCAAGTACCGATTCGTTCGTACGATGCCCATTCTCTTTTCACCAGTCGACCCGCATGTGTTGTATCTCGCCTCGCAGGTTCTGTTCAACACCATCAACGGCGGCCACAGTTGGGAAGCGATCAGTCCGGATCTAACGCGCGAGAAATACGACATCCCTGCGAGCGTCGGTATCTACAACGATGACGCGCGAAAAGAGGCGACGCGCCGCGGAGTGATCTATGCCGTAGCCCCATCACATAAAGATATAAACGTCATCTGGGCGGGAACGGACGACGGGCTGATCCACGTCACGCGCGACGGTGGCAAGACCTGGAAGAATATCACGCCGCCCGAGCTGACGCCGTGGAGCAAGGTCTCGATCCTGGAAGCTTCACACTTCGACGACCTCACCGTGTATGCCGCGGTGAATCGCTTCCGGCTCGACGATCTGAAGCCGCACATCTATCGCACCCACGATGGCGGCCGGAGCTGGAAGGAGATTGTCGCTGGGTTGCCCGATGCTCCCATCAACACGGTGCGCGAAGATCCCGTCCGCAAGGGTCTGCTGTTCGCGGGCAGCGAGCTGGCCGTCTATGTTTCGTTCAACGATGGCGATGACTGGCAGCCGCTACGGCTCAACATGCCGGCGATTTCGATCCGCGACCTGACGATCCACGAGAACGACCTGGTGGCGGGCACGCACGGGCGCGGCTTCTGGATTCTGGACGACATCTCGCCGTTGCGTCAGATGAGCGCCCAGATCGCGGCTTCCGAAGCCCACTTGTTCCGCCCGGCCGCTGCCTACCGCGTGCGGCGCGACAATTACCCTGACACACCGCTGCCTCCCGAGGAACCTGCCGGCCAGAATCCGCCCGACGGCGCGATCCTTTATTACTACTTGAAATCGCCCGCCTCGGCGACAGTGACGCTGGAAGTTTTCGACAATGCCCGGAAGCTGGTTCGCCGCTACTCGAGCGATGACAAGCCCGATCCGGTCGATCCACTGTTGAACGTTCCAACCTATTGGATCAGGCCGCCGCAGATTCTGGCTGCTAACGCGGGCATGCATCGCTTCGTTTGGGATCTGCATTATCCGCCGCCGGATGCGCTGCGGCACGAGTATCCGATCTCGGCGATCTATCGCGACACACCGCGCTATCCGCTCGGTCCGGTGGTGATGCCGGGGCAGTACACATTGAAGCTGACCGTCGGCGGGATAAGTTATACGCAGCCTTTGACCGTGAAGATGGATCCCCGCGTTAAAACTCCGCCGGCCGGCCTGCTGCAGCAGTCCACGCTGGCGACCAGAGTGACCGGTATGATGCACCAGGATTTCCAGGCGCTTCAAGAGATCCGCGAATTGAGAGCGAAGCTCGGGCAGCAGAATTCGGAGCTCGAAAAGGAAGCCGCGGCGCTTGAAGGAGGCAGCCGCAGGCCACCTGGGGATGAAGACGAAGACGAGGATGCCGGAGGCCTGACGAAGCTCAATAATGACTTGAACAGCGTGCTTGGTGTGATCGAAGGAGCCGACGCGACTCCCACCACGCAGGCCGTGGCCACGATTGGCGAACTCCAGCGGCGGCTCCAGGCGCTGCTGGTGAAATCGCGGGCGCTCAAAGCTAAGGTCAAGTAGTCCGCCGGTTGCGCCAATTTGTCCCTGAGCGTTACAGCAAAAGCGAACATTACCGCAAGGCCAGCTTAAGTTTGTTGCATTTAGCGGACCTTACCCTATTGGTAATGGGAATGCCGTCGAATAAGATGATTATGGCTGTTACGCCCATAATTCCACGCACCAGCGATCATCTGGCGCAGGCCATCGCTTTGGCTAACGACCTACCTCCGCTGTCCCCGCTGGCTCGTCATTTGCTTGCGACCATGGCTGCTCCCGGGGAAGGTCCGTCGCTGCGCGAAGTGGCCAGCTGGATCGAAAAAGACATCATGACTTCGGGCAAAGTCCTGGCCCTGGCCAACTCGGCTTTATACGGCCGGCTGGTACCGACACTTTCGGTGCGCAAAGCGGTGGCGCGGTTGGGAATAAATCCGCTGCGCAATTTGATCTTCCACGAATCGATGACCAAGGTTTGGAGCCAACTGCCTACTCCGGCACAGTGGTCGTCAATTCGTTTCAATGCGCATTCGATCGCCACTGGAGTGTTCTGCGAAATTATCGCATCAGCGTCGGCGCCGGAACTCATGGAACTTGGATTTCTCGCGGGAATGTTCCATGACACCGGCCGGCTGATCATCGCGGTCCTGTTGCACGATAATGTCGAGGCTATGGAAGAGATCAACCGGCACGAACACCAGGATCTGGAAGAAATAGAAAAGGAGCTGGTTGGATTTACGCATTCGGAGGTCTCCGCCATGGTGGCCCGATCCTGGAACTTGCCGGTCTCCATCGAAACCGCGGTTCGGTATCACGAAAATCCGGCCGCGCAGCCCGTTCGGGAAGAGTCCGATAAGATTTCGCTGAGCCACATCGTGAATGCCGCCGACTGGTTCGTGGACTGTCAAGGTTTTTCGATCAGCGGCGCCCGCAGAGAAGAAGACGACAAGCTCCGGCTGTTGCGGCAGTTTGGGCTGGGCTTCGAGGATTCCGCCGTCTTCGCCCGATTCGAAAATGAGTTGGAGATCCTGCTCGATATCCTTTGACCTGAGTTTTCTCAACCGGGGTATACTAACTGGCGAGCGGGCGTCGACAAAAAGCCCGGTTGAGGAGACATGTCATGCGACGATTTGGTCTGGTATCCGCGGTAGCGATCGCAGCGGCGGCGTTGATCGGATTTGCTCAGCAGCCCGGCCCTTATAAGGTCCTCAAGACAGCCAAGGTTGGGGGCGCGGGTGGTTTTGACTATGTCAATGCAGACGAGGCCGGTCGCCGGTTGTACGTTGCCCGCAGCGGTCAAGGCGCGCGTATCACCGTCTTCAATCTGGACACCCTGGAGCCCGTCGGCGAAATTCCCAACGTCAGCGCCCACGGCGCGGTTGTTTCCCCGAAGACCAACCACGGATTCGCGAGCAGCAAACCGGTGGTAATGTTCGATAGCAAGACCCTCGCGCCTATCAAGACGATCGATGTCGAAGGCGGACCCGACGGCATGCTCTACGACTCGTTCAACGATCGGGTCTACGTTCTGAGTCACCGGGCGCCGAACGTGACTGTGATCAACGCGCCGGATGGATCGGTGGTGGGCACCATCGACCTGGGCGGCGCGCCCGAACAG
>DATHOT010000167.1:0-18976 GCA_035484655.1 Bryobacteraceae bacterium | reverse complement strand
TCGGAATAATGGGCTGCAAAACCAGTACGCGCTTTATGTGACGGACAAGCCGGCAGGGCCCGAGCGGGTGTTGCTGGATCCGAACGTGCTGCGTTCGGATGGAACCGCCGCTCTGAGCGCTCTGTCGGTGGATCACAGCGGAAAACTGCTGGCGTACTCGATTGCGCAGGCGGGTTCGGATTGGTCGGAATGGCACGTCCGCGACATCGCGACCGCCAAGGATCTCCCGGACCTGGTCCAGTGGACCAAGTTTACCAACGCCGCCTGGACGCATGACGGCCGTGGATTCTATTACCAGAGTTTTCCGCAGCCGGATAGCAAGACCGCCCTGACGGCATCGAACCAGAAGGCCCGGATTTACCTGCACCGCATCGGCGACCCTCAGAGCGCCGACAAGTTGATCTACGAGCGTCCTGATCAGCCGCGCTGGATGTTCGGCCCGCAAGTTAGCGATGACGGGCGCTATCTGGTCAACGCCGTTTTCGGTGGAGACGAAAGCTGGAATTTGCTGTTCTATCAGGATCTGCAGTCGCCCAAAGGGAGGATGGTCGAGCTGATCAACCAGCCCAAGGCGAAATACAATTTCCTCGGCAACGATGGCAGCAGGTTTTATATCCAAACGTCGGACAACGCGCCCAAGGGCCGGATCATCGTCATTGACGTGAACCATCCGGAACCAGCCAATTGGAAGGAGATTGTCCCGGAGCAGAAGGAGACGTTGAACTCGGCGCAGTTGGTGAGCGGCAAGCTGATCTTGAGCTATTTGAAAGACGCCCATGCGCAAGCGAAGGTCGCGGGGCTGGACGGCAAGGTTCAGCACGAAATAGCACTCCCCGGCTTGGGCGGCGTGGAATGGTCGCCCGCCTACTCCACCGACACGGAAATGTTCTATAGCTTCGTAAGCTTCACTTCTCCGCCTGCGATTTATCGCTACGACGTGCAGTCCAACCAAAGCACGGTTTACCGGCAGAGCAAGCTGAGTTTCGATCCATCGCAATACGAGACCGAGCAGGTTTTTTATAACAGCAAGGATGGCACCCGCGTGCCGATGTTCCTGGTGCATCGCAAGGGACTGAAGCGGGACGGTCAGAATCCGACCTTGCTGTACGGTTACGGCGGTTTCAACATCGCGATGACGCCCACCTTCAGCCCCTGGTTTCTGGGATGGATGGAAGCGGGCGGCGTTCTGGCAGTTGCGAATCTGCGCGGCGGATCGGAATACGGCGAGGCCTGGCATCAAGCCGGAACCAAGCTGCACAAGCAGAACGTGTTCGACGATTTCATTGCGGCCGCCGAATGGCTCATCGCCAACAAATACACCTCGACTCCGAAGCTGGCCATCCACGGCGGAAGCAACGGCGGGCTGCTGATCGGCGCGGTCTTGAACCAACGTCCCGATCTGTTCGGCGCCGCGATGCCTGCGGTCGGCGTAATGGACATGCTGCGCTACAACAAGTTCACTATCGGAGCGGCCTGGGAGGGCGATTACGGATCGCCGCAGAAGCCGGACGAGTTTAAGGCGCTGCGGGCTTACTCGCCGCTCCAGAATATCCGGGCCGGAGTTCACTATCCGCCCACGCTGATTACGACCTCGGATCACGATGACCGCGTTGTGCCAGGCCACAGTTTCAAGTACGCGGCTACCCTGCAAGCGGCCCAGGCGGGTCCGGCGCCGGTCCTGATCCGAGTCGAAACGCGCGCCGGCCATGGCGCGGGCAAGCCGACCACCAAAATAATTGAGGAAGCCGCTGACCGGTTCGCGTTCCTGGTGCGCGAGCTGCACATGAAGCTCCAGTAGACGGTATCGCAGCCCCTCCGGAAATGGGGTCGGCTTCGACGCTAACCTTCTCCAAGCGCTCCTGCTGCCGCCAGTGCTACAGTAATTAGCGCTAGCGGGAAGGGTAAGGGTGCGACCCGATGAAATCTGTAATACCCGTTTTATTCCTAGGTGGACTGAGCCTCATGTATGCTGCAGACGATCTGAGTCTGCGAGCGTGGCAAATGGAAAGCAAGGGGGATGCCGCCGGAGCGCGGGAGTTCCTCCAACGGGAAGCGCAATCCGGCGCGCCCGATTCTCTCGAAGCCTACGCCCAGTTTCTCGACCGGCACCACAATCCGGCCGCGCGTGAGGCCTATGAAAAACTGCTGACCGCGGCCCAAGGTGATCAGCGCGCCTTAGCCGCCCGCCGGCTCACAATACTCGACCTCCTGGCTGACGATCGCGCCGCCGCGCAAAACCACCTGGAGAAATACCGCGGCGCCGGCGGACGCGATCTGACCCTTACGGCGCCCAACGCTCTTGCTCCGGACCAGCGCCAGACCATCAGCATCCCCGGTCCGTTGCGCTCTTTCTCGCGCATGGCCGCGCTCTCGCCCGATCTTACGCCCGAAGACGTGCTTCCCGCCCTGGCGCGCAATGTGGTCACCAACGGGTACCAGGCCGCCAGCAGTAATGAAGCGCTCGAACAGACCGAGTATCTGAAGCTCGTGATCCGCTATCTCTCCCAGGCCCGCGAACTGGACAAACTGGCCGGCGCCGACCACGTGATCAAAATCGATACCTGCGAGTCCACCCAAACCGGTGAGATCCTCCGGGTTTTGGGTTATCGCATGCGCGGCGGCTGCGGCAGTGAAGTCGTGCTCGAGACCGTCAATGCCACGCGAGCATTCCTGACCATCGATTCCGGTTTCCCTCTCGCCGAGCTCGAACAGAGCCTCCGTACCAATCGGCCGTTTGTTTACGATTACAAACCTACGCAGGCGCCCATCCTGTATGGACCTGACTACTGGGTGACAACCAAAGAACGCGCGAGCGGTGAGTTCATCGATAATTTCCTCGGCGATCCTTCGGTGTGCCGCCTGTACTTGGGCCTGTCGAAACTCGATCCGGCCACCGCCGAAGAACTGCGCAAAGGCACTACCGTTCAGAAGATTCGAGCCTATGCGCATGTGCTGGATTTCTACGGCGGCATGTTCCAGGTCCGCAACGGCAAAGCGGTTGTTCCCGGTGGCGTGCGATCGGAGAAAGGCTGGGCCGACCTGGTGGGCGTGTCTCCCGATAAGCCGGGTGCGTTTTTCGAGCGCCTGGTCGCCAAAGACGATGGCTGGATGGCCAGCTATTTCGACGCGCTCGCCCGAATTACTTACAGCTCCGCCAATGGATCGGTTTCGAGTTATCTGACCGAGCCGGAGCGCTTGAAACGGTTTTATACCGCCATCCGCGGGCGCGTCACCAGTCCCGGTCCCGCTCGGCCAGTCTTCCGCTCCAATACCGACATGCTTTTGCTGACCACCCGTCTGCGGCTGAATCCGGACGGGCATCCTCACATTCCCGGAAGCCTGGAAGTCTGGCGTACGCTATTCGTCGATCATCCCGCGGGCAAGTACGATGCTAAGCTGTCCAAGGCCGCCGGCGGCTGGAAAGACCCCGACGATGTCATTGAAGCGCTCTTCGGACTCTGCCGCAAGTCTGTCGAGAACGAGCCTTTGAAAATCTTTATGGCGTTGAGCGACGTGGATCGCCACCGCAAGACACCGCTCGATTCGGCCACTGCCGACCGCATGGCCCGGCAATACAAACAGTTTGGTGCGCAATACCCGATCTTCGCCGAAGCGCCCGAGCTTTCTAATGCCACCATCAACCAGTTTCTGGACGCCGCCGTCGCCATCAATCAACTTCACGACCTCGGTTTGCGCGCCGACGCGGCCGGCACGATGCAGAGTCTCACTGGACTCTGGCAGATCTTTTATCGCCAGCAGTCGATTCCCGCCGCGGAAGCGGATCGCACTCTCTCGGCCCTCCTGACGCCGTT
This sequence comes from Bryobacteraceae bacterium, assembly GCA_035484655.1. Classification (GTDB taxonomy): domain Bacteria; phylum Acidobacteriota; class Terriglobia; order Bryobacterales; family Bryobacteraceae; genus Palsa-89. Next base: position 15,164 of record DATHOT010000167.1, on the reverse strand, counting down.
CGTGAAGGTCAAGAACGAGCGCGATGTCTTCGAGGCCGGGCGCGAAGGCAGCAAAGTGCTTCTCGCCTCCACTCATTCGCCCGCTGGGGTCTCGCCGCAGGATCGCATGATCGATCTGCTGGCCGGTACCGCCGAGCCCGACAGCTCCGACGCCCACAATCAACTGGTCGAGGACATGATCCGCATCTTCGAGTCGCAGCGGCTCATCTCCCTCACCGATATTTTCGGCTTGGTGGATCATCTGGAGGGCCTCGCCAAAGGCGAGAAGATGAATGCCGCGCTGATCAACAAGACCGCTGCGCGCATTAGCGAGATCCAGCTCCCGCGCGCTGCATTAAGCGGCCTGGAAAAGAATGCGCTGAGTTTTGGCTACTGGTCCGAGCGGCACATTGAGGCGCAGAGAAAGCTGAATCTTCGCGCTATGATCGACCGCGCCGCCGCCGACCCCAAAAAGCTGGACGACATCCGTGCGCTCATGGCGCCGTTCCTGCGCGACACCCTGGTGGGGATGAATTACCTGCACTACGCTCCCCCGGGCGCGCAGGTCCTATACACTAACCCGCTGTTCGTACGCAGCCACGATTTCATTGGGCTGCAAGGCGCCAACCAGACTTGGAGAGTCACCGAAGTCCTGGGCACGGGCTGGCCCTCGAGCGCCGGTGGAAAACTGGTCGGCTCCCTGGTCAATTTGCCCTACGCGCTGGCCGAAGCCGAGCAGAACTTCTTGATTCCTTCGAGGGAGCAGGCGCTCATCTGGGGCGACCTGGTGCCGCAGTTGCTTCTATCAGCCACGGTGCAGCGCTGGTGGAATGTCACTCCCGGCCAGCTCCACTGGGTCGGGCTGCACATGACCTACGGCGAAACTATGGTGGCCGAAGCCGCGCTCAATCCGGAGCGGCGCCGGCTGGTGTTGGATGCTCTCGATCAGCACTCCGCGCCGGCTCGCGTGGAGAAGATCCGCGAACTACTCGCTGAAGGCCGCGTTCAAGCCGCGCTCGATAACATTATGCCGGCGGAACTTTTCGTAGTGGCGAGAGACTTGCTTGATTCCAACCAGACCAACGACGTGCCGCTGGCTGCTGAAATCCGCCGCGAGGCCGCCGAATCGCCCCTCCAGCTGAATTATGAGGTGATCTCACATTCCTTCGGCACGCCCAAGCCGACTTTGGCGAACTCCTACTCGCCGGAGTTGCTTAATCTCCGGACCTTCCCCACGCTGATGGGTTACTCCAGCAGAATCCTGGCCGAGAGCTGGGAATCGAATCTCCTCTATTACGCGGCTCTGGCCGATCAGCTGCACCTTTCACCGGCGGAGCTCAATGTATTGGTGCCCGCCTGGACGCGGGAAACCGTGGAGCGTATTTTCGCTACGCATCTGGAAGATTGGCCGGCGCTGCTGCGCTCGCTTCGCATGGTCGGCGATGACGTCCGGCAGAGGACTCGCAAGCAGGCGTCCGCCGCTGGAGCCGGTTTATAATTCATAATTGCGGAATTTCTGGGAGGCTTCCGTGACATTTATAAAAAACGTGATATGCATCAAGAAAGTGTTGCTGGCCGGAGCCGGATTGATTCTTTCCGGCGCTTCGCTTTGGCTTGTCGCGCAGGATCGGCCTACCTTCCGGATCAAAGTCGACATGGTGGTGCTGAGCTTCACCGTCACTAATAGCAAAGGGAATTACATCAACGAGCTCAAGCCATCCGATTTTCGCGTGACTGAAGACGGCATCGTGCAAAAAATCAATACCTTCGGCGAAGGCAATAAACCGCCCCTGCAGGTGCTTGATAACGGGAGTACGCGGCCGCTCAACGCGCCCCTCGCGGCCGGCGACACCGAGGCCAAAACTCCGGAAGTTCGCACCGACTCATTTGTCGGCACCAACGTGTTCGTCCTGTTCGATACCAGCAACTACATGTATCGCGGGTTCGTTTATGCTTCCGACGCCATCGCCGATTTCGTGCGTGGTCTCGACCGCGCCGATTCGGTGGCCGTCTACACCTTCAGCCGCAATCTGTCGCGTGCAGCGCCGCTGTCGCGCGAGCGGAGCGATGCGATTTTCGGTCTGCGGAAAGCCGTGGCTGGTGATGACGCCGCCTTGTACAACGGCCTGCTGCTGACCCTGCGCGATGCCGCCAAGATTCCCGGCCGCAAGGTGATCATCGTGTTCTCCAACGGCCCCGATAATGCCAGCATGGTCGCGCCCGACGACGTGCGCGCGGTCGCCGAAGACGAAGGCATCCCCATCTACGTCATCTCCACCAACGACGTCAACAAGGATCCCATGTCCAGCGCGGTTTTCCGGCGCATCTCGACGCGCACCGGCGGCAAAGCCTACTTTGCCAAAACCTGGCAGAAGCAGGTGGAGGCCTTCGAATCGATCCGTGAGGATCTCGGCAACAGTTATACCATCACTTATTACCCCGCCCCCAACCCCAACGAGGGCTTCCGCAAGATCAATGTGGAGATCGTCTCCGACGTCGGCAAGAAGTATCGCGTCCGGGCTCGTCCGGGTTACCGGCCGCGCGGAGGTTTCTGAACCAAGAACCATGAGTTCGCCATCGTTGGGCCACAAATCCTCGGACCCGTTCCCGAACGGACCGGAGCGAGCCGAGGTGGCCGCCGTGCTTGCCTCGGAAACCTTCCGCCGCGCACCGAAACTCTCCCGGTTGCTCTCCTATCTCAGCGAAAAGTACTTTGAAGGTTGCGCCGGCAACATCAAGGAATACACCATCGCTGTGGATGTTATGGGACGAGATACCCAGTTCGACCCGCAGCTCGATTCCATTGTCCGTGTGGACGCCCACAATCTACGGAAGCGGCTCAGGCAATATTACGCCACCGAAGGCAAAGACCACGACCTGGTAATCTTCATACCCGCTGGACAGTACACGCCCGAATTCCTCCCCCGCGCGGAAATCCGCGATCTTGAGCAACCCGAAGCGGTTGAACTTGAATCGATCAGCGGGACGCCCATCGTCCCAGCCAGCGCTCGAACACCGATTGGATTTAAGGTGTCGCCGTTGTGGTTCGCGATAGGATTGGCCGCGCTGTTGGCTGCGGTAGTGTTTTCGCTCGACCATTGGTCGAAGGTCATGCCCCGGATGGGAGCCAGGACTTTCGCTGCGACCACGTCGCCCGGGCCCCGCCCTCTCATTTCAAACGACGAAGCCAACGTGATACGGATTGTTGCCGGTGACCGCAAGACCGATTACATCGACCAAGCCGGCCGTGCGTGGCTCGCCGACCGATTCTTCAGTGGGGGCGCATCCTTTCACCGTGGCCCCAATGAGATCCAGCATACGCAAGACCCGCGGATTTATCAGCAAGGCCGTGAGGGCGAGTTCGTCTACAATATTCCACTGAAACCCGGAGTGTACGAACTGCACCTCTACTTCGCCGAAACCGGTGTCGAAAGTGAAGCGCTTCGAAGCGTTAGTGTTGCGATTAACGGCATGCCCGTTTCGACGGTTGATATAGCTTCCGACGCGGGCGGCGTAAACGCGGCTACCGAGAAGATTTTCAAGAATGTCTCAGCCACCCATGACGGTACGCTTCACCTTACCGTTCAGGGCGCCGGAAGCGGCCCCGGTTTCTTGAACGCCTTGGAAATCATACCCGCCGTTTCCGGGAAAATGACGCCCATCCGGTTGGCCGCCAGAGGCGTCTATCGAGACCATCTGGGTCACACTTGGCTGCCGGACGAATGGGTCTCCGGCGGGCGAAAGTCCTCTCGGAGCGCGCCTATCGAGGGTACCCCCGATCCAGGTTTATATCAAACCCAGCGGTTCGGACACTTTGGCTACTCTATTCCGGTTGCCGAAGGCGGGCGCTATACCGTCACCTTGCACTTTGCCGAGACTTGGTTCGCCACCCCGAATTCACCCGGGGGGCCAGGCAGCCGCGTCTTTGACGTGTATTGTAACGGTACAACCCTTCTGAAGAGCTTCGATATTCTCAAGGAAGGCCCCAGCAATCAAGCCGTGCTCAAAGTTTTCCACAATGTCCAGGCCTCGCCGCAAGGCAAACTCAATCTCGAGTTTGTCCCGATCGCCAATTATGCCACCATTAACGCAATCGAGATCGCGGAAGAATAAGAGCCATTTTATCAATATTTTGCCGTCTGTTAAGCGCGCTCTTTTAACATCCGGCTCCACGTTAATTTTAACTATCGCAAACTTGACTCGCTATCCGAATCCGCACAGACTCGCTAGATAGGGGTCTGACAGTCTAGTTGGGGAATGGACCACTAAAAAGGGAGAATAGTATGCTACGTCTGCATTATTTGTGCGCCCTGTTGGCGCTTGGCGTCCTTTCTTTATTGATCGCTGCGACGGCCGGTTGGTCGCAGACCGTAAATGGCACACTAGTCGGCACCGTTACCGATCCCACTGGCGCCGTGGTGCCCAATGCAAAAGTAACAATTACCGAAACAAACACCAACACAATCCACTCCGGGCAGACGAATGAAAGCGGCAACTTCATTTTCCCCAACCTGGCGCCCGGCATCTATTCAGTTGCCATTGAGGCAACCGGTTTCAAACGGGAAACCCGCCAGGCCATTGAACTGCGCGTCGACAGCACGGTCCGCGTGGACGCCCAATTACAGCCTGGCAGCCTCAATGAAACCGTCGAAGTGCATGCCGCGTCGCCGATGCTCCAGACCGACAGCGCCGGGACGGCCACGAAAATCGACGCCACAGTGCTCGCGGGTACCCCCGTGCTCAGTTCCAATCGCAATTTCCAAGCCCTTTTGAACCTTGCGCCAGGAGTCGCGCCGGTCGCGGAACAGCACTCGCAGTTCTTCAATGCCTCCAGCTCGCTGCAAACCGAGGTCAACGGGCAGTTGCGCGAAGGAAACAACTTCATGATTGAGGGAACCGACGACAATGAGCGAACCGGCCTGCTCCAGATCTACATCCCGCCAATCGAAGCCATCCAGACGGTGGACGTTTCGTTGAGCAACCACGATCCCGAGCTGGGCCGCGCCTCGGGCGGCATTGTGAACGTAGTCCTCAAGTCCGGCACGAACACGATTCACGGAGCAGCCTACGAATTCCTGCAGAATAGCGCTTTCGACGCTCGCTCCTTTTTCAATCCAAGCGTCGGTCACCTGGCTTACAACTACGTCGGCGGCAACCTGGGCGGGCCCATCAAGAAGAACAAGCTGTTCTTTTTCGGCGATTACCTCCGGACCATGGACCACGAGGCGAACACCAATCTGGTAACCATACCGCCGGATCCATGGCGCACCGGCGATCTCAGCGGCGCCGCTACGCCCGTTTACGATCCGAACACCGGTAACCCTTTGGACGGCACGGGGCGAACCCAATTCCCCAACAATCAGATCCCGGCCAGCCGCATCAATTCGATCTCGGCGAAGATCCTAGGCTTGCTTCCGGCGTCGAATGAGCCATATAAGATCGCCAGCCCCAGTAACAATTATTTCGCACAGCTGCCATACACCAAGACGGCCGATTCGCTCGATGCGAAACTGGACTATAACCTATCCGATAAGGACCGGCTAAGTGGCCGCTTCAGCTTTTCCCGCCCAGTGGTCTTCCAAGCCCCGCTGTTCGGACTCGCGGGCGGCGATGGCCCCGGCGGCGCGTTCATGGGTACCGGCTTCCAGAAAACGTATAGCTCGAACCTCAATTACGACCATGTGTTTTCTCCCAGCCTGCTAGTGGAGACGCGCATCGCCGTCTCGCACTATCACAACGAAGCGCAAAACTCTGATTACGGCACAAATGCTTCCACTGCTCTGGGAATCCCTGGCGTGAACATTAACCAGTTCACCAGCGGCCTCGTAGGAATTCAGATCAACGACGGGTTTTCAAACCCCGTGGTAGGCTATTCACCCAGCCTTCCCTGGGTCCGCGCCGAAGCCAATGTCGACGTCGTTAATACCTGGGTGAAGACCAAGGGCAATCACACATTCAAGTGGGGCATCGATCTGAAGCGGCTACGCGACGATTTGCTGCAGGACCAGACCTACAGTCCGCGCGGCATCTACTATTTTGGCAACCAGCAGACCGCCCTTTGCACCCCGATCAACATCGGTTCCAACGGCTTGGCCACCAGTTGTAATTCTTCCAAGCTCGGCATCGCCAATGACATGGCGAGCTTCCTGCTGGACGTGCCGTACCAGCTTGGCCGCGATGTCAACACTTATTTTCCCGCCTATCGGCAGTGGGAGTTTTTTGCTTTCGCCGGAGACAAATGGCAGGTGACACCGAAACTGACGGTGGACCTGGGCGTGCGTTGGGAGTTCTATCCGCCGGCCACACCCGAGTTCCCGGGCGGTTTTTCAAACTACGACCCGACCACCAACAACCTGGTGCTCGCCGGTGTCGGCAACAACCCCTCGAACCTCGGAATGAAGACGCGCTACAAATACTTTGCTCCGCGCATCGGACTGGCCTATCGCCTGACGGAGAAAACCGTGATTCGTGCCGGTTTTGGAACCAGCTTTACTCCTTTTCCGGACAACACCTACGCCTACAACTATCCCGTCCGCTCCAACAACTTCTACACCAACGTAGGTGACGGATATGCTACGACCCTTCTTCCCAGTGGCCAGGCGGCGACGTTCCAGCAGGGGTTCCCGCTGCCCGTGCCCGTACCGATTCCATCCAACGGCATCATTCCGGCGACAGGTCCGCTCCTGACGCAGAGTTACGACGTAATCAACACCAATTTCAAGAACCCGTATACCGAAACGTGGAATGTGGCGGTGCAGCGCGAATTGCCCGCCCACTTCGTGCTGGATGTCGCCTATCTGGGCATTCACGGGGTGGACACCGTGGCCAATGTCGACCTGAATAAGGCCACTAGCACGTCAGGATTGGGCCTGGGCAACGCCGGCGAACCCCTGGACATCCTCTACGGAAAAACGTCGAGCGCCACGCTCCGTTGGCAGGGATTCTCCTCGAGCTATAACGCGTTGCAGGTCAAGTTCGACCGCCGCATGGCCGACCTGACCATGACTACCGCCTTTACCTGGGGTAAGGGTATGGGCTACCAGCAGGATGACGACGGCACCCTATATTGGCTGATCAACGCGCGGCGCAACTACGCGCGCAACGACTTCGACCGCACGCTGACCTTCGTGCAGAGCTATGTCTACAACCTTCCCTTCGGTGCCGGACGGAAGTGGCTCACCCAGGGTCCAGCCACCTGGGTGCTCGGCAACTGGCAGATCTCCGGCATTTTGACCGCGCTGACCGGGCAGCCATTTTTTGTCACCGCGAGCGGTAGCAGCCTCAATACACCGGGCGAGACGCAGAGCGCGAACCAGGTTGCGCCAGTCCAGATCCTGCATGGCATCAACGTTGGCAACCCGTGGTTCAGCACCTCCAGCTTCGCCCAACCGGCCGGCGTCACTTTCGGTACGGTGGGCCGCAATGACCTGAGCGGACCCGGGCTTTTCGCGCTCAATCTCGCGCTTTCTAAGCACTTCAAGATTACCGAGCGGTTTGATCTCGAACTTCGCGCCGAGACCTTTAACTTCACCAACACGCCCGAGTTCAGCAACCCCACCTCCAGCGGAACGAACCAAGCGTCGCTCACCAGCTCTACCTTCGGCAATGTCACCAGCACGCTCGGCAGTGGCACCGGCGTGAACGGAACTGGAGGCGGACGGGCGCTGCAATTGGGCGTAAGGGTGACGTTCTAATAGCTAGCCGGAGAACACTGTCCTATGTCTGCCCCCGGTTACCGGCGGGCTGTATACTGGCACTGAATGGGCCAGGAGATCAAGTGCCGAGTGGACTTCGCCGGTGAATCGTCGGAAGGCAAAGCTTTGCTCGAAACGAGCGAGATTATTTTTCGCGGCGCCTTCCGCTTGAAGATCCCCTTCCAGGGGATCTCGGCACTCGAGGCCTCAAAGGGGAAACTGACCGTCCAGTATCCGGATGGCCAGGCTGTTTTTCACATCGGTAAAGGAGCGGAGAAATGGGCCGGCAAAATCCGCCATCCACCCAGTCGGCTCGACAAGCTGGGTGTGAAGCCCGGAACGAAGATTCATCTGATCGGCCGCCATGACGACGACTTTCGGCGGGAACTGACCGAGCGTGGCGCGGTGAAGTCCTCTAAGAAGCCGGACGTGGTCTTCTTGTCGGTCAAAGAGAAAGATGAACTGGTCGAGCTTGCTTACCTGCTCGAGACCCCGGTCTGGATCGTCTATCCCAAGGGCGTCAAAACAATCACCGAAGGGGATGTGATCGCGGCCGGTCGCGCCGCTGGTTTTATAGATATTAAAGTCTGCGGGTTTTCCTCCACTCACACCGCGCTCAAGTTCAAGCCCAGACGCTAATTGCTTCGCGGATAGGGGTCTTGAGGTTGTAAGAGTCGATTGACACTGCTCAACTGTGCCAGACTTTCGTGGTCGGTGCTGTACAAAGCTACCAGGTAACGATTGAGCGTGAATCTTCGGAGCAATGGAAACGAGATCTTACGAGCAAGCGAGCTAACTAGTTCTCCTCGGAAATCCTAGCGCCTTGGATTCCAGCAACGAGCCAGGCCCAGACCAAGAAGTCCTGAACCTAATAGTGCGGGCGAGGTAGGTTCCGACGCGCGCGCTACGGTCCGCAAAGTTGCCAAATTGATTGGACTCGTTGCCAATCGCGAATGCATTTTACTGGCCGGCAAACAATGGCCGCACTGGCTTGCCCAGACGAGCTGATACCGGCCACCGCAAACATGTTGGCATTGGCACGAGGAGTTTGCCCAGCGCTGAATGGCGCAGACTGTTCCGCCAGATTCAGAAGGAACGGCGCTATGCCGTTCAGGTCAGTGCCGGTAGCCGACACCGCGTGGTCGATTACCATCGTTCCGGTGGTATCGGGCTGGAATTCATAGAACAACAGCGGCGCTGCCCAGAGATGGCCATTCCACCCGAAATTCGATATGGAAACCGTGCCATGCGCCGCGCTCGTCCACTGTGCTCCCACTTGGCCACCGACCGAAGCACAGAAATTCGGAGCAGATGGATTGCAGGCTGCCCCGTTCAGAGGCGGGCGTTCGCAGGATACACCACCGAGTATTCGATTGCGGCGTTTAACGGACTCAGAGTACCGTTCTGGAGTCTGACTTTGCGGAGCGCCGAAATCGGCAATGCCTGCGGTGGCTGTCACGGCGGCTTGCGAATATTCAGATATGATGTCTCCGCACAGGAGCGGATGCGCCAACGCCAAAATTCCTACCGCCAACGGTAGTTTCATGAGCGCTTCCTCCTTGGATCGATCCAAGCTTTTCGTTTTCACCTTTGAATTCACTCTTCAGCAACACGCTGCAGAATGCAATCATGCCGAAGGCCACCAACGCCCAAGAGCTGGGCTCCGGGGTGCTTACTGCTTCCTGGCTGGCGAGCGTATAACTCCAGCCGTCCGGCAAATTAATGAAGAACGGATCGTGGAAGCTCCCGCTCGATGAGCCGCCCCCTGACAACAAGCCTTCCACTTGGAACTCGAAACTGCACGGGCACGCGAGGATCGTGAATTCGACCGAGAGATTCCCGGAGTAAGAGCCGTCGCTGTTCTCGGAGACCATCTGCTGGTATGTCGCGGCCGAAGAAACGGGCTCACCATTGATGCTGACCACGCTGAATGTAATACTGCCATCCATGAGGTGGGTCGGGGCCGAGTTGCTAATATTCAGACTATAACTGTCCCCCGCCACGACGTCCACGCCACCGGCAAAGTTGATCATAGGCGAAATCAGATGGACCGTATCAAAATAAGTGGCTGTGACTCCAGCGGTCGACGCTGCCGTAATGCCTATAATCAAAGGGCCAGTTGTCGTTGCCTGCCCTTGAATTTCCGGGGTGACTCCCAGCAGATCGACGCTTGCCGACGCCGAGGCCGTAAAGGTTCCGATGTGCGGTATGGTGCAGGCGGGAACGTTGGCGCTGTCGGCGGCTACGCCAAAAACCGCATTTTCCGGACCGAAATTGTCGGCGCCCGCGCACGTGGCCGCACCACCAAAAATGCTTCCTCCGAATTCGCTGGCTTGGGCCAGCCCTGGCAAAAATAAAGCGGCGACCGCGAATAGGTTTCGTAGCATGTAATCTTTTCCTCCTTTCTGTTACGCGCAAAATCATCCAAAGTTGAATCAGACAACTGGATTCAAGGTATGCTGGTGTAAGGAAGCGGACAGACGGGCGGGCTATTTTTCGCGGCGCCTGCGGGCTTTCCCCCACTCACACCGCGCTCAAGTTCAAGCCCAGACGCTAATTGCCTCGCGGATAACTTCCCAGGACCCTCAGAAAATCGGCCAATTCAGCCAGGTGGTGCAAAGCATTCTGCACCCGAGGGTCATCTTCCCGGCCCAGGAAATCCAAATAGAACAGATACTCCCAAGGCCGGCCATGCAAGGGGCGCGATTCTATCTTCATGAGGTTCAAATCCCGCAACGCGAACGCGCTGAGCGCCCGGAATAACGCGCCTGGGGTGTTGCGCGTCGTGAATACCAGCGAAGTCTTCCAGCGATTTGATCGCTGGCGCGGCAGATGAACGCGCTTGGCCGCATTCAATAGAAAAAACCGGGTAAAATTCCGCCGATCGTCCTCGATCGATCGCCGCAAGATGTTGCCTCCGTAAATGGATGCAGCTACTTCGGAACCGATCGCTGCGGCGTCCCCTTTGTTCTCCTCCAGGACCATCTTCACGCTGCCAGCCGTGTCGTAGAACGGGGTGCTCTCCATTTTGCGATTGCGGGCGAAGAATCGGAGGCACTGATTCAAAGCCACCGGATGCGAATAGACTTTACGAATATCCTTGAATCGCACTCCCGGTGGGGCAATCAGATGGTGCACGATGCGGACATTGGTTTCCTCGATAATACGCACGTCAAAGTGCAGCAGATGGTCGTAATTCTCGTGCACTGATCCAGCTAGCGTATTTTCGATCGGGATGACGGCGTCGTCAAGCTTTCCGCGGCTTAAAGCCCGAAAAACCTCCTCGAATTTCGTAAAAGGGACTACCTCAACTTTTTCGCCCAGCAACTGCCGGACCGCTTCCTGGCTAAAAGCTCCTAATGCGCCCTGAAAACCGGCTCGCCGTTTCATGCTGGCCGCTTTCTGGAAAGTGAGGTTTTCAGTCGATATGTACATTGGAACGAACACGCTGGCGAAAAACCCGTTTTGGTATGCAAAAAGCCTCCTAACGATTTTTGTTGTTCGGAAAACCGAACAAAACAGCTTTTACATCCTTGCTTCCGTACGCGCCGACCGCTATAATTCGAAACCAGTGACCTAGCCTGACACCGGCCAGGAGACGGGGAATACAGCCGGGAAAGTATCATAGCATGGACGATGCCGGGCAAAAACTCCGTAGAGTACGAGAGCGTCTAAATCTGCGCGTTCGGGATGTCGAACAAGCCAGCCTCAAGATAGCCGAGAAATATCACAATGATGAATTCGCGGTTCTGATCAATCGGATTTCGGAAATCGAAAACCGCGGCCTGGTCCCAACCCTATACAAACTATATTCGCTGTGCGCGATCTATCGGCTCGATTTCCAGGAAGTTATGGAATGGTACGGAGTTTCACTGGCAGGATTGCCCGGCGATTCCGCCTACGTGGAAATTCCTCAGACTCATATGGTTTCTTTTCAAGCCGGCGTTCAGGGAGAAGTACTACTGCCATTATCCCTCGATCCTGGTGTCGACCTGCGGCGCACTACGTATCTGAGCCGCATGATTCAGCGCTGGGGCAAAGTTCCCCTGTTGTTTCTTGACGCACTGAAGCTACAGGATCATCGCTATGCCTTCATTGGTACCGAGGACTGGTTTATGTACCCCCTGTTGCAGCCAGGGTCGTTCCTGATTATCGATGAGACGCAGCGTCGGGTCTCTAACTCCGGCTGGAGCAATGAGTTCGACCGGCCTATCTACTTCTTCGAACATCGCCAAGGATATTCTTGCGGCTGGTGCCACTTGAATGGGGACCAGTTGGTGCTGCAGCCCCATCCGGCCTCGCAATGCAGCCCGGAAGTCTATAAGTATCCTGATGATATCGATCTGATCGGACAGGTGAGCGGTGTGGCTATGCGTCTGGACCAGGGGCGGCGGCGGCGTACGCGTTCCCCATCAGTTCGAGCAATGCCTTGAGATCGGCCGTATACAACCGCTTTTCTACTCCTCTCAGGCTAACCGGCATCAGATTGCGGTAGTAGGCCAGCTCCAGCCAGTTCGTCAGGATTGTCCGCTTATCCTCACACAATCCAGCAAGATAGAGGTCGAGGTCGGCCTTCTGCTGCTCCAGATTGAATCTTAGCCACTCGCGAAATACATGCGTGTGGCTCTTTTTCAACGCTCTATTGGCATCCTCCTCGCCAAACACCAGCGTGAGCCCATGATGCTCATAGCGGCCGCTATTGGCGTTCCGAAGTGACGCCAGGTAGACCAGCCTTCCAAATAAGGAAGGGATTTGGGAGAGCGTATTCCGCCATAGGTCCGAGGCCGCACTCCGGTCCAAGGCATCGCTGACACGCATATTCTTCATTCCGACAATCGGATGATACCACCGAATCTCGATGAGAAGAAAGGTCCAATAGGCCTTTTGATCATCCGGAATTGGAAATGTTCTGCTTACCGAAATAGTGTAGTACTTTAGCCCGCCCATTACTACTAGCCCCTAAGCTACCCGTGAGTTCCCACTCACATTTCAGAAAAATACGAGGAGATTTTTGATCATGTTGAAGAAATTGTTACTGCTCGCGGGTATGACTCTGATTTTCACGGCCGCTGTTTCGGCAGACTGGCCCTGGCCTCCTTGCCCTCCCAACTGTGAGCTTCCTTCCTTGCCGAGCAACTGAGGCCGGTTTACTTCCGCGGGGAGCCGGATGCTAAACTCTTAGTCCTCAGGACTGTGGGCGATGCTTCGGCTCCCTCTCGATCAGCAACTTCTTCTTGTTGTTCAAACCGCCGCTCTGCTAGGCCTATGTGTTCACATCTGGCGGGAAAGGCTGCAGGATACGTACGCCTACTTCTTCGGGTACCTGCTGGCCGCTTTGCTTCAAACCGTTCTGCTCACCTTCACTCCCTATGATCGAACCGCTTATGTGTATGTCTGGCTCTCCACTGAGGGTTTAATCGTCCTTTTTTACGCATTGACCGTGCTGGAATTGTATACGATCGTCCTGCGCGGACTGGCAGGCTTGGCGAGTTTATCCCGGCGGTACCTTAGAATCACGCTGGCTGCGGCGATTCTGATCTCCTTTACGCTGTTGGGCTTTGAGAAAAGCCCGGCCAGCCTCACGGGTCACTTCCTCATTCTGGAACGCACCATTGTTGGCAGCTTGGTGATATTTGTACTCTTCCTGATGTTGTTTTTAGTTTATTACCCAGTGCCGCTGAACCGAAATGTGATTGTTTATTCGGTGGGCTACGCCGTATACTTTCTGACGAAAGCCGCCGCGCTGTTTGTCAGGAACATAGGCCATCGTTGGGATCGCCCGTTGGGTGACCTCCTGATTGTGGTTTCCACGGGTTGCCTTCTGTTCTGGATCTTTACTCTCAACCGCGGCGGCGAGGTTAAGAGCATGGTTATCGGCCACAAATGGCATCCAGAGGACGAAGAACGGCTGCTTTTGCAACTGCAGGAAATTAACGCCAGCCTGAGCCGGGCTGCCCGAAAGTGATGGCTAGGACTTTGCCTCCCAAGTAGCTAATCCGAACGGCAATAAGCGAAAATCCCTTAGGGGAATGGCGCAAAAATAGCCGTAAAGGTGTTTGCCTTAGACAGATAAATCCGATATGCTTAGCAGGAAGTGGTTTCTAGGGAGGATGTTTGGAATGACAATCTTGATCTCAGCCTTCATCGTGGTGGCACTTCTGATCGCTGCCTTCACGATGTTATTTGCGAGACTGGCTTCCCGTCTTGACAAGCGAACGTCCACTGCCGAATGGTTCGAAAGTTTTTCTTTGGACAACTTCTCTCCCATGGAACGCTTGCTGGACCAAAGCGATTTCGAGTTCTTGTCGCGTCAACCCGGCTATCGTCCCGAAATCGGTGCGCGGCTGTTGAAGGAGCGCAAGCAACTGTTTTTGAGTTATCTCCAGCTATTAATCGGGGACTTCAATCAGTTACTTCGAATCGCCAGGCTCATGATCGTTCATTCCGCCGAAGACCGGGCGGATTTTGCGAAGGTATTGTGGCGCCAGCAAGTGACTTTTTACCTGGCCGTTTGCGCCGTCCGGTTGCGCGTCGCGGTTTATCCTCTGGGTTGGACCTCGCTGGATGTATCCAGGCTCACCAGCGCGCTTGAGAACATGCGGAATCAGGTCGCGCAGTTGGGCTTCCAGCCGATCACTGCCGCCCAGTCCGCTTAACAGCCACCGCATCAGCCACAGATCTTCTTCAGGAGCTCTTTCGCCTCTTTTAGCTGAGGGAATTCCCTTTCCGCTTGCTTGAACTCCGGCGTGTGCACACACCGGCGAGCTCCTCGATGATCCACCGGAAAGCGCAGGTGCAGCATCTCATGAAACAAAACATACTCGACGGCCAGCCGAGCCACCCCGGCGCTGTCCAGTAGCCGGCTTAAAATGATGGCGTTGTGGGATGGGTCGTAATGGCCCAGCATGACCTTCGAACGTTGACGGCTCCAACCCAGCAGCGGACGAGCCATCAAGCCATGAAAATAGCGGAAGTTCAGCTCCTCAAAAATCTCTTCCAGATTATAAAAGTCCCCCTGAGGACCGGAGACGAATTTGCGCCCGCGGGCCTGCTTGACCAACTCCAGACTGCGGCGCATCTCCTTCCGGTTGAGATATCGGCGGTACCGTTCAGCGTAAGATCGGGGCGGCGGGCGACGCAAAAGCTTGGACAACAGGATGTAGGCCAGCGCTTCCAGGATCTGTGCCGGAGCTCCGTCAAGCACGTCCGTAATGCGAACTTTGAGTCCTGCCTGGTCCCACCGAATAATGCTGTTGGCGTTGGCGAACTTCCGGAATTCGACCCGCACGGCCGGGGGCCGTGTGCGCGGTTTCAGCTCCGAAAACACGCGGGCAAAAATCTCTTCCGGCGTCTCGAAGAAAATCGCGCTCTGGAGTCCCACGTCATCATTGTCCAACAACGAACAGGTGTCCGTTGTTTTGGGTATAGATTTTCCCGTCCCCGCCCAGCGAAGCTGGAGTGTAGGCCGCGCCGATGGCGAGCTGCTGGAAG